>NZ_JNJF01000009.1:0-166619 GCF_000701565.1 Selenomonas sp. FC4001 | reverse complement strand
TAAAATGACATTTTCACAATGACAAGGAGCAAGTACATCGATGTTCTTGTTCCGGGAGCAACGAGTTCTCGCCGATTGTGCACGTCGTAACTTGGGGTTTACGGGGGAGTGATTTTTCTGTAGGGAGCGACTGCCTGAACGAAGTGAAGGCCGGCCCCTATAGAAATCAGCTAAGCAAATACGCTGAAAGCAGCGCCGTTGGCCTGCCCGGCGCAAGTACCTGGACATCTTTCTTTTACGAGGGGGTCGTTTAGCGGAAAACAGAAAAATTACTCCCCCGTGAACCCCTGACAACGTATAAACGGGATACCATTACCACGAACGGCCTCACAAACTGCACTTGATAAAAAAGTCCGTTGGCGTTTTCGTCAACGGACTTTTTCTGGCTATCTTTGTACTGCCAAACGTTTCTTATGCGTCAACGATATTGGCTTGAATTTTTTCTTCCATTTCTTTTTCTGCCAGCAGATTCTTGAGGCCGATAACCTTAGCCTTCGTGCCGGTGAACGTGCCCACGAGGGATTCGGAGCAGAACACCACATCATAGTTGTTGGCCTGAGATTTGGCATCGCCCACGTTGGTATGATAGATTTCCGCATCAAGGCCCAATTTCTTGAACACCTTTTCGAGCTTCATCTTGATAATCTGGGAAGAACCCATACCAGAACCACATGCAGCGATAACTTTCAATTTAGCCATTTTCAAGCACTCCTTTATATTACACCTAGAATAATCTGTAACTCCTAGCGCCCAAGGAAGGGCGCCTGCGGACGTAAATCCCCGGATGGGATTTCAGTCCGCGTTTTCTTTTGGATACTTTTCTTTGCGCCAAAGAAAAGTATCACCTCGCATTAATCAATAACTACCTGATCCACAGGCACGCCCTGTTTCTTGGCGAGGATTTCCTTGTACTTATCAAAATCCTCGGCAATCACAAAGTAAGTATCTTTGTTCTTCGCGTAGAGAATCTGCGGGATTGACAGCAGCAGGATAACAACTGCTGCTACACCGATGTACTGGAAGTTTTCCATAATCACACCGATGAACGGCCATACAGCATCCCAGTCGAAGTTGCCGTGCCAGCCACCGAAGTTACCAGTAGTGAAGTGGTAAGCAGCAAAGCCGCCGCCCAGTACCTGAATGATGCCGGAGCAGAAGGGAATGATGGCTGCAGCGCGGATACCGCCGAGGCGGTTAGCAAATACAGCAAAGGTTGCATTATCGAAGAACAGGGGTACGAACCCGGAGATAATCAGAATCGGGCTGTTGAACACAATCAGGCCCATGATAGCCAGGAACTGACCAAAAGCACCGAACAGGAAGCCGAAGGTTACAGCATTGGGATGACCAAAACCATAGGTTGCGGCGCAGTCCACTGCAGGCACGGAACCCGGCAGGAGTTTTTCGGAAATACCCTGGAAGGAATTCGTGAGTTCGGATACGAATGTACGAACACCAAGCTGCAGGATAGTCAGGTAAACGGCGAAGTTCAAGGATTTTTCGAGGATGTAGAAACCGAAGTTCTGCTTAGCACCGAAGCCCTTATCAATCTGATGCATGAGGTCCGGGCCGAGAATCGTGATAATCGTACCGAAGAAGATGGTCATGAGTACGCCCGTTGCTACCATGTTTTCATTAAAGATGGACAGGAAACCGGGCAGTTTGAGGTTTTCCAAAGAATTTTTCGGGTTGCCGATTTTCTTGGCAATCTTGGAAACGAGGAAGATACCAAACATCTGCTGATGACCTGTTGCAAAGCCGCCGCCTTCGGTGAGTTTGGCTACCGGTTCAACGGTGAGGTTGGAGGCAACCGCCCAGTAAGTACCCAGAAGGATACCGAGCATAACGACAACCTGCGGGTCCATAAGACCCGGGAAGCAGAACAGTACGAGCCAGAGAGCCGTGGAGGACTGCTGTACCATAACGTGACCCGTGATAAAGAGCGTACGAATCTTTGTATATCTGCGGAACAATACCAAAAGGATATTCATGGTGAATGCAATCAGCAGAACCATCATCATCATCGAGAAGGAACGGCCTATATTTTCTACCGAAGCCTGGGCAGCTGCCTGACCGAAGTACGGGTCGATAACCGCTGCGGAGAGTTCAAATCTGTCCTTGAGCCCTGCAAGCACCGGACGGAAGTTGCCAACCAAGCCGCCGCTGGCTACGTTCAAAATCATGTAACCAACCGTACCTTTGATGAAGCCCGCCAGACATTCATACCATTTCTTGCCCAAAAGAGCGTAACCGGCAAAGACGATAAAGCCGATGAAGAAGGCCGGTTTCGTCAGGATGTTGTTTTGGAAAAATTCCCAAACGGATAATAACATTTCCATAACTAGCTATTTCCCCACTTTCATTTTCTTTTCCCCTGAGGGGAGAACCCCGTCTCCCCTCGCCACATAGCTTTTATTCCTCGATTTTCAGCAAATCTTCCGGCGTCTTAGCTTCCAGAACTTTTGCTACAATATCCTCATCGGATAAGGTTTCGGAAAGTGCCATCAGATTGTTGAGGTGGACTTCATCATCCGTTGCCGCGAGCACCACGAAGATGCGGGCATCTTTATCCGGGTCATTCGGGTCAAAGCTGACCGGCTTTTCCGTCTTCATGAAGCACATAGCCGTATCGTTTACGCCACGGCCGCGCTCTGCATGCGGAATGCAGATGTTCGGGGCAATGACGATGTAAGGGCCAAGCTCCTCCACCTTTTCAATGATGATTTCGGGATATTCCTTCTCGATGGTGCCATCAGCCAGCAGCGGTGCGCAGGCTGCACGAACCGCGTCACGCCAGTCATCGAACCCTTCATGGAAGGAATAGTGTTTTTTCTCCACAAATTCTTTGAACATTTACGATCACCTTTCAGATTACAAGCAGGAACGGAACGGGATATTCTGCGGATGCTCGAAGCAATCCTCGAAGCCCCGGCGATGATGGTAGTAGAGCTTATCCTTATCCTGCGGGTAAGTGTACTTACCGCCCACCTGCCAGAAGAAGGGATGGAACTTGTATTCGTTGCGGTCTTTCTTGAAATCGTAAAGAACCTTGATTTCTTCGCAGTCAGCCTGGAAGTTCGTCCATACATCCCAGTGGATAGGAACGACAACCTTGCACTGGAGGTTTTCGGCCATGCGCAGCACGTCGATGGAAGTCATCTTGTCCTGCATGCCAATCGGGTTCTCACCGAAGGAACCGAAGGCCACATCAATGTCGTAATCCTTGCCGTGTTTTGCAAAGTAAATGGAGAAGTGGCTGTCACCGGAGTGGTAAATATTACCGCCCGGGGTTTTGAGGAGGTAGTTAACTGCTTTTTCGTCCATGTCCGTCGGGCACTTGCCGGTGAGTTCTTCTCTGTCCGGGCCGGTGCTGTCCGTGGTTACGATGCAGGTTCTGTCGAAGCTGTCGAGCGCGATGATTTCGATGTCCTTAATCTTAATCGTGTCACCCGGCTTTACGACCTGACAGCGCTCACGAGGTACGCCCCATTTTACCCAAGTTTCCACGCTCTTTTCGGGGCCGATGAACGGAACCGGAATTTCCTTGCCGGTTTCATCCGTCGTGGTCATGCCGCTGTTGATGACATGTGCGGCCCATTCAGCGGACATATGGTCCTGATGGTAATGGGTGGCGAGCACTGCATCCACATGCTTGAAAGCGAAGGGGTCAATGACAAACGGCACGTTGCGGAGGTTTGGCTGCATCGTGCGGCAGCCGCACATATTTGCCATCTGGTGGCCAACCTTCATCTTGCCATCGCCATGGGTGCGCTTGCCATTGCCGCACCAGAGGTCAACCGTTACGTTGGCACCGCCCGGCGTCTTGAACCAAACGCCCGTGCAGCCCAGCCACCACATGGAAACCTGACCTTCCGAAACGACCGCCTGCTCGATGTCCTCAACGAGCCAGGTGCCCCATTCCGGGAACGTGCTGTTAATCCAGGATTCTCTTGTCATCTCACTAATCTTGCTCATTTTGCCCCTCCTAATACTGTAAATAAGCATAACGAACATTTTTACGTCGTTTTCCCCTTTATTATGTTCGTTATTGGTCTAAATCATTTTATGCTCATATCATACACCACATTTACGCTTATTTCAAGTCTTTTTTTAATTATTTTTTCGTAAAACGACTTTCTTTCTTTATTTCATCCATAAAATAATCATTTATCGGTCACATTTGTCCTTGATTTATGCTCATTTACGTTTTATAATAGAATCAAGCGTATAAGAGCATAACCTGCTCACAACGCAAATAATAAGGAATAATACGCCAAGGAGGTTTTCTCCATGAAAAATAGCAAAAGCGTAGTCTTCAAGCGCCAGCAGGCCTTGTTAAAGGAACTGCGGGAGGAAAAGACCATCGATGTAGAAACGGTAGCCCAGAAGCTGAATGTCTCCCCCACCACCATCCGCCGGGATTTGGTAATGTTTGAAAAACAGAACTTAATTGAACGGTTTCATGGCGGTGCTACCTTATTAGAAGAATCCCTGCGGGAGGAAGACAACCCCACAGACAACCGTGAAGCTGAAGATAAAGAACAAAAACACATTATCGCCCGCTATGCGGCCGAGCTGGTGGAAGACGGCGATACCATCTTCATTAATTCCAGTTCCACAGCCCTGCTGATGCTCGACTACTTAAAAGGGAAAAACGTCATCGTGGTGACCAATAACGGCTTTGCCGTAGGCCACCCCCATGACCCGCAGGTGGAAATCATTATGACCGGCGGCGAAATCTATCAGCGCCGCAAATCCCTCGTCGGCGAGTTCGCCCTGCACACCCTGACCAAAATCATCGCCGACAAGGCCTTTATAGGTGTCGGCGGCATCAGCGCCGAGGGCGGCATTACCACATCGGTACTCCCCGAAACCGCCGTGAATGAAACCATGCTGCGCCGCTGTCAGGGGAAACGCTATGTGCTGGCTGCTAACAGCAAAATCGGGCGCGAGCACAACTTCCATAGCGCCGATGTCAATCAGGTCAACTGCCTGATTACCTGCAAAGGGGCGCCCTCCAACGAACTGGATGCCATACGTCATAGCGGTGTAGATGTGGTGGAGCTCAATCTATAATTACAATTTAACTTCGATACATTAAGAAGCCCGGTGGCTGATAAAACTTTCCCGCAGCTTAGGCAAACTTGTCTAACGCGACGGAAAAGCATATCAGCCACCGGGCTTAATTTTTTTTCAAAAATTTTTTTCAAAAAGGCCACACACTTTTCAATCTCACGGATATAAAGAACAGAAAAAGAAATTACCAAGAGCGAAAGGTGATGATTACAATGACCAGACAAAATCTTCTCAAACAGAATCCGATAAACGACGAACAGCTTGGCAAAGTGAACGGCGGCGCAATCCCCATCGGTCCCATCCTCAAGATTGTCGCTCCCATTATCTTACCGCCTGTAATTGAACAGATACAAGAAACCCTAAAGAAACCGAAAGGCAATCCGGCCGTTCCCAACACCGACTTAAATCCATATGTAGACAAGGATGCAGTCCCGAAGAAAACTTACGATACCGGCGAACCAGTCCCCAATGAGGACTTAAACAAATATGTAGAGAAATAAAAACAACTATAGCGAAATGAAAAGGAGTGTATTATCATGACGAAAGAAATCCTCACCAATAAACTGGCCAACGAACAGCTCAACCAAGTAAACGGTGGTACCTTTGACTCCAACAAGCATGATGAACGAATCTACAATCAGGCAGGCATGCGTACGGATTATGGTTTCTTTGCCAAAGATAAGTTCTTTATCAAAAATAAAGACGGCAAGGAAATTTCCATCACTTATGCACAGGCAAACTGGGCCGTTGAATACTGGATGAATCACAATAAGCAGGCAACCTACGAAATCGTCGCTGCAAACTGCAAAAAATAAAGAATTTCCTGCATACCCATTACAAAAGGCGATGCCCACCACCGGCATCGCCTTTCCTTATTCCCTATTCCTAGCTCAGCACAAGCCCTGCTCAATAAAGCCGCGGATGGTCTTCATCACCCCGTGCTCCGCATTGCTCGGTGCTACAAACCGTGCCGCTTCCTTTACCGGCGGATAGGCATTTTCCATGGCGTAGCTGTAGTACGCCGCGCCCATCATTTCCAAATCGTTCATATAATCGCCAAACACCGCACATTCCTCCGGCTTGAGGCCCAGGCGTTTCTGCAGGGCTTTCACTGCCATGCCCTTGTTGGCGCCCTTGTTGGTCACATCCACCCAGTAGGCACTAGCCAGCACCACCTGCATGGAATCGTAATACTTGGCAAACAGCGGATAAATCTTCTCCGAGGCATCCCCATCGGGAGTGAAGAAGGAAATCTTGATGGGTTCGTCAGGAATATCGTCAAAGCTGTCCACGATTTCCACTGCGCGGAAATACTTCTTGAGCTCGCCCATCTGTTCCTCGGGCTGCTTGCCGCGCAGGAGGTACACCGTCTCCTTGCCGCAGAACACGTTGTAGATGCCATCTATCTCGTTGACGCTGTTGTAAATCTCCCGCGCCAGGTCCCTATCGATGATATCAGAAAAGAGTTCCTCCCCATGCTGGCGCACGATGGTGCCATTGTCGCTGACGAAGATAAACTTATCCTCGTACTTCTCAAAGCTTTTCAGCAGGGAAAAATACTGCCGTCCACTAGCAGGCGCAAACTGCACGCCCCGGGCATGAAGCGCATCCATCACCTCGTCAAATTCCTGCGGCAGCTGACCATTTTCATCCAGCAAAGTACCATCCATATCGGACAAAATCAACTTGATCATGTAATTCTCCTTATCTCACCTTTACAAATCAATTCCAAGTATAACAAATCCCTGTGTGACTGTCGATAGCACACAGGGAATTTTGTATCAGGCAATATTGTTCACAATCCACGCCAGCAGGTGTTCTTCCACTGAGCAGCCGACACGGTCAGCAATTTTTTTCGTATCCTCATGGGCGTTGGCCGGAGCAATGCCCATATCGGCTTCTGCCAGCATTTCATTGTCGTTGAGGTAATCGCCGCAGGCAATGATTTCAATGCCCGGCAGCTGTTCGCGGATAGCCGCCACCATGGAGCCTTTGGACACGTCTTTGGACACGAACTCATAGTAATTGTCCTCGGAGTAGAAGCCGTTAGCCAGCGCTGCTACGCCCATCTGCTCGGCAAGCTGCACATATTTTTCCAAATGCGCGTGCTTGTCGCAGGCAAAGAATTTGAGCCACGGTGTCTTGGCCGTGTCCGTAAGTTTATTGAGCTCCGTATGCGCATAACGGTAATATTCGTGCGGCAGACGCGGGTCGTCGTTCGCCTCCGGCGTAACGATATGGCAGTTATCTGCCGTATAGACCTCGATGCAGGCCTCGGGAAATTCTGCCAATGCGCGCGCAGCAAAGGCCGGCCAGAGATTTTCCGTATCCTTTGCCGTCAGCGGCATGGTCTTGAGCACTTTTTTGGTCGCCCAGTCATAGAGCATGGCCCCGTTGAAGAACACGGACGGCGCATTTATCGGCAGTCCTTCCACATAACCTGCCGCCGCTTCAGGCGTGCGCCCCGTGGCAATGGCAAAACGGCCGCCGCCATCCACAAAGGCCTGAATGGCCGCTTTATTCTCCGCAGAAATCACGCCGCCCCGCGGAATCAACGTGCCGTCCAAATCGGAAATAATCATTTTGCCTGTATATTTACCCATAATCTTTTGCTCCTTACAGTTTTATACCCACGGTGATTTCCTGCATAAAGGCCTTGGGCGTGGTATGCAGATATTTCTTGAACATCTGCGTGAAGTTCTTGTACTCGCCAAAGCCTGTCTGCTCGGCCACCTCGTAGACCCGCCAGGTGCCCGCCTGTAGCATTTCAATGGCCCGCTGCAAGCGATACTGGGTCAAAAGATTCCCAAATGTCTGCCCCGTTTCTTCTTTGAGCTTGCGGGAAAGGTAGCTGGACGAAACGCCCAATTCTGCGGCAATGGCCTCGCTGCTTAGCCGCCCCTGATAGCCCGCTTCGATGCGCTTGAGCACCGCCTGCACATAGGGGTTGCCCGTATGATAGGCCGCCTTTAAGCCCTCGTCCCAAGAGAACGCTTCCTCTGCTGCCGGTTCTTTTGACTTGTCAATTTTGGCCAGCGCCTTGGCTAAATCCGCTTCGTTGACCGGTTTCAGCAGATAGTCGCAGACGTCTAAATGCAGGGCCGTCTGCGCATAGGAAAAATCCGCATAGCTGGTCAGATAGATGACCTTGGCCGGATTTTTCTCGGCTTTCAGCGCTTCCGTCAAAGCAATGCCGTCCATCACGGGCATCTTGATATCCGTCAGCACCACATCCGGGCTGGTTTCCTGAATCACCCGCAGGGCCTCCCGCCCGTTGGCGGCCTCGCCCACCACTCTGGCCCCCAGTTTCAGCCAGTCAATGGTACACACCAGCCCACGGCGGATAATTTCTTCGTCTTCCACAATCACCAAACTAAGCATCTTGTGACTCCTTTTTGAGCAGGGGCAGGCACAGATGAATCTCCGTGCCCCCCGTTGCCGGACAGTCGATTTTAAGGCCGCATGCCTCGCCGTACAAGAGCTGCAGCCGCCGCTGCACATTGAACAGGCCCTTGTGGCTGCTGTTGTTGGCACTGCTCTGCAAGAGCGCTTGCAGCTCGGCCAGCTTCTCAGGCGCGATACCGCCGCCTGCGTCCTTTACCCGCACGTTCAGCTGGCTCTCCTGCCACTCGATGCGGAAGTTAATTCGCAGATTGCCCTCTTCATCCTCGCCGTATTTTATGGCGTTTTCGAGCAGCGGCTGGAACAGTAGTTTCGGCACAGGCACCGTCTCCGCCCGCTTATCAATCTCCATCGTAAAATCCAGACGGCTGCCGAAGCGGTACTTCTGGATTTTCATATAGCTTGCCAGATACTTGATGTCCTCCTGCAAAGCCACCTGCCGCCCATCTTCGGCAATGCTGTAGCGCAGAAGCGCCGACAGCGCCATAATCATTTCCGTAGCCGCGCCAGGGTCAAGGCGCACCATGAATTTGATATTTTCTAGCGTATTAAAGAGAAAGTGCGGATTGAACTGGGATTCGAGCTCCCTGAGTTCTGCAATGGTGGTGAGGTGGTCCAAAGCCTGCGCGGTCAGCTTACTCTCCCGGCGGACGCTGCGCAGAATCAGCGGAATCATCAAGAGCACCGCCAGCACAATGGCCCCAGCGCCGATAATGTAGCGCACCAGCAAATCCGTGACAGGGGTCACGGCATAGAGGCGGTACTCCTCTCCGCCAAAGGGAACAGGGGTACTGGTCACATAGAAAATTTCTTTGCCTTTTTTCACCAGTTCATTATCTGCCGTGGCAAATTCGCCCAACAGCTTGCGGCTTTCCATGAAGCGTTCCCCGCTCTTTTCGAGCCGGACATTGCCGAAATGGTCGGTGAGCAGCATGGGCACCCAACTGTCGCTGGCCAGACTGTTCAAATAAGCCGCCGGAATGTCGTAGAGCAGATAGCCGGCCACTTCACCATCCACCACGATAGCCCGCCCGCAGAGCAAATCCTGCCCCATGGGCGCCGGCAAAAATTCCTGACAGACGGTAAAGGGTTCCTTCCCCAGCCGCTGCCATATGCCCCAATGTTTCTTCACCGGCAGGATGCCCTTGGGCAGTTTCTCTCGGCTGCCCAGAAGCACATCCCCATCCTTATCCACCACATAAAAATCCGCCCCGGTATGGCCCACATCCTCATAAAGCCGCGCAAAGGCCGCGCCCCGCTTTTCATCATCTTCCTGCCAGCGCGACATATCCCTGCCCTTGGCCAAAAAATGCGCTGTAGCCGCCCCATGCTGGGAAAAATCATCACTGACCGCCGCCAGCTTCTCCGCAGCCTGCTCCCGCGCATCCCGATTTATCCCCACCACCGAATGACGCCAGCTGGCAAACATCAGCACCGAGCCAATAAAGGCCATAATCAACAGCGGCACTACGGCATAAAGAAACAATGCGCGCTGCAGACGGGATTCAAAGTAACGGTGCATGGTGAGGGCTCCTTTCACGAAAAATTTACTCTCTGATAAAGATATTTCCACATCTCATGCAGATGTATTGCTTTGTCCATGAATCATATTTCTCCTGCCACACCTGCATTTTTTCATTATACTTCCGTACCTCTCTATGATGACCTAATCTCACCAGCAACAGCAGAAACAATGGGCCAAGCAGCGCTTGTCCAAAGTTCAGCACAGCTGGTACCACCTCCTGCAAGGGTTTATCAAAAAATAAAAGTCCAATAATCCAACCAACTATAGGAAGCGCACAAAGAAATACCGATATATAGACGAACCAAGCAATACAACCAGCTCCCGGCTCCTGCGGTTTCTCCGGCGGAGCAACCTCTCTAGCCAAATCTGTGCTATGGTCATATGCGCCATTTATAATGTGCCCCCTCTTATAAACCAAGGGCGAAGAAGAAATATTGTCACTATTACAACGTGGGCAACGATAATTACTGGAATCCATATTTTATCCTTTCTGCGAATCATAAAGTAAAATAATAGTACAACAATCACTTTGCAATAAACTGCCCTTTCATTCTACCACAGAAAAGAACTATTTTACAGACTGCCAAACTCCACCAATAATGATTACACCGCCAGTTGCTTCGCGACAGGGCAGGGATGGTGGTGACAGCGGAGCGTTAGCCCGATGACGTGAAGAAATAATTTTTTCCCTACCGCTAAAAATAGCTTGAAAAGCCAACTGTCTGAGCGTAGCGAGTTTTGGCTTTTCAAGCTATATAAAAGGGAAAAAATTATTTTAGTCACAGGGCGCAGCGGAGTCGTTACCACCATCCCTGCCCTGTCGCGTCACTCTTTTGCTTTACTGCACGCTGGTAAAGATATCTTTGAACTTATCCAGCCATGCTTTCTTGTTCTTATTCACCACTTCTTCATTATCCGTGATGGATTTGATTTCAGCCTTCGGCAGCAGGCCTACCGGTGCGGCTACGTCATCGCGGACGCTGCGGCGATGGAGTTTCTGCGTGATGAGGGTCTGTGCTTCTTTGCTGGTGATGAAGTCGATGAACTTCTTGGCATTTTCCATATGCTTCGCATTCTTGATGATGTAAATGCCGTCCGGCTTGGAGATAACGCCTTCCTTCATGTAAACCAGCTTAACCGGCGCACCGTCAGCCACGTATTTTGCGCCGCCTTCTTCAAAGGTCAGGCCTACAGCATATTCACCATCTGCTACACCTTTATAAACAGCGGAGGAACCGGACAGCAGCTTGCCATCGAGATTCTTGGCCAGCTTCGTCACATAATCCCAACCTTTGTCGGGGTCGCCATTGCCCATGGCATAGAGCATATTAATCAGATGTTCGTAGGAAGAAGAAGATTTAGACGGGTCAGCAAAAGCGATACGGCCTTTGAGCGCCGGATTCAGCAGGTCTTCATAACCTTCCACCTTCACATCCCCAATGAGGTTCGTGTTAATCATGATAACACTGGGGATATCCGTGAAGCGGGTGATGGAACCTTCTTCATTCTTGAAGGCCTTCTGTACATGGTCTTCATTGGCGGAACGATATTCCTCAAAGAGCGCTGCTTTCGGCTTCATGGTCGAAAGGGAACCGCCCCAGAAGATGTCGGCCAGCGGATTGCTCTTTTCCGATTCCACACGTTTCAGGAGCTCGCCCGTACCTGCGGCCACGACTTCAACCTTGACACCGCTCTGTTTCTCAAATTCTTCCACCAGCGGGTTGATAAAGGCCAGCGGATGCGGGCAGTAGATGACGACCTTGTTCTCATCATTGCCGGCACTCTTTGCCGCATCCTTCTGTTCCCCGCCGCCGCCACAACCGGCAAAACAGGTGGTGAGCATCGCCGCGCCCAACAGGCCGGCAATCCATTTTTTCAGCTTCATAACGAAACCTCCCTTAAAATAAAGTTATAGCGCTATAACGCCATAGGCGTTTTATAACGTAACATCGCGGCGTCCGGATACCTTGAAGAAGATAACCATAGCCGTGATGGTCGTTAACGTAAGAATCGTAGACAGGGCCGCCGCCGTGCCGTAGCTGGCACGGATAACCTCGGTATAAATGGCTACCGACATGGTTTTCGTGGCACCTGTGAACAGGATTACCGAAGAACTCAGTTCATTGATGGCCGTAATCCAGGAGATAATCGCCCCGCTCATGACGCCGGGCAGCATCATCACCGCCGTGACCTTAAAGAAGGTCTTGAGAGGCGATGCCCCCAAGCTGATGGAAGCCTCCTCCAGACTGGGACTCAACTGATAGAGAATCGCAGAGCTGGAACGCAGTGTATAAGGCAAACGGCGGATAACCAGCGAAATGATGATGATAATCGCCGTGCCAGACAAAAGCATGGGCTCATCGTTAAAGGCCAGGAGCAGGGTAATACCCAGTACAGAACCCGGAATGATATACGGGAACATGGTCAAGGTATCAATGACATCCGTAAGCCAGCTCTTTTTGCGGGTGGTCAGATACGCCACCGTCATGCCCAGGAACACAATCATGACCATAGCCGCCGTACTGTAGAGGTACGTATTGGTAATGGCCGTGCCCAGGGATTCAAAAATCGTGCGATAGCTGTCTAAGGAATAACCATCCACAAAGATGGAACCATTGGTCTTGAGGAACGAAGTATAGATAACCACGAGCTGCGGAATCATCGAGAGCGCCACGAGCACATAAATGCACAGATGCATGATGATATTCTTGAGGCCCGTCATTTCCCCCACCGGCAGCGGCCGCAGAGAACTCATGGTAAAGGACTTTTTATTGACCACATATTTCTGCAACATAAAGATGGTCGAGGTAATCAGCACCATAATCGCCGCCATGGCCGCCGCGAAGTTGGCCTGGTCGCCGACTTCGTTGATGAACTCCGAGTAAATCATGACCGGCATAACGTTAAAGCCTTCGCCAATCAGCATTGGCGTACCAAAGTCCGCCATGGCATTCATAAACACCATCAGCGCACCGGCGAGAATCGTCGGCGTAATCAGCGGCAGCATAATCGTGACCACCTTCTTGATGCCGCTGCAGCCCAGACTTTCCGCCGCCTCAATGAGTGCCGAGTCGATATTTTTCATGGCCCCGGCCACATAGAGATAGATAAAGGGATAGAGCTTCAAGGTCAATACGAGCAAAATCCCCGCAAAGCCGTAGATGGACGGGAAGTCAATCCCCATGCCTGCCAGCCACTGCGTCAAAATGCCGCTGCGGCCGCCAATCAGAATCCACGAATACGCGCCGATAAACGGCGGGGACAGCAGGGAAATGATGATGCAGATTTCCACGATATTCTTACCCCGGACTTTGAACAGCGTCATAAAGTAGGCCAGAGCCGTACCGATAATCACGGCCAGCACCGTCACGCAGGTCGTGACGCTGAAGCTATTAATCATGGACTGGTAATAATATTTTCGGTCAAAGAAGTGGGTGAAGTTCTCCATCGTGAACTCCCCGGTCATGGCATCCTGGAAGGCGCTGGCAAACAGGGAGAACAGCGGATACATCAGGAATAAGCCAAAGACCACAATGGAGAGCAGGGTTATCCACGCCCAGAAGTCCCATTGGAATTTCTTATTCATTTTCCACCACACCTTCCATCAGGCTCTTGGAGCCGTCTGCCCGGAACACGTTGATTTTCGCGGCGTTGGGTTTGAGATAAACCGTGTCACCGATTTCCAAAACGCGCTCTGCGTGTCCCAAATCCTGACTGAATTCAATGGCGGGCTGGTCAGGCACCAGCATATCCTCGGGGAACTCAAGCCCATAGGTGATGTACTTGCCCAAGAAAACCTTGGTCTTGATGGTGCATTTCACGCCCTGGCCTTCGCCGCAGATGGAAAATTCTTCGGGCCGTACCGCGATGGTTACATCATCGCCGATTTTTCCCTCTTCGCTGAGGGTATTCATGGGCAGGACAAAACCATCCGCAAAGACCACGGCCTTGCTGCCGCCACTTTCCTCAATGCGGCCCTTGAAGAGATTGGAGTGACCGATAAAGGTTGCCACGAACACATTGTAAGGACGGGTGTAAATCGTATGCGGCGAAGCCGTCTGCTGAATCACGCCCTTTTTCATAACCGCAATTCTATCGGAGATGGCCAACGCTTCTTCCTGGTCGTGGGTAACGTAAACGGTCGTGATACCCACCTGCTTCTGCACCTCACGGATAGCCGAGCGCATCTCCACACGCAGCTTGGCATCGAGGTTCGACAGCGGTTCATCCATCAAGAGCACACTCGGATGAATGACGATGGCACGCGCCAGCGCCACACGCTGCTGCTGACCGCCAGACAGTCTCTCTGGCAGCCTGTCCTGATACTCCGTAATCTGCACCACATCGAGAATCTTATCGACTTTGGCCTTCATCTCGTCCTTCGGCATATTGCGGAGTTTCAGACCATATTCGACATTTTCCCGCACCGTCAGATGAGGAAAAATCGCATAACTCTGGAACACCATGCCGATATTGCGCTTGTGCGCCGGAATGTCGTTAATCACCTGGTCATTGAAGCGAATCTGCCCGCCCTCAATGCTGTTAAACCCGGCAATCATGCGCAGGAGCGTCGTCTTGCCACAGCCTGACGGCCCCAAAAGCGTGAAGAACTCTCCGTTTTTTATGTTCTGGGAAAGCTGCGGGATAATCGTCAAATCCCCATACCGCTTAACCACCTTATCCGCCGTAATGGCAACACTCATTGCCCTCTCCTCCATTCGCACTGTCTATTATTCACTAGCTTATATTTATTTTAACCGCAACATAAATAACAAACAATCCAGAATAAAGGATAAATGTCCGAAAAAATGAACCACTCCGTAAACGAAATGGTTCATGAAAAGTCCTATTTTTGTTTTGCCGCCCACATGGTTCCCACGCAGACCAGCACGGCTCCTAGCCACAAGAGCCAAATACAGGGCTTTACACTGATGCTCGTCGTCACCGGCTGGCTGAGTTCTGCCGTAAGGGCAGGCATACTCTCCAGACGAATCTGTCTGCCGCTTTGGGTAATCCCCGTCAAACGCAAACGCCTTTGGCCGTTAAAGACCTCAACCGGCTTTGATGTGCCGCCATCTTTGGTCGCAACCAGCTGCAGCTCTGCTTCTTCAATCGTATTGCCGTCCGTCACGCCGACCTTGGCCGTCACCAGCATGGTGCCATCGGCCTGCTGTTCCATCGCCGCTTCTTCAAAGCGGTACGCCAGCACATCATCCATGCCCATATGGCCCTGCTTCAGAATCATTTCCATGCGTTCCTTGTCCTTGGGCGGCGTGGGCGCAAGGTAAACATCACCGCCCAGCCCCTTGGCGATAGCCGGTTCCCGGGCCGCATCTTCACCATTGGCATGAAGTTTGGTCAGGGCGCGGACTTCCTGCCCGTCCACCTGATACACATAATATTTTTCCTTATTGCCATCTGCAAATTCCTGTCCCTGATAGCGGATTTCGTGGCCAAAAACCGTGTAACTTTCGCCCACCTGCAGTTCCTGACTATGCGACTGACTGCCCGAGCCGGCCAGCACAAAAGCCAGACAGGCAAGCCCCAAGCCAATATGTGCCACAGCTCCGCCTGTCCGCAGACCCGACTTGCGCCAGGCAAGAACAGCCGCACCTACCGCCAGCAGAGAAGCTGCGGCCAGCAGGCCAGGCAAGACCTGCCGCACGCCGGCAAGATAAGCCGTCCCTGCACCGAGCAGGCCCAAAATAAGCAGCGGCATGCTGGAGGCCAGAACTTTTCCCTGACCATAGCCGCGCAAAAGCGCACAGCTGATGACCAAAAGCATGGCAATCGCCAGAGGCATGGTCGTCCGCACATAAAAATCCGTATCCACAGCCGCAGGCTTTCCCATCAATTGCGTGAGAAGCGGCATGGACATGCCCAAAAAGACAATCGCGCTGACAAAGACCATCAGTAAAGCGCCCAAGAGCAGGAGAAACTCCCGGCTGTCATAGGAAGGATAATATTCTCCCTTGGGCAGGCTGCCCGCCTTAGCCATAAGCAGCAACAGCCCCGCCAGCAGCACAATGGCATTGACCACCGCAATGCTCATGCCAATGCTGTCTCCGGCAAAGGAGTGCACGGAAAAATCGCCTAATATGCCGCTGCGGGTCAGGAAGGTGCCATAAATGACTAGCCCATAGGCAAAGATACCGGCCAAATGCACCATCGTAATAACAGCCGGACGAATCTGCGCGGCCTTCAACACATGCAGATAGATGCCCGCCACGAGCCAGGGCACCAACGAGGAATTTTCCACGGGGTCCCAGCCCCAGAAGCCGCCCCAGCCTAAAACCTTATAAGCCCAATAGCCGCCGATAAAAATGCCTGCGCCCAAAAAGCTCCAGGCGATAAGGGCCCAACGCCGCGCCGCTGGCAGCCACTCTTTGGCCTGCTGCCCCGTGATAAGAGCTGTCGCCCCATAGACAAAGGGCACTGCCAGCAGGGCATAACCGACAAAGATGATGGGCGGATGAACCGCCATCCACGGGTCCTGCAAAAGCGGATTGAGGCCAATGCCATTTTCCACCACATTCGGATTGGGCACAAAGGGACTTTTCGCCATGACCAGCACCGTAAGGAGTGCCTGCAAAGCCATATACACGGCCAGCCCAGCCGCAGGCAAAGCATGCTTCCTAAGCAGATAAAGACCTGCCATCGCATGAATCAGCAGCCAAAGCAGAAACGAGCCCTGCTGGCCTGCCCAAAAGGCGGAAATCTTATACACCAAAGGCAGTTCTATCGCCGAATAATTGGCCACATAGGCAATATCAAACCGATTACTCAGAATCAAGATAAGCAGATAAATGCTGGCCACGGCCGCAAAGGCAGAAGATAAGCCCATCAGGATGCGCCCGCGTCTTTGCCCTGCCTCACTCCCCCCGGCAAAGCAGAGCACTGCGCCGAGCGATAATAACAGGGTTAACGCTAACGAAATAACACCAACCAATCTCCATGCCCCCTTACTTTTGCTTCTGCTGTTCGTATTTGGACGGACATTTGATTAGCAGCTTTTGCGACTCAAACGCCGAGTCCTGATACTTGCCGATGGCTACAATATGATGGGCTTCGTCAAATTGGTCAGGCTTCGTCCCATGATAATGCACCAGCATGGTTTCGCCCGTCTCCTCATCCTGCAGGGTAAAGACGAACAAATCCCCCTCCATATGCGGAGCCGGCGCATTTTTCGCGAGCAGCCCCTTTACCTGCACGCTGCCCGTGCTCTTTTGTGCTTCGGCAATGCCCACATAGGGCGTGACCGCATCCATAAAGCTCCAGCCGGCATACCCCACAAAGGCCAATAGCAATACAGCCAATACAATTTTGCGATTCATACCTTTTCCCCCTCTGCCAAAAGCCTTTTCGTCTGCCACTTATACAGTCCGTAAAAGATTCCCGTCACATCCACCAGCGCCGCCATGAGTACAGCCAGCATCACCGTATCCATAGCCAGCCCGGAACCATTAATGACCGGCGACGGATGCAGGGAAAAATAAAGCCGCGGAATGATGAACACCAAAAACGGCACCGTCAAAAAGGAAAACAGCGCATAGACCGCCGCCGCCTTCGCCCGCTTGCGCCCTGCAGGCATCGCGCCCCGCAGGGTAAGATAGGCCCCATAAATCAGCAGCAGGACAAAAATCGTCGTCTGCCGCGGGTCCCAGTTCCAATACGCGCCCCAGGTAAGCTTGGAGAAAACTGCGCCGCTCACCGTGGCCAAAATCACAAAGAAAAAGCCCAGCTGTGCCGCCGCGGCACTTTTCGCATCAGCCAGCATTTCTCCTTTTTGCAAAAAACGCCCGCCTTCAAAGGCGCTGATAAAAAAGGCCAATACCGCGACCCAGGCCACGGGAATATGAAAAAAGGCCAGCCGCACATAGTAGCCCAAACCTTCTGCCGGCGGCACCACAAAAAACACCAGCCCCAAAACCAACAGGGTCAGCAGGCCGAGTATCGCCCTCATAAAAACTCCCCCAAACTAATCCTCATACCAAAGATAATCAAAGAGCACCGACGCCCCCATAAGCAAAACGCCATCGTAAAGCGCCATCCCGACAAGATAACTTAGAGGTGCTGAACCGCCGCCCAGCGCACCGGCCGTCAGAAAGATGGCCGGCAAAAACACCGGCAGGATGACCGGCAGCATCAGGATGGAAAACAGGCCGCTTTTGACCTGTGCCCCGCAGGTAAGTGCCGCAATAAGTGTGCCCGCCGCAGATATACCGAGCGTGCCTAGCAGCAGCGTTCCCAAGAATACGCCGCCCAGCACCACCTCAGCGCCCGTCAGCAATAAAAACAAGGGCGCAATAAAAACCGTCAGGCACAACAAGAGAAAGCCCGTATAGAGCAGCTTGCCCCATAGCACCATCTGTGCCGCCCCATACAGTTTCAGCGTGGGCAACGTCCCCGCCATATCCTCATCGGCAAAGCTTCGGTCTGCTCCGGCCATGGAAGCAAAAAACAAAATAATCCAGAGAAGCGCCGCCGCCAGGTTCGGCTCTAACGGCGCGCCCTGCAGCGCCATGCTAACGCAGGCCAGCGTGGTCAGCGCAAACATCAGCATCGCCCACCAGGCGGCCTTAAAGCGCAGGCCTAAGGTAAATTCCTTGACAAAGACCAGTTTAATCCCCGGCCAAAGCGATGATTTCATCTGCCAGCGCCTCCTCTCCGGGGTCATTCGTAGCGAGTGCTACCAGTATATTTTGCTGGGCGGCCGCCCGCACCTCGCGGGCCACCATCGCCCGACCGGCTTCATCAAGATTAGCCCCCGGTTCATCGAGCAGCCAAATATCAGCCTGCACGGCCAGCAGCACCGCCATTTTCAGCCGCTGCCGCATCCCCGTGGAAAACTCCCCCGTATAGGCCGTATTCGCAGCCTTAAAGGATAGTTCAACCCGCTCCAAAAGCTGCCGATAAGCCGCATCCGCAAGCGAAATCCCCCGCAGCCCCAGAAAAAAATCCATATTTTCCCGCGCGGTCAGGCGGTCATAAAAACGCAATTCCGGCGTTACCATAGCCAGATGCTCACGCAGCGCCGCCTGTTTCAATACGCCATCATCAGCACATACCGTAACCGTTCCCTTGGTCGGCAACAACAGATGCCCAGCGAGTTTCAAAAAGGTGGATTTGCCGCTGCCATTGCAGCCGGTAACGGCTGTAATCCGGCCGCTATGCAGTTTAGCGCTCAACGGGCCAAATATCTGCCGTCCATGAAAGGACTGACTGACCTCGCTAAATTCTATTGTCATCATAACTTAGTCCATCGCCGCAATCTTTACGGCATCCAATTCCATCCAATCCTCACCTGTGTGCAGGAGCCCTTCCGTCTGCATGCTGCTGATTTCACGGGTCAGCGCACTGCGGTTGCATTCCAGCTCCTTGGCCAGCTGCACCCGTCCCGGCACATGCACACGGGCTTTGCCCTGACGCTGCTCTTTATAGAGCAGATAGAGAATCAGCCGTTCCCGCAGTGTCTTTTGCGAGAGAATCTTGATTTTCTGCATCATCAGCACGTTTTTGCGGCAAAAGGCTTCCAAAAGGTTCTTCATGACCAGACCATGCGTGCGCCCCAGCTTCGGCCCTGCTGTCAGCAAAGACTGATAAGGAATCCAAAGCACCAGCACATCTGTCAATGCTTCAATGGCCATATCGTACGGAATCTGCGGCATAATGGCCGAAGTGCTGCCGAGCATCGCCCCCCGCTCCAGATTATGGCTGACATTTTCATTGCCGAAACGGTCTTCTGCCAATACCTGAGCCTCACCTTCCACAATGACACCGATATTGTGGTTTTCCTCATAAGCCTCCAAAATCCGTGCGCCCCGGCTGACCCGCTTTATCTTAGCACCAGTAGCCGCAATGAATTGCTCCACCTCTGCTGCCGGCACCCCCTGAAACAGCGGCAGCTCATGCAAATCAAGATGATAAACCTGCATCGCCTTCACTCCTAAGTACACATTTTTTCTTCATTATAGCAATAATAACGCGATCATCATGTTGCTTTGGCAACTGTATATAGTAATTATTCTATCAGGCGTAATAAACTCCTGCATTGGAGTATCCTACAAGAAATGAATCGCTGTTTTGTAAGGATATTTTCATAACAAAACCGCCCCTTAACGAGGCGGTTCTGTTCATTCGTCAGCATTATGTTTTTACAAGCTGCCTTTTACCAAAGCATTGGCATCCTGAATTACCTGATGTGCCAAATCAATGGCTTCACCGCTGATGCGCATGCACTTGTCCGGATTATGGAAGCCGTTGCCGTTTTCGGCGGCTACCCAGTCCCAATACCACTGTGCTTCACGCAGTTTCAGCCGTACAGGTGCCAGTTGTTCATCGGTAGCACCGGCATCCATGGCGGCCTTTACGGCCAGATGCGCTTTGGCTACCGTCTGTCCGGCAATGCGCTGCAGTTTGAAATTATTGTCATGGATGGTCTTCACCCGGGCAATCAGTGTTTCCTTGCTCTCATCATGGCACTTGAGGCAGGATGCTTCGATTGTCTTAAGCGGGCTGGTCATCCAATGGGAGGTGTATTTCTGACCGTTTTCCCGCATATAGGGCATATGGCAGTCCACACAGGTCACACCGGCATCGGCATGAACACTGGTCGTCCAGATTTCAAAATCCGGATGCTGCGCCTTGAGCATCGGCGTCTTGGAATCGGGATGGAGCCAATCCTGTTTGAAGGCGCCCAACTGTTCACTCTGCGTCTGATAGAACTTGAACTGTTCTTCCGGTTCCCAACCGGCAATGAACGGATGACGCACCCGGCCATCCTCTGCCATAAAGTAATATTCGTTATGGCACTGGCCGCAGACATAGCCCCGCATTTCATTATGGGAAGCCTTGCTGATATCGATGCCCTTCAGCGCCATGGATTCAACAAATCCCTGCTGGTAAACGCGCAGTTCCATGGTATCCGGGTCATGACAGGTAGAACAGCCCATATACAGGTCTGTGCCTTCCACGGTATCCTTGTTGGTATAAGGCGGCGTTGCCTCAGCAAACGGCAGGCTGGCAAAATCCCAACCGCTTTCCTTATACCATTTGTCGTACATCCAGGAACCCTTGCAGACAATGCAGTTGCCCTTCTGCGGCGGGATGCGCTGAGAATTTATCTGGTCAACGCCTGCCCATGTGTGTCCACGGGCCACATCGTACTGTACCGAGAACTTATAGCCTTTGAAATTCTCCTTGATTTCCGGCTGCATTTCGATATAGGATTTTCCCGGGTCGCTGCCGCCGTAACCGGTGGGGCTTTCCCCGCCCTGATTGTTTTTCATATAGGAATTATATTCCAACGGATAAGCCTCTTTATAGGCTTCCTTGCCCAAATGGGCATAATTTTCATGGGATATCTTGGCCAGCTTGACGCTGTCATCATTAGGCGCTGCACCCAGACGCACCACCACGAAGCCGAAGAACAGCGCACAGACGGCCACAATCCCTGCTAGAATTTTTTGCAGCTTACTCAACTTTTATCCCCCCTTCGAGATGGTTGCTTCCATGAGCTATGCGGCTGTGACATTTCAGACAGTCCGCGCCGGTATCCTTGTCCACACCTACGGCCATATGCACGCCACTCATGGTCTTTTCATGGCAGCGCAGGCAGTTGCCATTCACGGTCTTTTCCCCGCCCGCAGACAAATCAATCCGCGCCGGATAATCTCTAAGCACCGCATGATAGGTATCCACCATGCCCGTACGGCCCTTCTCAATCATGTAGATGGCCATATTGTCATGGGGAAGATGACATTCCACACAATCCTGTTTGCTATGCGTTGACTTGGCAAAGGACGCTGCTTCGCCCTTCATCGCATGGCAGGAACCACAAAAGGCCACCGACCCGGAAAAAGACATCATGCCCGCTCCGATGGCACAAACCACCAAGCCAATCGCGAATCCGCCCGCCAGACAGCCCAGGGTATGTTTGGTAAAAAATGCTTTCCAATCCACTGCCGCTCCCCTCCTCTCAACTTTGGCCCCATTATATCATTATTCAGAATAATTTGAGGTTGCCACAGCAACTCCCCTAAAAAAAAATTTCAAAAAAAGGCTGAAAAAGCCCACTGCCTGCTTGCAGTTTGACTTTTTCAGCCTTAACATCCGCTATTTATTTTTACATCCGCTTAACCGGCACCGGCCCACGGGAAAGAGCGATGGCGCCCGTGCGGGCAATTTCGATAATCTCGTACTCCGACAGCACCTCGATAATGCCGTCAATCTTGCTCTGCTGACCCGTGAGTTCGATGACGACATTTTCCTGACTCACATCCACGATGCTGGCGCGGAAGATATTGACGATATCGATAAGCTCAGCACGGTTGCTCTTGTCCGCCCGGACTTTAATCATCACGAGCTCGCGCTCAATGGATTCGACCTCGCTGAGGTTGACGATTTTGATAACGTCAATGAGTTTGCCCAGCTGTGTAACCACCTGGTCGAGTTCATTTTTCGACTCCACCGACACCACGATATTGATGCGGGTCACATCCGGCTCCTCGGTGTAGCCAGCGGAAATACTTTCGATATTGAAGGCCCGGCGGCTGATAAGCCCCGATACATGGGTCAGAACACCAGGTTTATTGTCTACAAGAACCGCGAGTAAATATTTCTTCATCATTTGCTACCTCCCAGCACCATCTGGTCAAGCCGCTTGCCGCCCGGAACCATCGGCAGGACATCTTCCTCCTCGGGAATCAGCACATCGATAAGAGCAGGCCCTTCTTCGGCCATAATCTGCGGCAATACCGTGTCGAGTTCTTCCTTCTTGGTCAGCCGGTAGCCTTTTAGCCCCATGGCCTCTGCCAATTTCACAAAATCCGTCTTGCCCTTGAGTTCGGACTGGGAATAATGATGATTGTAGAACAGGCGCTGCCACTGCCCCACCATGCCCAAGATGCAGTTATGGACAATGACCACCTTCACATCGATATTGTTGTCCGCAATGGTGGCAAATTCCTGACAGTTCATCATAATACTGCCGTCACCGGTAAAGAGTACGACTTTGCTCTTGGGTGCACCTATCTTAGCACCCATAGCCGCAGGCAAACCGTACCCCATCGTGCCCTGACCGCCAGAGGTCAGGAAATGACGAGGCTTAAATACATCAAAGAACTGTGCCGCCCACATCTGATGCTGGCCCACATCCGTAACCGCAATGGTATCCTTATCGGAAAGCTCGCTGACTTTCCGAATGAGTGCCCCCGGTTTAATGACGTCCCCCTGTTCCACATAGCTGAAGGGATGTTCTTTGTGCATTTGCACCACTTCATCCTTCCAGCCCTTAAACTTCTCGGCAAACGGTTCGCCGACAGCCGCCAGCTGTTCATTGAAGCGGGGCAAAGTCCAGCGCAAATCACCAAGCACCTGCAAATCCGCCGTGACATTCTTATTGATTTCCGCCCGGTCGAGTTCAAAGTGAACGATTTTTGCCTTGGGTGCAAAGCCGTCCACTCTGCCGGTCACGCGGTCGCTGAAGCGCATGCCGATACACAGCAGCAGGTCGCATTTCTGAATGGCCATATTAGCAGCATAGCTGCCATGCATCCCCGCAAAGCCCAAAAAGCCCTCGGTATCAGCAGACACGGAGCCAAGCCCCAAAAGCGTTGAGGTCACCGGCACACCCAATTTCTGCGCCAGCTTCTGCACCTCGGCGGCGGTATCGGAACTGATGATACCACCGCCCGCAAAAATCAGCGGCCGTTCCGCCTTGCGCACCGCTTCCACCGCGGCCGCAATTTCCTCTTCATGGCCATCATAGACACCAGAATAGCCACGCAGTTTTACCGTTTCCGGATATTCATAGTCGATTTTGGCATCAAAAACATCCTTGGCCACATCAATGACCACCGGCCCCTTGCGTCCCGTGCGGGCGATAAAGAACGCCTCTTTCAGAACGTGCGGCAGTTCCTTGACATCCTTGACCAGATAGTTATGCTTGGTAATCGGCGTCGTAATGCCGAAAATATCGGCCTCCTGGAAAGAATCCTTGCCGATATAGGGATTGGCCACCTGCCCCGTGATGCAGACAAGCGGCACCGAATCCGTGCAGGCCGTGGCGATACCTGTAATGAGGTTCGTTGCCCCCGGCCCGGAAGTGGCAAAGACCACCCCGACTTTCCCGGTAGCCCGCGCGTAACCATCCGCCGCATGAATAGCCCCCTGCTCATGCCGGGTCAAAACATGCGGAAATTTCATCTTGTAAACCGCGTCATACAGTGTCAGCACCGCTCCCCCAGGATAGCCGAACACCACATCCACGCCTTCCTTTTTCAGGCTCTCCAATACCGCCTGAGCTCCATTCATCATCAAATCAAGCCCTCCCCACCGTCTGCGGAGCCATGACAAAACACAACCTCACAGTCTCTAAGTTTACATTCCAAGTTAAAGTCATAGGGTTATTATACACTATTTGTATACAATATTACAATACAAGAACACCATAAGTATTTATTCTATAAAAAAATACCGGCTAACTTATTCGTCAGCCGGTATTAAAATTCCTGCTATACCTTAAACTTCGCTACTTGTTTCTTGAGGTTTTCGGCGCCTTCCATGGAGGCGTTCATCATTTCGAGAATGTCGTTAGCCTTCTGGGCCACGTCAGTGACTTTTTCAGCCACGGTGGTATTGCCCACAGCCCCTTCATGGGTGGCCTTGGCGATTTCTTCCATGGACTGGTTCATGGTTTCCACGGCGCGGATGAGGTCCTGCGATGCCGTGTTGCTCTTCTTGGCAAATTCATTGACGTAATCGGCATCTTCCTGATAGCGAATAGCCGTTTCGTTGATGAGCTCGTAATCCTTGCCCACCTTTTCGTCCATGAACTTCAAGAGGTCAAAGGCACCATCGGAGAGGTTCTGCACCGAACCGGTCACCTTGCTGGTGAGTCCCTTAATCTTTTCGGCAGTGTCATGGGACTGTTCAGCCAGCTTTCTGACCTCGTCAGCAACTACAGCAAAGCCACGGCCTGCATCGCCGGCTCTGGCTGCTTCGATGGCGGCATTGAGGGCCAGCAGATTGGTCTGCTCGGCGATTTCCGTAATGTCCTGCGTGAGGTTATTGATGTTATCGACAACCTTAACGGACTCAATGGCTTCTTCGAGGGATTTCTTCGTGCCCTCATACATCTGTTCGGCTTCTTTGCTGGATTTTTCCATGGTGGCCTTGAGCGAGCCTGCCCGCTGGGCAATTTCCACGGTATAGCCCTCACTGTCAGCAGCGTCCTTAGCCGTAGCATGGATTTTTTCCCGCAGATGGTCGGAAAGATTCTGCATGCTCACGGTGGAGGCAGCGGTTTCTTCCATGCCAGCGGCCATTTCCTCGGTTACAGCCGACATATCCTGCGTGCTTTCATTGAGGTTGCCGACCAAAGCCTGAACATCCGTCACCATGTTGGCGCTGTTTTCCGCCTCGTCATGGACATTTTTCAGCACGGAACGCAGGGATTTCTGCATTTTGTCAAGGGCCTGCACCATCATGCCCACTTCATCCTGCCGATGGGCAAGTTCGGCAGGAATTTCCTGCGTGAGGTCACCGTCAGCCACAGCATTGAGCGCGCCAATGGAGGCAGCCAGCGGAGATGCGATATTCTGGGCAATCAGGAACGCAATGGCAATCCCCACCAGCAGGCCTGCCAGAATAATGCCCACGAAAATCTTAATGGTCAAATCGTAATTGGCATTGTTTTCCTCAAAGAGCACCTTGCCCTGCAATACATTATCCGGAGTCAGCACTGCCATATCCGTAGCGATAACGTCCGTGGTGGAGAGGTTCTCAAAGAGTTTTATCTTGTCCGCCTGGGTGGTGCCCAGCGATTCACAGGCCTTGACCTTGGATTCGGCCGTCACGATATTTTTTTCCAGGCTGGCAATGATTTCCTGCGCCCGGCTGCTTTTGTCGATTTCCTTGACCTTGGCGATATTGTCCTTGATGGCAGACAATCGTCCGCTGATATCCGCCAGCACAACCTTGCGGCTGTCCAGAGAGAAATCCTGCTGCAACAGATAGGCCACATCCACATCAATGCCCCGCAGATGGTTGTTGGCATCATTGAGGTACTGGGTGGTCATGAGGTTGTAGTTATACATATCGTCCAAGGACTGTTTGGACTTGTGATTGGAATAAATCCCCACTGCCGCCACCACGCAGGTGATAATCAGCATAATCGCCGACAGCAGCAATATCTTGGTTCTCACACTCAGGTTTTCCATGACGGTATCCCCCTCCCCTTATTTGCGGAACTGCGCTACATTTTCCTTGGTAACGGGGGTAAAGTTCACCGTGATGTTCTCCGTGGGAACATTCCCCTTCAGACAGGATTCGGTCAGCTGAAAGGCCCCAGCCGCCAAAGCTTCGGCATCCTGCTTGACCGATTGGCTCATTTCCCCGGCAGCGATAAGCTTCAGGGCATCATCCACGGCGTCAACACCGGATACCAGACAGCCATTTAAGCGGCCCGCATCTTTAAGCGCCTGCACCGCACCGATGGCCATGCCATCGTTGGCCGCAATAACCCCGTCAATCTGGGGGAACAGCTTCGTCCAAAGCGCTACGTTTTTGAGAGCATCCGCGGTACTCCAGTTGGCGGAGATGCTGGCCAGAAGCTGCACATCCGGACGCTTGTCCAAGCAGGCTTCTTTGAATCCCTGCCAGCGCAGAACGCTGCCCGCAAAACCTTTTTCGCCTTCGAGATAAACCACCTTGGCATTGGGCGGCAGGTTCTTGGCCATGTATTCGCCCTGCATAATCCCCGCCTGCTTCTCATCGGGCATGCAGGAAAGGAATTTGCCGCCGTTCAGGCCGCGGTTGGTGATGATGATGGGAATACCGGCCTCGTTGGCCTTCTCCACCATGGGCACCATCGCCGTGCCATCAACAGCCAGCAGCACAATAGCACTGGGCTTTGCCGCAATGGCCTCCTTCATCTGGTCAATCTGCATGTTCACGTCGCCCTTGGCATCCCGAAATTCCATCGGAATGCCGGCAGCTTTCGCCTTGTCCTCAAAGGACTTCTTAATCATGTCGGTAAAACCGTCCCCATCCTTATGGTTCAGGTAAAACACCGTGCCCGATGCACTTCCGCCGCCGCACCCCGTAAAGCACAACATGGTCACAGCAACCAACATCAGCCCTAGCAGTGTCCGAAATAGTTTCATCACACCCACTCCTCTTTCCCAGACATAAAATTAAACAATTTCCTCATGTTCCTCAGTGAGTTCATGAGCTAATTTTATTAAAACGCGGGTAATCCGCGCTCCGTCCACTTCTTCCACGTAGAAAAAATTTCCCTGAGCTGCTGCCATCTGACCGACCTTTGGCTCACTGCCAATCTGGTCATAAAGCCAGCCCCCTACGCTGTCCACATCTTCATCTTCAATGGTGATTTCCAAAATATCTTCGAGTTCTTCCAAGAGCATCTTGGCATCCACCGAATATACATTGTTGCCTCTGGCTTCCGCCGTGGGACGTTCCTCGTCAAACTCGTCCTGAATGTCGCCGACGATTTCCTCCATGATGTCCTCAATGGTCACCATGCCTGCCGTCCCACCATACTCGTCCACGACAATAGCCATCTGACTGTGGCTGCCCTGCATGGTCTTTAAGAGAACATTGACATCCATGCTCTCGGGCACCACCAGCGCCTTGCGCGCCAGTTTGCGGAAATTCGGCCGCCGCCCGCTGGCCATGGCCTTCATCAAATCCTTCACATGCAGGAAACCGATGATATGGTCTTTGTCCTCCTTGCAAATGGGATAACGGGTCATCTGCTCGGAGAGAATTACATCCATATTCGCCTGCCAGCTGTCCTCCAGATAAATAACCACCATATCCGTACGCGGCGTCATGATTTCCCGCACGTTGAGCTCCGTGAAGTCAAAGACATTGTCTACAAAATCTGCTTCGGTATCATCAATCAAGCCCTGCCTGTGGCTTTCCTCCATAAGCAAGCGGATTTCTTCTTCCGTATGGGCTGATTCACTTTCGCTGGCAGCCTTAAAGCCCATACGCGCCGTCACCCAGTTGGCCACATGATTGAGCAGCCAGACAAAGGGATACATAATGCGATGAAAAATCAGCATGGGCAGAGCGACCGACAGCATGATTTTTTCCACGTTCTGAATGGCCATAGTCTTCGGCGTAAGTTCACCCAGCACAATATGCCCCGCTGTGATGATGGAAAATGCCACCACTAAAGACAGGGTATGTCCCACCATATCATCCAGCCCCGCCATCTGCGTAAATGGCAGGATAAGCTGCGCTACGGCCGGTTCACCGACCCAGCCTAAGCCCAATGAGGCCAGCGTAATGCCCAGCTGGGTTACAGAAAGTGACGCATCCAGATGGTCGGTGAGCCTTTTGGCGTACACCGCCCGGCGGCTGCCCTCCGCAATCAAGGTTTCCAGCCGTGACGAACGGATTTTCACGCAGGCAAACTCTGCCGCCACAAAAAAGCCATTCATAAAGATTAAAAACGCGACCAGTACTAACTGCAATAGTATCGGTACAATGTCCAAAAGTTATTCCCTCCAAATGTTTTCGCTCACCTATGGTTATGTATTTGGTTTACTTCGCCGTTGCCTTCCGTTTTCCCTGCCGATTTGTATGTTTCTTATTTTTAGAGAAAGTTTTTTTCGGCAACGTGTTGTTATTGTTCTTCTTCACAGCCGCTTTTTTCTTGGCCGGTGCAGGCTTATCGCCGCCCTTCAACGGCTTGAACGCTATGCCCAGCTTCTTTTCGAGCTGCTCTAGCTTGTAGGCTTCCTTGTTGTCCGCCAGCGTGATAACCGTGCCCTTGGCTCCGGCACGGGCCGTACGGCCTGCACGGTGCTGATAAACTTCACTGCTTTCCGGCAGGTCGAGGTTGAATACATAGTCTACATCCGGAATATCGAGGCCGCGAGCCGCTAAATCCGTGGAGAGCAGGAGCTTAATGCGCCCTGCCTTAAAATCGGCAATGGCCTTCTGGCGGGCCTGCTTGTTATTATGTCCCAAGAGCGTGCCCACCATAAAACCTTCGTAGCGCAGCTGCGCCAAAATGCGCTCGGCATCAAAGACTTTGTTGATAAAGACCAGCCCGCGCTTGACTGCCAGACGGCGGGCCAAATGACGCACCGTTTCCACCTTGTTGCGGAACGGCGTCATGCGGTAGAGGTCTTCGCGCAGAGCCTGTACTGCAGGGTCTGCCTCCACCTTGATGACTTCCGGATGCTGCAGGAAATCTGCCCGCTCCAAGGCCTTTTTCGGTGCCGTTGCCGAAACCATCACCACCTGACGGTCTTCCGGCAGCAGGCGCACGACATCCGCGGTGTTTTCCATATTCTGGTCGTCAAAGAGGCGGTCGAACTCGTCGAGTACCAGCATTTTGACCTTATGCAGTTTGAGTTTATTCTTCTGCGCCAGTTCGATAATGCGGCCGGCAGAACCCACAATCAGCTGTGGTTTATCTTTCAGCTTATCCATTTGGCGGGCAATATTGGCCCCGCCGATAAGCCCCTGCACCTTGAGCCCCAGACCTGCGCCCTGCGCGAGGTCACGCGCCACATTTGTAATCTGCATGGCCAGCTCATAAGTCGGCGCTAAAATCACCGCCTGCACATCGCGGGAATCCGTGTCGATTTTCTGCAAAACCGGCAGCAGATAGGCCAGCGTTTTGCCTGTGCCCGTGGGGGCCTGAGCCACCAAATTGCCGCCGCCCAAAACTTTTGGAATAACAGCCTCCTGCACCTTCATAGGGGATTCAATATTCTGTTTCGTTAAAACAGCGGCTAACGCTTCGCTGATGCCGAGGTCTATAAAATTGCTCATTTTTTGATTACCTTTCTCTTGTTCGTAATAGTTGCTAATAAGTGCTGGGAGCGGGGGCACGATTGGGGAGCTGCACTAAATGTCTGGCATGATTAGTGCGTGAATCTAGTTACTCGCGCCGGTCACCACGGCGCATTTACATCGCATTGTCCAGTTTTTTTGACTTGCCAGCCAGCGGAGCAGTCGTTCCGCTCCCCAATCGTGTCCCCGCTCCTGCCGCTTTTGCGGCCGTTGCTATTCGCTTACTTTTTCATCGATTGCTATTGTGGGGAATGTGCTTTCCCACAATAAAACGCTTCAAACATATTCCTTAGATTATGAAAGCATTATACCATAAAAGACAGTCCTGCGCATAAAACTTCGCGCAGGAAAAAACGGGCAGTGGATTGGGGGAGGGGGCATGTTTTGCGGGTGGAACGACTGCTCCGCTGGCTGGCTCCACGAAAGGCCAACAAGCTAAGATGTCAGTGCGCCGTGGTAACCGGCGCAAGCACCTATAAGCCACGACTTTCCCATGCCAGACATTTAGTGGAACCCGCAAAATATGCCCCCTCCCCCAGCACCAACGCCTCAAAAGCAGGAATAATTACCTTTAACAACGAATAAAGATAAGGGTAATTTTATCTATGCAACAAAGGAGGTTCACTATCTTGAAAAAAATAATCACGTTATTTGCCATCGCCCTCTGCCTGACCCTGCTGCCCACCAATTTCAGCACCGCAGCAGCCACTCCTGCAGTTCAGGGCAAGAAAATAATCTTTATCCCTCTTGACAACCGTCCCATCACGGACAAGGAAACGCGGGAAGTTGCGGAGAAGGCCGGTTATAACATCGTCGTGCCGCCCGAAACCTTGCTCGGCAGTCGTGAGCAGCACGGCGACCCGGACGGCCTTTGGCATTGGCTGCAGGATAATGCACGCGGTGCAACAGCCGCGGTTGTTTCCACCGATGCCATGATTTACGGTAGTCTCGTCAGCTCCCGCAACCATGAACTGACACAGGAACAAATCACCGAACGGGTAAACCGCTTCCAAAAACTCCATCAGGATTTTCCCCGCCTGCCCGTCTACGGCTTTGGCACCATTTTGCGCACCCTCTTAACCGCGACCCATTCCGGCGCGGGCATGGAACCGGCAATTTATCAGCAGAACGCGGTAAAAATCCGCGACTACAGTGCGCTCCGCGATAAAACCGAAATGGGGCTGGCCTCCAAAAAAGAACAGCGCGCCATGCAGAAGCTGGAACAGGAAATCGCTCCGGCTGTCATGGAGGACTGGACGCACCGTCACAACCTCAACTACAATGCGAACAAAGCGCTGATGGACCTCACCAGACAGAACAACCTGTCCTTCCTGCTGCTCGGCGGTGATGACGGCGCTTTATACTCCCAGACCCATTACGAAATCCGCCACCTGCAGGAATATGGCCAGAATATCGGCAAGACGAAATTTCAGGTAACCTCCGGCGCCGATGAGCTCGCCATGGTCATGCTCTGCCGGGCCATTCTTGACGACAAGCGCGATATTCCCTTTGTCTACACCGCCTACAATATCGGCAAAGGCCGCGACACCATCCCTGCTTATTGCAACGAAAAAATCGGCATGGATATGGATAATACCATTATCGCCGCCGGCGGCCTGCAGGTTCCTGCACCGGAACGCGCTGAACTTATCATGGCCATCAACACCAATCCGGACGGCAAAACCGGCGAGGCCAACTCCCCCGCCAACACGACTAAGCCCCGCAAAGGCACCAAGCCTTTTGTAAATATGGTCAAGGATTTTGTCAGCAAAGGCTATCCCACAGCTGTAGCCGATATCGCCTATGGCAACGGTGCGGATAATGCCCTGATGAACGAGTTGCACAAAGCCGATTTGCAGTTCAAACTGCTGGCCTACGGTGGCTGGAACACCGCGACCAACACCACGGGCTTCCTGCTCGGCACAGGGATGCTTGCCAAATGGATGGACAGACAGTCGCAGGAAGAACTGATGCTGACCCGCTACTTAGAAGATTGGGGCTATCAGGCCAACGTGCGCCAGAGCCTTGCTAGTGCCGTTTGGAGCCAGCCCGGCTACAATCAGCAGACCGGCGACCTCAACGGTGCCCGCAGCTTTGCCGCCGCCAAAGGCACAGAGCTGCTCAAAGCATTTGCCCAGAATAATATCAAAATCCCCGCAGGACTTTCCCTGGAGAAATTCCATATTACACATCCTTGGAACCGCCTGTTTGAATGTGCGATTTTCTTCTGATTTCATTCGCAGGATACATAGCTGACTCGTCAAATGACGGGTCGGTTTTTTATTGGAGTGTTCCCCGCCCAGCAATGCGCCCTGCCTTCAGCAGGCAAAATAAAAAGAGCACATCGGATGCGATATGCTCTCTGTCTATTCTGTAATCAAGCGAGAATGTTGTTTTTGGGCTTACCCGGTTGTGTCCACTTTGGTTTAAAGAAATCGAAGAACTCCTTTATTTCCTTAACTCCATTTTTGACTTTGTTTTCCAATTTATCCATAAATTTCTTCATCCCTTTATCACATTCCTTGCTTGTAAAGAATGCACTACCTCCAGCTACCATGTCCAGTTCCATAACGTCCAGCTTATTCATGAATTTCTTATCCATTTTATTTTCCCCTCACATCTTTGTGTGTTGTTATCTTGCTTTCTGTTCTTTATATCCCCGAACGCCAAAAGTGTGTAGCGATGTGAAAAAAAATTTTGTAATGCAAATAAGCGCGGTGTCCGGTGATGTCTTTCCTTAGCTTGACAAACCTGTCTAAGCGAAGGAAAGATATTACCGAACACCGCGCGTCTTAGTATATCGATGTTCTACGAATCCAATAACGGCATGCCCTTATTATCATCGAAGGTCGCCGTACACCGCGGATAATTCGTGCATCCCCAGAATGCCCCGTTTTTCCCGCGAATCAGCCGCAAATGCCCTTCCCGGCATTTCGGACACAAATATTTATCATCCGCCGCCTTGCTTTCCTTGGCGGCTTTTTCCATGGGACTTGCCGAATACTTTGGCTTATCGCCCCAGTTCTGCCACTGGCGTGATGCCGGACGGCTGGCCTCATAGCTTGCCATATCGGCCGCCATCTGTGCTTCGTAATCGGCCGCAGCAAACAGGGAATTCAAATCCGCCATATCCTGCGCACTGGGGCCGGCGCCGGTCTGGGCATAAGCCATTGTGGGAGCCGGTCGCGGCGTGGGCGCAGTACGAGTGCGCACCGCTCCGCCGCTTTGCCGCGCCAGCTGACTGGCCGATATTGCCGCAGGGGCAGTATTGCGGAAACTGCGTGCCATTCTTGCCTTGGCATCTTCAAAATCCGGCTTGCCGTCCTTATCGTTGCAGGTCATACGGCATTTAGGATAGTTGGAACAGCCCCAGAACAGGCCGTTCTTCCCCTTGCGCTGGGTCAGTACGCCGCTATGGCAGCGCGGACAGACATTTTCGCCCGTGACTTCCATCTGCGCATTGCCTGCCTTGCCGCAGAGTTTTTTCGTGAATTCAATCTGCCCCTGCAAAAATTCTTCCAACGTGCCGTCCCCTTCGGACATGGAATGGAGCTTATCCTCCCAAATCGCCGTGGAGTCAGGATAGGTCATTTCATCAGGCAGGGCATCGACCAGAAGATAGGCCGCAGGCGTGGGCACGAGATACTTCTTCTTGCCCTGTTTCTGCATGAATTTACGCTTGACCAAATCCTCGATAATGGTCGCACGCGTAGCTTCGGTGCCGATACCGTAGACGTCCTTTAACTGCTTTTTGGCTTCGGGATTCTTCACGTACTTGTGGATTTCCTTCATGCCCGCGAGCAGCGTGGATTCCGTAAAGCGTACCGGCGGTTTGGTGGCGCGCTGGGTAATATCGCCCTTTTCATAGGTGACATTATCCTTTTTCTTCATCACAGGCAGGGTTCCGTCACTCTCGTCCGATTCATTGTCGCTGTCGTTATCCTCGTCGGCAGATTTTTTCTTTGCCGCCTGATACATAATTTTCCAGCCCAAATCCCGCTCTGTACGCCCGCTGGCCGTGAACAGTTCATCCTTATAGGTAACCTCGACCTTGGTCTGGTCATAGAGGTGTACCGGATAGAACTGCGCCATATAGCCGCGGGCAATCAAAAAGTAAAGATTGCGCTCCTCGGTGGTCATGGTCTGCATATTGGCCTTGACCATAGTCGGAATGATAGCATGGTGCGCCGAAATCTTCTTGTCATTCCAGGCTCGGCTTTTGCATTTCGTATCAACGCCATTTGTCCAGCCTGCCAGCCGTTCATCTCCGGCCTGCGCCAGATTGGTGATGATTTTCGTGGCATCGCCAAACTGATTGGTGGGCAGATATTCACAGTCAGAACGCGGATAGGTGGTGAGCTTTTTTTCGTAAAGCTTCTGCGCCGTATCGAGCACCACCTGCGGGGCATAGCCAAACATCTTGCCCGCCAGCACCTGCAAAGAGGACAGGGAAAACGGCAAGGGCTGCGGCTCCTGCTTTTTCGTCTTTTGGTAAGCCGAGATTACACCTTCGCGCGGCTCCTGCTGAAATTCTGCCAGTTTTGCTTCGGCGATAGACTTGTCAATCAGGCGGTTTTCGCTGTCCAGCCCCGCCATGGTATCCTTGGGCTTCCACTGCGCGGCAAAGCGGCCATTCTCGTGGGAAAACTCGGCCTTAATCGTATAGTAATCGACGGGCTTGAAGTTCTCTATCTCTCGCTCCCGGCGCACGACAAGCGACAGGGTCGGCGTCTTGACCCGGCCAACGGGCAGCACCAACTTATCATGGCCCGCCCGCCGTGCCGCCAGCGTATAAGCCCGCGAAAGATTCATGCCGATAAGCCAGTCCGCCCGCGCCCGCGCCAGTGCCGACTGCTTGAGATTGAAGAACTCACTGTTCTCCCGCAGGTTGGCATTGGCTTTCTTGATACTCGCCTCATCCAAGGCATTCAAGAGAATCCGTTTGACCGGCTTTTTATTGCCCAGATAGTCGAGCACCTCATCCACCAGCAGCTGCCCCTCACGGTCAGGGTCCCCGCCATGGACGATTTCATCACAGCGCTCAATGAGCCCCTTGACGATGGCAAACTGCTTTTCGCAGGATTTATCGACAAAGAGCTTCCACTGCTGCGGGATAATCGGCAGGTCTTCAGCCCGCCATCTTTTATACTTCGGGTCGTATTCGTCAGGCTCCGCCTGGCGCAGGATATGACCAAAGAGCCAGGTCACGACCCCTTCCCCGGTTTCCAGATAGCCGTCACCACGGCGCACAGGCCCCTTTAGGCATTTGGCGATCTCCCGCCCCATGCTGGGCTTTTCCGCAATATATAAACGCAATTTTTCTTACACCTCAAAAAATCAATCGATAAATTCCATAGATAACCAGCCCGAGCCAGCAGATGACGAACAGGGTCGCCGTAAACAAAATGGCCGGCATATAGCGCAGCATTTTCCCCGCCTGCGCTTCTGCCTGATAGCGCACATGCGACGGCAGCAGATTCGTAAGTCCCATGACCGCCGCCGGCACAATCACCGCATCATCAATGACTCCTGCCAAAGGAATGGCATCGGGAATCAAATCAATCGGACTGACCAAGTATAAAATCGCCGCGATTAACAGCCCTTTCACATTCTTCGGGGTATCCCGATGTTTCAGAGCCACCAGCATCACCAGCAAATCATAGCGAAACAGTTTCAAAAAAGTCAGGATTCTACGCATAATTTATAACACCTCACAACAGGAGCGCATTTATCTTTTGGTCGAGAATGTCCAGATTATTGGTGGAAATACTCAGCACCTCCGCCCCCTTAGACACTTCACTCTTGGCCTTCTGGGTGCAGGCATGGGAAACGGCGTTGGTATTAATCACGAGGATATCCGTCCCTGCCAGTTTGTCCCGGTCAAAATTCTTATTGCTGCCAATTATCTTAAAGCCGGGATGGCGGGCCACGACCTTGGCCTGCCAGGCTTCAGTGCCGCCGATAACAGCAACCTTTAACGGCAAATCCGCAAAGCAGTCGCTATCTTCCTCCACCTGCGCTTCTTCCTCTGTGGGAACTTCTTCTGCCACAGGCTTTTCCACCAGTGGCTCATGCTTGCGCAAACGCTCCCTCACTTCCGTCAGCTTTTCCTGCAGGCGGATATTTTCCACCAATATATCTTCGTATTTTTCCCTATAGCTGTCCCGCTCCGCCTGGAGCACCGCCAGCTGATTTTCCAAATCCGCACAAATCGTTTCCAGCTCCGCCAGCCGCTTCAACGCACTTTTCGGAGGCTTCGTCTGGGCCATCACATTCACCTCATCTTCATCTGCTATTGTACTATGAATTCTTGGTGAGTCAAGCCTGCAAGATGCAGAGGACAGGAAAAAAAACGTTCATTAGTTAGTGCGTGCTGTAATATTTTTGTTACAACTCAGTGGGGGCGGAGGTGGTAAGCAACAAGTACATCGATGTTCTTGTAACGGGAGTAACGGATTCGAGGCAATAACCCAGGCCGTACCTTTGGGCGAATGGGGGAGTGCTTTTTCTGTAGGAGCGACTGTCTGAGCGCAGCGAAGACCGGCCCGCCGTAGGAAGTTACTAAGTTAATGCGCTGAAAGGAGCGCCGCCGGCCTGCCCGGCGCAGGTAACGAAACAGCTATAACCTTGCAGGGCGGGTCGTTTAGCGGAGACAGAAAAAGTACTCCCCCATTTGCCCCTGACAGCGTACAAACGGGATACCTTTTGCACGAATCCGCTTATAATTTCTTATAACACGACGCATATATTAATTGACAATAGTATACCTCCCTGTTATAATTAGTTACAAATTTACAGTTAATAATCATTCTCTCTACCAACAGGAGGAAAGCGATGAGTAAAAAATATTTCCCTTTGTCCACTGACAAATTACATGAAGTCATCCAGAAATTCCCCACACCCTTCCATATATATGAAGAAAAAGCCATCCGCGAAAACATCCGTGCCCTGAAAGATGCGTTCAGTTGGGCACCGGCTTTCCATGAACAGTTTGCGGTCAAAGCCCTGCCCAATCCCCGCATTGTGCAGATTCTCCACGAAGAAGGCGCTGGCACCGACTGCAGCAGCCTCGCCGAACTCTTAATTTCCGAAGCCGCCGGCCTCAAGGGCGAGGAAATCCTGCTGACCTCCAACGATACGCCCGCTGACGAATTCCAAAAAGCCGTGGAACTGGGCGCCATCATCAACTTGGACGACATCACCCATCTGGACTATCTCGAAGAACACGCAGGCCTGCCGCAGGTGCTCTGCTTCCGTTACAATCCCGGTGACGAGGTTGAAGGCAACGACATCATCGGCCAGCCCACGGAAGCAAAATACGGCCTGACCCATGACCAGATGCTCGAAGGCTACCGCCGCGCAAAAGAAAAAGGCGTCAAGCGCTTCGGCCTGCACACCATGGTCGCTTCCAACGAGCGCCGCACGGAAGCCTTCCTGCTCACTGCCCGCCTGATGTTCGATTTGGCGGTGGAACTCAAGGAAAAACTGGATATCTCCGTGGAATTCGTAAATCTTGGCGGCGGTTTCGGCATTCCCTACCGCCCCGAGGAAGAACCGCTGAACCTCAAGGAAATCGGCGAAGGCATCCATCAGCTCTACAACAAGATGATGGTTCCCCATGGCCTCGATAAGGTCGCCATTATGACAGAAAGCGGCCGTGCCATGACCGGCCCTGCCGGCTGGCTGGTTTCTACTGTCCTGCATGAAAAGCATACCTACAAGGACTATATCGGTCTGGATTCCTGCATGGCTAACCTCATGCGTCCGGCTCTCTACGGTGCTTACCATCATATCACCGTAGCCGGCAAGGAGGACGCCCCCTGCGACCATGTTTATGATGTGACAGGTTCCCTCTGCGAGAACAACGACAAATTTGCCATTGACCGCAAACTGCCGGAAATCAATGTCGGCGATATCGTGATTATCCACGACACCGGCGCCCATGGCAGCGCCATGGGCTTTAACTACAATGGCAAGCTCTGGTGTGCAGAACTGTTGCTCCGCGAGAACGGTTCCATTGAACTCATCCGCCGCGCCCAGACCATTGATGATTATTTTGCCACATTAAAATACCCGGGCTCACTGCTGTAAGTCCGGGCAAGAAAATCACATATTGACCACTACACAATTCCGGCCATTATTCTTGGCCTGATACAAGGCACCATCGGCGCGCTTGAACAGCGTGGCGGCGGTGTCTTTTTCGTTCTGCCAAAGGGTGATGCCAATGCTACAAGTTATCCTATGGCCTGCAAAAACCATACCTTCCACCTGCTGGCGAATCTTCTCGGCCAAAACCTTTATTTCCGTCAAATCGGCGCTGTTTACCAGCACGAGGAATTCCTCGCCGCCCCAGCGGACGCAGGGGTCGTCTTTGTCCAGCTGCTGCCGCACCACGGTGGCAAAGCCCCGCAAAACTGCGTCTCCGGTATCATGGCCATAATTGTCATTGATTTTCTTGAAGAAGTCAATATCAAGCATCAGCATGCCAAAGGGGATGTCTTTTTTCCGGGCCTTAGCGATAGCCGCCGCCAGTAAATCCTTCAACTTGTTGCGGTTATAACAGCCCGTAAGCGCATCGGTTTCGGATTTTCGCTGTATGACGGCCACTTCCTGTTCCAGCCCGGCCGTCTGCTGCAACAGGGATTCCTCGTGACGCACCTGCTCCCGCAGGATGCAGATAACGAAGTACAAAAAGGCATAGGCCCCCAACGGCGTCAGATACATACGCCATGGCAACAGATGATAGTGACCTGCAAGCCCGTCAAAAAGCCCGAGCAGAGTAAAGGCCACCGTGGGAAACAGTACCGCCTTGCAGAGGGCATCCCCCTCCCTAGCTGCCTGTATGCACCAATATATAGCAACGCCTTCCCCCAAAGGCAGGAGCAGATAGAAGAAGGGCATCAAGCCATTCATGGTGTGCAAGCCCAGGCACTCGCCTGTCATTGCTATCACAAAGAGCAACACATTGGCGCCCAGCAAGTATTTCATGCGGGCATAGCTTTTCCCCTTTAAGAGTTCCAACAGCACGAGATTGGAGGTGATGGGCAGCAGGTAGGCAAAAATGCTCAGCATGTACCACCAAAAACGTGGCCAATCCCCAAAGAGACTTTTCACGTTGGACGCACTAACACACCAGAACACGAACACCGTCATAAAGAGGGTGATATACGCGTAAAGCCGTTTCCATCCCTGCGGATTGAAGTAATAATAGAGGAACATGATAAAAATGATGGCCAGACCAACGGGAATCGCGATGACCAGCGGAATATCCGAAAAAAAGAGCTGGCTCATCTGAACCTGTTCTGTATCTACCGAAAACATGCTAAACCAGCCCAAGTCTTTGGCAGCATGGGCATAGAGCTCAATCACCAATAGCTGCTGACCGGAAAATTCCGGCAAGTGAACCATATAGGGCTGTGAGCCTTCATCAAAACGCTGTGGCTGAAAACTGCCTGCCGAAAAGAAATACTCATCCCCCAGCCACATGCGCACCGCCTGTTTGGCTGTCAAAAAGAGCAGGATTTTCTTTTGCGGCTCTGTATCGTTCACCTTCACTGCCAAGAGCAGTCGGTCGGTGCCCTGCTTGAAGAGAGGCCGGCGTTCCAAATCAAAGAGGGGCCAGCTTTCCACATTCTGCCGGGCAAAATTCGGGGCGGCCGTGAAGGGGTCCCCCGTAAATTCATAGTAATGCCATGGGCCTTCGAGTTCCGCAGCCTGCGCACTGCCGCCTGCCAGCAACCCCAGTCCCAAAACCAGGCAGAGCAAAATTCTATATATGCTTTTTCCCATCTCACTCTGCCTCCTTTCCCTTTTCTCCGCTTTTATTCTACCGCCACCTGATTGCGGCCGTTGCACTTAGCTTTATAGAGAGCATCATCCATGCGGCGGAAGATGCCCACCTGACTGTCGGTATCCGCATGCCACTGCGCCACGCCAGCGCTTACCGTAAGCTGCCGATGACGGAAGAAAGGATGCACTTCCACCTGATGGCGGATTGTATCAGCCAGCACACAGGCCTGTTTCACATCATATTTAGGACAGTAGATAACGAACTCCTCACCGCCCCAACGGAAGAATTCCTGTTTTTCCGTCAGCTGACTGCGCACAAGTTCCGCAAACTGCCCCAGCACCCTGTCTCCAGCTTCATGTCCATAGGTGTCGTTAATGTCTTTGAAGTAATCAATATCCAGCATAATCAGCGAAAACTTTTTGCCCGCCGTAATCTTTTGACGAATGAAATCTTCAAAAGCGCCCCGGTTGCGGCAGCCTGTCAACTCGTCCAATTCAGCGCGGGCCATGGTGGCGGCAATTTCAACCGTCAGTTCTTCCGCATGAGCCTCCAGTTCCCGTTCCCGCACAATCTGCTCCCGCACCATACAGATGACAAAGGTGGTGCAGGCATAGATGCCCAACGGCAGCAGATAAAAATGCCAATTCCAGAAACGGGTGTAGAGCAGGACGCCATCTACCAAGCCCAAAACAGCCATTACGACCATGGGCACCAGTGCAAATTTGGCGTAGGTGTTCCCCCGTCGAATGGACTCCCACATGCTATGAAAGACAAGTGCCTGTAAGCAGAGCAGGGAGCCATAGAGCAACTGGCGGCAGACGAGCAGGCCGTCATGTCCTGTAAATTCGAGCAGCAGGGCCACACCAGCTAGCCCCGCATACCCCACCACGGTACGGTTAATGGCTGGGCGCAAATCCGCCTCCAATATTTCGGCCATCAGGGAGTTGGCCACCACCGGCAGCAGATAACAGAGGAAATTCTCCAGAAACCGCCAAACCACCGGCGCATCCCAAAGCAACTGCTTCACATTGGACAAGCTCACCGTCCAAATGCCGATTATCGTCATCAGCAAAATCAGCTTGATATTAAGCCAGCGGTGCGCCGCCCGGTTGAATACATACATCAGGGTAATCATGGCCAGCAGAACTGCCACTGGCAGAGAAATCACATAGGGAAAATCCATCGAGAATATGCGCTTGGCCTGAGCCTCCTGGCTATCCACGATAAAGTTCTTAAACACCCCCAACTGATGGGAGTGATCCGCATAAAAGTGAAAGAGCAGCATGGTCTGATGGGGCACATATGGCAGCTCCATCAAATGCCATTTGCGGCCATGCCCCAGAAAGCGGGCAGAAAAATCCCCATCGCTGTAAATTTTGCTGCCCTCCACAAAGACCTCTACTGCCTGCCCATCGGTTGAAAACAGCAGGGTATTCTTCTGCGGTTCCGTAGGCAGCAGGGAAACCTCCAGCCAGACCTCGTGATTTTCCCCGGGAATGGGAGACTGGAAGCGGCCAAAGTCAAAGTACTTCCACTTGCCCTCGCTGTCCTCCGTCAGGTACTGCCAATCCGTGCCAATCACCGCCGCCCGCCCGGAAGGCAGGAAAAACAGCATGCCAAAAAGGAGGCACAAAACAACTAGGCTTATCCGCTTCATCGTCTGCGCCTCCTTCAATAAAAATCCGCTTTCCTTAGCTTATATAATTAGATATTACAAGGGCAAATTCCTTTATTCACTTTCCTCATCACTGTAGAGATTTTTGAACCAGTGCAGATTGCTCTTAGGCTCCCGGCAGACCCGGTTGCGCCCCGTGCGCTTGGCCATATAGAGGGCATCATCCACCCGCTTTAAGAGCTGTGTCTCCGAATCATCTGCACCATGCCAGGATGCCACGCCCAGACTGCAGGTAATGCGAATCTTGCCGTCATAGAGCGGCGTACTCTCCACCTTTTGGCGCAGCCGCTCCGCAATCATCATGGCCTCCGCACCAGTGCAATGACGGAACAGGATGATGAATTCCTCACCGCCCCAGCGGACCAGCACATCCTTCTTCTTGATATTGTGCCGGATTACCTCCGCAAAACCGGCCAGCACTTCGTCTCCGACCTCGTGGCCGTAAGTATCGTTAACCGTCTTGAAAAAGTCGATATCCAGCATAATCACAGAGAAGGGCTCCTCCTCATTCTTATGCTGCAGGATTTCCGTGGCCAGCACAATCTCCAGCTTATTGCGGTTGTAGCACTTGGTCAGATTGTCCATGGTGGCCTTTTCTATGGCCTGGCTGACCTCCTGCTTAAGACCGGCCTCACGGCTCATCAGCATGCGTTCCCGCTTAATCTGATGGCGCATGATAAAGGCCACGAATACACAAAGCGAAAGGGTGGTATAGGGCAGTAAATAGCCATCAACTACATACCAGTGGCGATAAAGGGAAATGCCATCCAATGTGCCGGCGCCTGCCATAAAGAGCAGGGGCACTGACACCGCCCTTGCATACATATTACCCTGATGGGCAGAACGAGCAATGGCATATAGTGCTGCCATTTCCAGCAGCGGCAGGCATGTATAGAGGAGCACCCTGCCCCGGCTCATGCCGTTGAAGCCCAAAAACTCTGCGCCCACGGTGATAAACAAAAGCACCGCATAGATGAGCACCGTCCAGCGCACCATCTTCTTGTAGCTTCTGTCCACCACCTGAAAGATTACGATATTGGCCAGAAGCGGCAGCAGATACTCCGACATCTGCATACTGAAGCGCCAGAACAGCGGCGCATCCAGCACATACTGCTTGGAATTGGTGGCGCAAATCATCCAGATAATGAACACCGTGATAAAGGCAATAAAGGAATTATAAAGCCTTTTGGGCGCAGCAGGACTGGTGGCGTAAATCATCATCATCACCAGCATGAACACCGCCAACGGAATATTCATCAAATAGGGCACATCCTGACGGAAGATGCGCAATACCTGTTCCACATTGCCATCCAGCCAAATCTGGCCAAAGTACCCCAAGGTAGCATCCGAGGCCGAATAAGCATGAATCCTTAGCTCCCGGCCCCCGCTGCCATCCGGAATACTCACGATATGCCAGCGCTGGCCATAGGACATAAAGGCCGGCCGCATCTCCCCATAGGTATAGATACAGCTATCGCCCAGCCAGACTTCAAAAGCCTGATCGCGGGACTGAATCAGAAGCGACGCATCCCGCGGCATATCCTGCGGCAAATTGGTCTTGAGCCATACCTGCTGCGTATCGCTTTCCACCGGCGGATTCTGCGGGAAATCAAAAGGGTGCCAGGGCTCCCCTGCCGCTGCACCTTCCTCTGTCTGCCAGAACCATTGCCCAGCCAATTCAGCCGCTATCCCCCGCATGGGCAGCAGCAAGATGCAGACAAAAAAGAGGGAACAGGCCAGCCATAGCAATAAGGCCGTGCCTTTCAAAGCCGACTTTAATTGCAAGGTTATCCCTCCCTCTTTGTTTGTTTTAATTTAATTTATGCCAGCACGCGAGCAAGGCGTACCAGTTCCGGATTCAGCGTCTTGGTGTTGTTTACGGCATCAAAGAGATTTACGCCCACAACCTTGCCTTCATTGAAGCCAAAGACCACATTGGTTGCACCGGAGATAATGGCAAGCGCTGCCTTCTCACCCAGCATGGAAGCCTTGATACGGTCTTCAATGGTCGGAGAACCACCGCGCTGAATGTGACCGAGTACGGATACGCGGGTATCGATGCCCGTCTTGTCCTCAACGACCTTGCCGAGGCCCACAGCAGAGCCAGCGCCTTCTGCTACCACGATAATGCTGTAGCGCTTGCCGGCATCATACATAGCCTTGAGTTCATGGCAGATTTCATCGAGGTCATATTTCACTTCCGGTACGAGCACGTATTCAGCACCGCCAGCGATACCAGCCATCATAGCCAGCCAGCCGGAGTTGCGGCCCATAACCTCTACGAGCATGATGCGGCGATGAGCAGAAGCCGTGTCGCGCAGCTTATTGATGGCATCGACGATGGTGTTGGCAGCCGTGTCGCAGCCGATGGTGTAATCCATGCCCCAAACGTCGTTGTCAATCGTGCCCGGTAGGCCGACAATCGGCATGCCCGTTTCCTTGGACAGGAGAGAACCACCAGTCAGAGAGCCGTCACCACCGATGATAACAAGGCCCTCAATGCCGCGCTTTACCAGATTGTCAAAGCCCTTCTTGCGGCCTTCAGGAGTCTTGAACTCCATACTGCGGGCCGTGCCCAGGAAGGTACCACCGCGCTGAATCATATCGGACACGCTGCGGCTCGTAAGTTCTTCGATATGATCGTCAATCATGCCGGCATAGCCGTCATAGATACCATATACCTTTACCCCTTCATGCAGGGCAGTACGTACTACAGCGCGAGCTGCCGCATTCATCCCCGGGCTGTCGCCACCAGAGGTCATTACGGCAATTGCTTTTTTAATCATGCAAACATCTCTCCTATATAGAAATCCATAACAAACAAAACTAATTCAAAACATACCTGTCTTTATTTTACGCAAGTCACTAGCAAATGTAAAGTATTTCCGCGCAATTTGTCGGGCTTAACGAGAAAAACCTTCCCCGCAGGGAAGGTTTTTCTATAAAGTTTCTAAATTACACCTTCATGATGCCCAGAGCATAGCAGATGATGCCCAGTGCGAAGAGGCCGAAGATAATCCAGATTGCGTTGACTTTACGCTTCAGGAGTGCCATGCAGGCAAAGGTCATGAGCAGAGGAACGAGGCCCGGCATCAGCTGGTCGAGGATACCCTGAACCGTCGTTACCACATGTTCGCCCTTAGCGTTGGTGATTTCAGATACCACTACCGGAATGTTAACGGAAGTCCATTTGTTAACGAGCGCGCCCATTACGAACAGACCGAGGATGGAAGCACCTTCCGTAATCTTCTGCAGCTTGTTGCCAGCCACATCCTGTACAACATCCGTACCTTTGGCATAGCCGTACTTAATACCGTACCAGCGAACGCCCAAACGAATCAGGTTGAAGAGAACGAAGAACAGGATCGGGCCGATGATGCTGCCAGTCATAGCAAAGGAAGCACCGAGAGCAGCCGTAATCGGACGGAGCGTACCCCAGAAAATCGGGTCACCAACACCAGCCAGAGGGCCCATCATACCAACTTTGATACCGTTGATAACACCGTCGGGAATGTCAGCACCGTTGGCTTTCTTTTCCTCGAGAGCGGCCGTGATACCGATAATCGGAGCAGTTACGAACGGCTGCGTGTTGTAGAATTCCAGGTGACGTTTGATAGCCTGCTTCAGTTCTTCACCTTCATAGAGACGGCGCAGGATAGGAACCATACCGAAGCAGTAGCCCAGGCCCTGCATACGTTCCATGTTCCAGGAAGCCTGCAGGAAGTTAGAACGGACGAAAGTCCAGAAAAAGTCGCTAGAAGTAATCTTCTTTTCCATTATATTATCCTCCTCAAGTTTCAGCTCAGTGCAAAATTAGTCCAGTTCGTCGTCAAGGTCGCTGGAGCTTGCAGCGGCAGCAGCCGGAGCAGCAGCAACTTCAGAATACTTCGGGTTGAGCTGGATGTAAACCACAGCGCAAACGAGGCCGATAACGCCCAGAGCAACCAGGTTGAAGTTCGTGAAAGCAGCGACAACGAAACCGAGGAAGAAGAACGGCATGAGGTACTGTGCGCCCATCATGTTGATAACCATTGCATAACCAACAACTACGATGAAGCCACCAGCAACCTGCAGACCACCGGAGATAACGGGAGGAATAGCATTGAGCATGTCCTCAACAGCGCCCGTACCAACCGTCATAGCAACGAGCAGAGCGGGGATACCAACGCGGAGACCCTGCAGCAGCAGTGCGCCGTAGTTGCAGAGGTCGATACCGAAGAGGTTGCCTTCTTCAGCATAATCATCAGCTTTGTGCTGGAATACCACGGAAACCGTCTTACAAATGATAGCCAGAACCTGACCAGCAGCAGCCAGCGGCATAGCGATTGCGATACCCGTTGCCACATCCTGATGGCTGGCAATTACGAGAATTGTGGAAATTACAGATGCCAAAGCTGCATCCGGAGCGATTGCCGCGCCGATGTTCATCCAGCCCAGAGCCATCATTTCCAAAGTACCGCCAATGATAATACCGGTAGTCATATCGCCTAAGATAAGTCCAGTAACGGTGCAAGCAATCAGCGGACGGTGAGTCTGCATTTCATCGAGGCAGGAACCCATACCCGCAATTGTTGCAAAAATAAAGATTAACAAAATTTGCATAGTGCCCATTATATATTCCCTCCATTATGATAATCCTGCGGTGACGGGCCGGCATACACCCCAGCCCGCCGCCGCAAAAATACGGCCAATTATTTGAGGACATCCATCAGCATGACTTTCTTATCCGTGTCAACCTTGCGGATTTCCAGTTCAATGCCTTTTTCATTCAGCTTCTTGAAGGATTCGATATCCTGATCGTCAACGGAAACAGCGCCCGTAATCTGATGCTTGCCTTCGTGGAAGCTCATGCCGCCGATGTTAACGCTCTTGATGTCTACGCCATGTTCTACCATGTAGAGAACGCTGGTCGGGTTCGTGAAGAGCAGCAGGCATTTTTCGTTTTCGTATTTCGGGTTGTTGTAAACGCGAACAGCTTTTTCGAGGTCTACAACGTGGGATTTGATACCAGCCGGAGCAACCTGTTTCAGAAGCGTTGCGCGGATGGTGTCTTTTGCCACATCATCATCGCAAACGATGATGCGGGTGCAGCCCGTAACCTTGGACCAAACAGTTGCTACCTGACCATGAATCAGACGGTCATCAATTCTTGCAAGTACGATATTCATTACAGTTCATCCTCCTCATCATCGGCAATCTGGCTGGCATGGAACGTCTGCAAACCGCTGCGGCCTGCTTCTACGGCGCGTTCCATCAGAGCTTTGATGTCAGAACCATCATCAGCCAGCTGAGCGCTGCACATCTCGATGAGCATCGGCAGGCTTACGCCGGTAACAATGCCATAATTTTCGTTGCTGATTACCAGACGGCAAGCAGCGTTGTACGGGCTGCCACCGAACAGGTCGTTCAGGAACAGCACACCATCCTTGCAGTCAAGGCCTTTGATGGCTTCTTCGTACTTAGCCACCACATCGTCCGGGCCTTCACCAGGAACCAGCGTTACAGCTGCAACATTTTTCTGTTCACCGCAAATCATTTCACAGGAACGAACCAGTTCTTCTGCGAAGATGCCATGCGTACCAACAATAATACCAAACATTCTTTCTACCTCCTAAACAATTTCCCCTAAATTCATATTTATGGTTGAATTTGAACGTTTTTGGCTTTTTTGCCTTACGCCCCTATATAATGCAAGATGCGTGCCAACTTTGTGTATCAAAAACGAAATTTTATGTTTTCGTTTGTTTTTCCGTGGTTTTCACGTTTTTTTCAGAATAATAATCTTGTTTATGATACTATAATTCTTGTTTTGATACACTTCGATACACTATTCAATACTCTTTTCCTAAAAATGACCCTCATCATGATAAAAAAAATACACTATGACAAATGTCATTGTCATAGTGCATTATCTGTATCAGAGCATATTCGCCATAAAATAATACTCATCTTCGTCAAAACGTAATTTCAGTGTTTCATCGAAGATTTTGGCCGCTTTTTTGAGCGCCATGAGTTTCTTTTCATCTACGGCTGACTTATCTTCCTTATATACCAGCGGGCTGCGGGTCACCACACGCTCCAGGGCACAGCCGCAGTGCACGAGCAGGCGCACCCGCAGGGGATTGGAAAGTTTTAGCTGCAGGTCAGCTTCCAGTGACTTGTCAAATTCCAGCAGCACACTCATGATTTTGGCAGGATTCAAATAAGTAAGGAACCGCTGCAGGGATTCTTCGCAGAGCCGCTGCACCACCATATTTCCCTTACCCTTGCCCTCGTTGGGGGACAAGCTCGTTTCCAGCACCGACTCGCTGTCAAAGACCAGCTCGGTAAGCAGCCGCTCCCCTTCGCCGTCAATCAGCTGTTCCAAGGGAATGAACGGCACGTTCATGGCAGGCTTCTTCATGCCCACCGCCGCCACAATGCGATATTCCTTGGCGATTTCCGCCAGCCGGTCATCCATATGCAGAACGCCGATGGGAATGACCTCGATAATCCGTCCCGCATGACGCAGTACATCTTCCACGAGCGCCTTAAGTTTCATGGCCGCACCGTGTCCCGAGGAACAAATGGTCACAATGGCTTCCTGTGTATTAATGGGCAGCTCATGTGTATCAACTGCCTCATAACCTTTGAAACTCAACAGGGATTCATAGATACTATCCAAATCCATGCCGGCAATATCCACCTTGCGCATGGCTTCGAGTATCAGCGGCGTGGAAACCATATCCAGCGTGCGCACAGGAATCTTGAGCCGTTCAGAGAGCATGGCCCCGATATTGCAGAGGGAGCCCATATCGGCAAGGATGAGTACCCCCTTCTGACATTCCATGCCCTTGAGCATGGCCGCCGTCTGTTCGAGTATATCCTGCGGATTTACCTCCAGCGGCATATCAATGGCAATGATGTTGGTGTCCGTGGAGCTGAACAGCCGCTTGGCCACATCCACCATAGAACTGGCCGTAGCCTTTCCGTGTGTGGCCACCAGAATGGTGATTTTTTCTTCCAAATCATCATCATCCGAGGATTCCAGCAGCAGTGCGATATATTCAATCTCGGCCTGCGGCACCTTCACATGGTAGTGCTTTTCAATCAGCGCGCCTAGTTCCTCCGCCACCCGCATATAGTCCGAATCCTTGGGGATGGCCCCTTCGATTTCCGTGTAGGGAATGGACTCCTGCGCTTTGACCCGCTTGAGGAAGGCCGACAGATGCAAGCTGAACGCATACAGGAACCGGTCGCGATAACTGCGGTTGAGCCGTTTCTGCACATAGAGAGAAATCTGCTCGGAAAAATCCACCAGCGCCTCATCCACAATCTTTAAGAGGCGTTCCCGGGTGGTCATGTTGACGGAATGCTTCTTATTATATAGTTCCTTTACATAGACATTCACATCCGTGGCTACAATCTGCTTGACGAGCTCATCACTGATACCTTCTCCTTTAAGCAGAGCCACCTTATCTTCCACGACCTGATAGAGGTTGAACCCTTCCCGGCTGCCCTCGTCATCCACCTTGAACTTGCCCCCCGGTGGAGACACGAGCAGCGGTTCGCTGACATACTGGGTCAGTTCCGCCAAAGCCTGACGGTTGGCCGAAAGAGTCAGCAGACCGTCCCGCACGCCCAAAGGCAGCATGCGGAAGTCCGCCTCAATAAAGCTCGGATTGTCAATGCCGTTCAAAAAAGCCTGCGCACAGAGCAATTTGATGTTCGATTTCAGCTGGCCCACATTGCCGCTGCCGATACTGCCAATCAAAGCCTTGACAGCTTCCACACTGATGCGCACCGGCTTTTTGACCCGCTGGGCTTCTTCCATAAAGAGCAGCTTCAAAATATCGAGCTTTTCTTCCAATGTACGTTCCGACAGCGGCTTAATGGTAATGATGTTAGGAATGCGGCGCACAAAAGTCTTGGTCAGCGCCGAATTGGGGTCCTCTGTAGTAGCCCCGATAATCAGCACCTTGGCCTTGCGGCTGCGGGTGGTTTCCCCCAGGCGGTTGAACGTGCCCGTATCCATAAAGTAGAAAATCATTTCCTGACCTTCAGGCGGCAGGCGGTGAATTTCGTCGAGGAACAGCACGCCGCCGTCCGCTTCTTCCACCAGACCGGCTTTCGCTGTATCCGCTCCCGTAAACGCCCCCTTGATATGGCCGAACACATGGGAGATTAAGAGCTGCGGATTGTTGTAGTAATCCGCGCAGTTAAAAGTGATAAACGGCGCATCTTCGGAGAAGCGCTTCATGGCCTTGCCATACGCAAACATCATATGGGCAAAAAGCGTCTTACCGACACCAGTCTGGCCGACAATCAACGTATGCAGGCCATCCGGCGGATAGAGAATTGCCGCCTTCCCCTGCTCCACCTGCCGCTTGAGGCTCTTATCCGCACCAATCAGCCGGGCAAAGGGATTGGCTTCTTCTTCCGCATCACTGGCAAAGAGACGCTTGCACTCCTCCACATCACGGAACTGCAAAGGCCCCTGCCCCAATTCTGTCCCCAACAGCTCCGCTAGTGTCTCCCTGTCAAAATACCGCACCGGCCGTCCGGTAAACTTCACAATCTTGTCCTGCCGGTGCAGTTCATTTAATTCCTTGGACACATTATTCCGCAGGATATCCAGCTCCGCCGCAATCTCCTGGGCATCAAAACCGATTTGCCCTGTCAAATCCTTGGCCTTAATCGCTGCGGAACGCTCCTGTATATAAGTCAAAATCCGCTCACTGCGTTTCAACTGTATCACACCCCTTCGATACTCTTTCTAAATCATATAACAGAGTATCAAAAAAGGCAAGCAACCGATAAGCTCGTTGCTTGCCTTTTTCTTTAATAACGCTGTCTATCTTTGAGCGCCCGTTCTACTTCGCGTTTCGCGGCTTTCTCATGCAAATCCTGCCGCTTGTCGTAGTTGTGCTTGCCCGAAGCCAAAGCCAGTTCGAGCTTGGCCTTGCCATTCTTGAAGTAAATCTTGAGCGGCACGAGGGTAAAGCCCTTTTCCCGCGTCTTGGCGAAAAGCTTGACGATTTCGCTCTTGTGCATCAGGAGCTTGCGGGGGCGCAAAGGGTCATGGTTGAAGATATTGCCCTGGTCATAGGGGGAAACGTGCATGTTTTCCACGAAAATTTCCCCGTTCTTAATCATGGCATAGCTGTCCTTGAGGTTGGCCTTGCCCGCCCGCAGGGATTTCACCTCCGTGCCTTGCAGGGCAAGCCCGGTTTCATATGTTTCATGAATGAAGTAGTCATGCCGCGCCTTGCGGTTTTCGCAGACCACCTTCATGCCGATATTCTTCTTGCCCATTGTATCACCTCAGTTGTTATTTGCTATTGCCCGTGCCGCCTTCAGTCTTGCGGTGCGGACGGGGACGACGCTTGCCCTTGGACTTCTGCGCCTTTTCCTTTTCGGCCTTGGCGGCAGCAGCGGCCATCTCCCGCTCCTTCTTCTCATGGTATCCGGGAGGGTCCGGCCAGACGGCACTGTTGAGCCCCGTCACATAGACCCGATGATAGCCGGCCTCTTTGTCGCTGCGGCGTTCCTCACGGTTGCGGCTGCGGCCTTCTCCGCGGAAGGAACCCGTTCCAACACGGCTTTCCTTATCGGCCCGCTCATTCTTGCCCGGGCGGCGCTTGCGGTCAGCCTTAGGCTTACGGCTTTCACCCTCGCGCTTTTCGCCCTGCGGCTGGGGCAGTTTCTCCCCGGAAGCACCGCGCTTCTTGTGGCCGTGACGCTTCTTGGCAGGCTTCTGCTCCTTCTGCTTGGTTTCTTCCTCCGTCAGCATGGGTTCTGCAATCAGTTCATCTTCCAAGAGCGGCTTGGCTGCCTTCTTGGGACGGGGCCCCTTCTTCTTGTCCCCTTTGCCCTTTTTGCTGTTATTGCCCTTCTGCGCAGGGCGTTCCGGCACATACTGGCCGTTATCTTTCAACACAAAATCCAAATTCCGTTCCTCCACATTGGCCCGCGCCAGGATTACCTCTACCTCGTCGCCCAGACGGTACTGGGTGCGGGTGCGCTCGCCAATCATTGCATATTGTTCTTCCACATATTCGTAATAGTCATTGGTCATGGTGGAAACATGAACCAGACCTTCCACGCCGTTATCGAGCTCTACAAAGATGCCGAAAGCGGTCACACCGCTGATAACACCCGTGAATTCTTCGCCCACGAACTGTGCCATGTACTCGATTTTCTTCATGTCCGTGGTTTCCCGTTCCGCCTCGATAGCCACACGCTCCCGCTGGGATGTATGGTCGGCGATTTCCGGCAGAACCATCTTGAGCTTTTCCTGACGCTCAATGGGCAGACTGCCCGTAGCAAAAGTCTCCCTGAGCAGACGGTGAACAATCAAATCCGGATAGCGGCGAATCGGCGAAGTAAAATGCGTATAGTAACGGGCCGCCAGACCAAAGTGGCCCAGACTCAATTCACTGTAACGGGCCTGCTGCATGGAGCGCAGGGATACCGTGCTGATAATCCGTTCCTCGGGACGGCCTTCGACCTTTTCCAAGACCTTCTGCACATCCATGGGCTTAATCTGCCCGGCCTCATCCCGCTTCACATAGAGGCCAAAGGTAGCCAGCAGATTGTTGAGCCGCTCGATTTTCTCTTCGCTCGGCTGCTCGTGAACACGGTACATAAAGGGCAGATTCTTCGTATCCATATGGCGGGCCACGGTTTCATTAGCCGCCAGCATGCATTCCTCGATAATGGATTCGGCAAGGCTGCCCTCACGCTTGATAAGTGCCACAGGATGACCGTTTTCGTCCAATTTGACCTTTACTTCCGGCAGGTCAAAATCAATGGAGCCGCGGCGATGGCGCTTTGCCTTCAAGGCATGGCGCAGCTCGGCCAGCGTTTCCAGCATCGGCAGGATGTCGCTATTATCGGAAACAAAGGGCTCTGCCTTGTCCACGAGAACCTTGTTGACGATATTGTAAGTCAGGCGGCGGTAAACATGTATCACCGTCGGAATAATCTCGTAGCTTGTTACCTCACCCTCTGCAGAAATCTGCATTTCGCAGGCCATGGACAGGCGGTCAACACCAGCGTTCAGACTGCAGATGCCGTTGGAAAGTTCCTTGGGCAGCATGGGAATAACCCGGTCCACAAGATACACGCTCGTACCGCGGGCATAGGCTTCCCGGTCAAGCGGCGCATGTTCCCTGACATAATGGCTCACATCGGCGATATACACGCCCAGGAAGAAGGAACCATCCGGATTCTTGCGGGCATAGACACCATCATCCAAGTCCTTGGAATCCTCGCCATCCACCGTCACAATCTGCAAATCGCGTCTATCGCGGCGGCCAGCATATTCGGCCGGATTCGGCTCCGTTTCCGTGGCCGTGGCTTCTGCCTGTACATCCTCCGGGAACGTCTCGGACAGTTCATACTGGCGCATAACGGAGAGCACATCCACACCGGGGTCGCCCACCTTGCCCAGCACTTCAATGACCTCGCCTTCCGCACTGCGGCGGCCGCTGGGCCATTTGGTAATTTTCACGACTACCTTGCTGCCGGTCTTGGCGCCCTTGAAATATTTTTTCGCCACAAAGATATCCTGCGTGAGCTTCACGTTATCCGGCGTTACAAAGCCAAAGGTCTTGCTGCGCTCGAAGGTGCCCACAATCTTTTCATTGGCACGTTCCAGAATACGGATGATTTCCCCTTCGCGGGAACGCCCTTCTTCCTGCGCAGGCGTGACGCGTGCCACCACGCGGTCCCCGTGCATAGCCGAGCCCACGGCATTAGCGGGCACAAATACATCCGATTCATCTTCCGTTTCCCGCACGTCGGGAATGATAAAGCCAAAGCCCTTGGCCGTCATGGAAATACGCCCTACCACCAGATGCATCCGGCTCGGCACCCCGTAAAGGTCACTGCGGTTCTTGATAATGGCGCCCTCTTTTTCCAACTCTTCCAGCGCCACCGGAAAATCCACTAGCTCCTCGTCCGTCAGTCCCATAGCTTCGCCTAATTCCTCTTCGGCCAGCGGTTTATAGGCGCTTTCCTTCATATAGGCGAGGATTCTTTCTTTTAAGTCCATTTGTTCTCCTTACAAATTTCGATTCTCCCACAGTCATTTCTTTAATTCTGCAGGAAGGCCACAGCCTCTTCAAAAACTCTCTCTCTTTCACTGGCCAGCGGCAGAAGATGTCCCGACTCCTCCAGCCAAATGATTCGCGCCTGTCCTTTTACATGGGACAGGATATAATCCGCACTCACCGGTGCGGCAGTATGGTCATCACGACTATGCATGATGAGCAGCGGAGCCGTTACTTCCTCAATGGCTCCCTTGGTCTTTTCGATAACGTCCACCAATTCATGAATAGAGATTAAAGGCATTTTCCGATAAGTACGATTAGCGGCAGGCGGTACGTTCTTCAGACGGCGGCGAGCCTTGGGCACATAGCCGCCATAGCAGGCCTCACGAGGCGGCAGAGCCGCAAGTCCCCGCTCCTCGGGGATAAAAATCGGCGCCGCCAGCGTCACCACATGGGAGACGATTTCTTCCGTGGCCAAAAGCAGGGCAAAGAGCCCGCCCATGGAATGGCCGATAACGGAAATATCCTCACAGTAGCCGGACAACAGAGCATAGCCGTCCCGCACAGAGTCCATCCAGTCTTCCCAGGTCATGTGACTCATATCCTCTACCGTGGTGCCATGGCCTGCGAGCCGCACCCCCAGCACGGTAAAGCCCTGCTTGTTCAAAAATTCCCCCATCAGCAGAAGCTCCGCCGGCAGTCCCGTAAATCCGTGGATAAGGAGCACCCCTTTTTTCCCGCCGGGCATAAAGAAGGGCTCCGCTCCCGGTAGTATCATCCTTTCACCCCCTAAACTTAAATATCCCTGTTCCGGCTAGAGAACAGGGATATTGCCGTTATTAGCTTGTCATTTTGGCAATCACCATGGTGATAATGGCAAACAAGATGGCAAGTACCACCGTCACCCGCGCCAGCAGGGCATCCATCCCCCGGGCCTTGCCGGAGAATACGGTATCAGCGCCGCCGCCCATGCCGCCCATGCCAGCGGATTTTGCTTCCTGTCCCAGTACTGATGCGATAAGGCCAATGGCCACAATTGCATCAATTATCATCAAAACGGTAAGCATTAGATAAGCCTCCCTTTAATTACAGTCTCCAGTCAATAGTAACACAATTACAAGGGCTTGTGCAAGTTTTTTCTCCATTAGTTTGCGGGGATGAGTTCGAGACTAGAGGCGCGTCAGGCGGGGCATATCTGCCCTACGCTCAACACCTTGCTTTGCACACAATATTTGCAGGGCATTATGTCTTTCTTGCTTGGACATATTCTGTTATAATATATGTGCCGCCTCGAAAAAGGAGGTGAGTATTCCTTGAGTCGGAAAATCGTGGAGTTGATACTAGCTCCGCTGATAGTGGGTATCCTAGTGACATTGTTCAACTATTGGCTGAACCACTAATGGCAAAGTAGTAGAGAACACCCCCAGTACTGGCATACTGGGGGTGTTCGAGTATTCCTTGTTCGGTTTTCGTACTTTCATTATAGCATCACACATCAGAAAAATCAATATTTCCCCGTCATTGACGCGTCTAACGTCGTCACTTACTTTTATCATACAGCTTTCCGTCTTTTCTGGTTGGACATATTCTGTTATAATGTATGTGCCGCCTCGAAAAAGGAGGTGAGTCTCGGTTGAGTCGGAAAATCGTGGAGTTGATACTAGCTCCGCTGATAGTGGGCATTCTGGTGTCATTGTTCAACTATTGGTTGAATCACTAAAAGCAAAGTAGTAGAGAACACCCCCAGTACTGGCATACTGGGGGTGTTCGAGTCTCGGTTGTTCGTTTTCGTAACCTCATTATAGCACTCCACATCGGGAAAATCAATCATCCCCACCCACGTTTTATGCTCCCTTAAAATGAAAATGTACGTTCCAACGCATCCAGCCATACTCCATTATTGTAGTCATAGGTACGGATGACAATGCGGTCTTTGTAGATGTAAAGTGAATTGTTGTACAAATATCGCGCATCTATTGTCGGATTGTGGATATTGACCAGATTTTCATTGATACGGTTCACACGGATGTCCGCATAGCTGTCATTGGTCGGTGGCGTATGCGTATGGCCGGATATCCAGAGGCTGCCCGGCGGAACAGCAGACAAAATTTCCAAAAGCTTCTGCGATGGCTGCGCCGTAGCTGCCACCGTATTAATCTTCTTACTATACGTGCGCAAAGTTCCCATAATCGGGCCATGGAAAAAGAACAGTATCGGCCCGTTACGATGGGACGCAATTTCCTTCTTCAGCCAGACAAGCTGCTCGTCTGAAATCTCCACCGAACTGTGGCATCCATCCGGGGACAAATACAGCAGCCGGCACCGCCCCACATCACGGGCGTAATAAGCCCCAGGCAAATGATACCGCTTTTGAAAAGCTGCCAGCTTTGCCTTTTTCTCGGCCAAAGTCCCCGCTGCTAATTTGTGCTTTTTGCCATTCTTCGTTTCAACCGGCTCGTCCTTGTATGCATAGTCATGATTGCCCGCTACAGCATAATAAGGAAATTGCAGCTGCCCCAGATAATCATCTACCACACGGAACTCTTTCTCATTGCCATAACGGGCAGCCAAATCGCCTAACAAGGCCACCTCATCCACATCCGCCCACGCATTTACGGTTTTTAGCAGGTTTTGTTTTTTCGCCCAAATATCGGCCTGTGCTTCCTTGTTCGGAAATTTCTTTACCCGCACAGGCAGATGCAAATCGCTGATAAGCAGAATGTGATAATAATCCCGCCCTTCGGCGAAGCCCAAAGGCATGCCGCCCATAGCAAACCAACCTAAAAAAGCAACTGTAGATTTTAGGAAATCTCTACGTTTCATGGCAAAATCGCTCCTTATAAATACAAAAGCTTTAATTCCATGTTCGGTTTTCGTACTCCCATTATAGCCCCTCCGCATCAGGAAAATCAATCATATGTATCGAATGGCGTATCCACCATGCAGATCTGTGTTATTCGCTAAAAAAGAACAGCTACTGCACACATCACATTTATGTGCAGTAGCTGTTGGGAAGCTGCTAATCAGGTAATATCTTTTACGAGCTCGTAAGTATCTTCAACAATGTTTTTAAGATCGTTCCACCAGCTGCCACCAGACACATTGTCCAGTTCCATAATCTCCAGTTCTTTCTTCTCCACTACGTTAAGTTCTTTCTTCTCCATCATTTTGAACATCCCCTTTCTATTGATATTGTTATTGGATAGGATTTACCGTATCATACACGAGCTTCATGCCCTTCCAGGTCACTTCCACCGCTTCGTTTGTAACATCTTTAACGCCGTCCCAGACATCTTCTACAACATTTTCAACCTCATCCAAAAGGTCACCAAAGAAATTACCACCGGCCACTGTGTCCAATTCCATCAAGTTGAGTTCTTTCTTGTCCATCATTTTTGACAACCCCTTTCTGTTGTGCTTAGTTGACTTTGTTTACCTTTGTCTATACTTACGATTGATAAGGTCAAGCATTACAAAAATTTTTTCCAGAACTCGATGCTGCTACAGACAAATTCGCTAAAGCAGGCTTAGTGGCTTGGAACGCAATCAAGGCGGGGGTAATAACTTTCACCTCAATAAATACGGTAAATAATATTGCAATGCCCCTAAAATACCTATACAATAATACTAAGTGGACTATCTTCGTCCATGCACCAAACGATATGCCCAAGTTATTGGAACAAGGAGTGATTATCGTGAAAAACTTTTATACAGAAATAGACGGCATTACTATGAACTTTAACGACATTGGTAAAACTGAGGATGGCATGGAATATATAAGAATATACTTTGAAAAACCTGTTGAAGGTGGTTTTCATTTTCTCGAATCCACTCTTCCTTCCCTTAACATCGTTGAAGCTGAGGGATTTTCGGAACAGGAACAAAAAAGCCTTTTAGACTATGCCAGCAGAAACGCATTTATTATATGGGAGCTTGCCCGAGAAGGAGGGATGGGGGTTGCCTAAAGTCTGCCAATTTGGTAATTTGAATATCATTATGCGCTGGCTGGCCGCTAATAGACAGCTTATTGAAGATAAATGGGAAAAACATTTCCGCAATAATTGACAAAAAACCTCTATTCTTCTTAGAAGAATAGAGGTTTATCATTTCAATATGGTGACCCAGGAGGGACTCGAACCCCCGACCCTTTGATTCGTAGTCAAATACTCTAATCCAACTGAGCTACTGAGTCATTGGTTAACTGCTCTCGCAATCAACAGAAATTATTATAGCGTTTACGAGAGCAGGTGTCAATACTTTTTTGAAATTATTTTTCCAAAACTGCTTCCACTTCAGCTTCTACATCATCCTGTTTATTGATCAGGCGATTAAGCAGGGGAACTGTCAGGGCCATAACCAGCGTTACGCCCAGTGTAACCATACCGATCTGCGTGAACACGTCGGAGTAAACACCCAGCGTCAGCACAGGGTCGGTTACATCCTTCGGCACAGCCGTGAGGCTGGCTACCCAGCCGCCGATAATGGAGGAGATAGCCGTGGTCAGGAACCATGCGCCCATCAGGAAGCCGATGAGTTTCTGCGGCACGAGTTTGGAAATCATAGAAAGGCCCAGACCGCTGATGAGAAGCTCGCCGATGGAGCTCAGGAAGTAGGAACCTACCAGCCACCAAGCCGATACGATACCTGCTTCGCTGGCAAAGTTAGCCGAGAAGCCAACCACGAGGAAGGAACCTGCCGTCAGCAGCATGCCCAGCGCAAACTTGGCCGGCATCGAAAGGTCTTTGCCCTGACTGCCAAAACGGGAATAGAAGTATGCCAGAACCGGGCTGGCCAGCATAATCCAGAACGGATTGAGGGTCTGGAACACCTGCGCGTCAGGAATGTTAATGCCCATAATGCTGTGTTCCACGTTCTTAATCGCAAAGAAGTTGAGCGACGTCGGCATCTGATTATACAGCGTGAAGAACACAATAGCTTCCACAATCAGAATCATAGCCGCAATCATATGGCTGCGGGTAGCACCAGAAGACTGGAAAATCATCTTGATGAATACACCGTACACCAGAATACCAATGATAAGGAGCAGCCAGTGTGCTACGGACAGATGGCTGAGCAGCCAGCTGGATATAAAGGTCATAGCCACAACGCCAGCAATCGTTGCCAGAAGTTTCGGCATGGACAGTTTTTCAGCACCTGCCGGAGAGTCAATGCCCCGCACAAGGTGACGGAAACTTACGAAGCCGCCGATAGCCAGCACCAGACCCATAGCGCAAATCATAAAGCCCAGATCAAGGCCGTACTGCGCACCAATGATAGGCACGAGCAGCATGGAAACGAAAGAACCGATATTTACGGCCATATAGTACATGGTAAAGGCACTGTCCAGTTCTTCCTCTGCGCCTTCATAGAGCTTAGAGAGCAGGGAGGACGGGTTTGCCTTGAAGATACCATTACCGCAGGCAATAGCACCGAGTGCCAGGAACACCATATCCTTGTTAGTACCGGCCATGCCCATCATGAAGTAACCAATCATGAGCACCGCTGCGCCCAACGTAATCGTGCGCTGGGTCCCCAACACTTTATCGCCTAAAAAGCCGCCAATGGATACATAACCATATACCATGGCGCTGAATGCACCAAATACTACGAAAGACTCTGCATCTTCCATGCCCAGGCTCTTAACAAAGAAACCTGCCAAAACGGCCTGCAGGCCATAAAAACCAAACCGTTCCCAAAATTCCAGGAAGAAAAGCATATTAAACGCCTTTTTACGGTTCACCGGTTGCGTTCCAACCATAAAACATTCTCCTAACTTCTTACAAATTACACATACAACAACGCATTTTCCACAATGTTTGTTACGAGTAGACATTATAGCACAAATTTAAGTATCTGCAAACCGCCCGTAAGTGTAAAAACTGTTACATGGACAACTATACATTTTTTGCCTCTGTATTTCAAAGACATTTGTCTTTATATCAAACTACTATCCAATCATCATAATGCCGCATCCTCATACGAGGAAATATATGTTATAAAAATAACACAAAAATTTTATCGTATATGTAAAGATGTATTTTTATCACTACAAGGCCATAAAATGTCCACAATATGTATACACTACTCCCGCCTGCAAATTGACATTTGAAGGATATTTGTTACAATAATAGCGGACATACAGTCCATTACTTTATTGCAGAAAGAAAGGTTTTATCATGCTCTACATCGTTACCTGTCTTATAACAGAGGAAGCCAGTACGGAGTTTTCCATCATTGGCGCCGCCGCCGACAAAAAAAAGGCCGCCGCTATGGCCGCCGAAATTTACAAGGATTATAACAAGGTTGCATCCTTCCAGAATATCGAAATGATTACGGAGTGGCTGGCCACCCGCAGCAGCTATTCCTTCCGCAAAGACAAAAGTCATCGCCTGCAGCTGGCCATCACTGAAGTGGATACCGAAACGGAAACCGCCAATAAGCAGGTAATCTTCTCTGCCGCCGCTGAACAGGACGAGCTCATGCGCAAGGTCAGCCAGGCACTCTTTGAGGGCAAACACACCGCCGAGCGTGGCGGCGAAGCGCCCTCCTGCCCGATAGGGTAATTTCACCTCATCCGAGCGCTTCGCGCCCACTCTCCAGGGAGTCCACCGGACTCCCGCGGCTCGCCGCCCCCTCAAGGGGAAGGCTTTCTCGCGCGCCTTTGCACCTCATTGTAATGTACGAAAAAGCCCGGTCATGGGTAATGTTTTTCCGGAACGTTTGACAAACCTGTCTAAGTGAAGGAAAAATATTACCCATGGCCGGGCGTCTTTATGGCTATATCTGGTGCGATTGGCGCGATTCGAACGCGCGACCTGCCGCTTAGGAGGCGGACGCTCTATCCAACTGAGCTACAACCGCAACATAGATTAGTATAGCAGAAATCCTGCCAAATGAAAAGCCTTGCCACAAAATCGGCAAGGCCATTTCTATTTTAGGAATCCCGGCGGCAGATATCTGCGCCCAGTCCTACTAATTTATCTACTAAGTTATCATAGCCACGGTCGATATGATGGATGTAGCCCACCTGGGTTTCCCCTTCGGCTACGAGACCAGCCAGCACCATAGCAGCACCGGCGCGCAGGTCAGTGGCTTTCACCTGACAGCCCGTCAAGGTTTCCACGCCCTCCACCACAGAGGTACGGCCGTCAATCTTGATGTTGGAGCCCATGCGCTTGAGTTCATCCACATGCATAAAGCGGTTCTCGAACACCGTTTCCGTCACGAGGCCAGTGCCCTCCGAGATAGCCAGCATGGCCATAAACTGCGCCTGCATATCCGTCGGAAAGCCCGGATACGGCATGGTCTTGATATCCACAGCCTTGGTCCGCTTGTCGCAGGTCACGCGGATGCCATCCACATCTTCTTCAATGGTAACGCCAGCTTCCTTGAGCTTGGCGATAACCGGTTTCAGATGTTCGCTGATGGCGTTTTCGATATAGACATCCCCCTGCGTCATGGCAGCGGCTACCATATAGGTACCTGCTTCAATGCGGTCAGGGATGATGGTGTAATCACGGCCTGTCAGTTTGGGCACGCCTTCAATCTTGATTACGTTGGTACCCGCACCGCGAATCTTAGCGCCCATCACGTTGAGGTAATTGGCCAAATCCACGATTTCCGGTTCCTGCGCGGGATTTTCCAGCACCGTGACACCTTCTGCCATGGAGGCAGCCATCAGAATGTTCTCCGTAGCCCCTACGCTGGGGAAGTCCAGATAGATTTTCGCACCTTTGAGGCCTTCCGGAGCCGTGGCTTCGATAAAGCCATGACCAATCTTAATCTTGGCCCCCAGGGCTTCAAAACCTTTCAAGTGCAGGTCGATGGGACGAGTGCCAATGGCACAGCCGCCGGGCAGGGAGATTTTCGCCTGTCCACAGCGAGCCAGAAGCGGCCCCATAATCAGGAAAGATGCCCGCATCTTGCGCACCAAATCATACGGCGCTTCGCAGCTGCCGATTACCGTGCTGTCCACGTTCAGCTGATGCTTTTCCTCATCAAACTCTGCCTTGACCCCTAATTTCTTCAAGACCTCGGTAATGGTGTGTACATCTTCCAGAGCCGGGACTTCGTCCAAGAGGCTTGCCCGCTCCTGGCCCAAAAGAGTCGCTGCAATGATGGGCAGCACCGCATTTTTGGCCCCGCTGATTTTTACGCGCCCTTTGAGTGGACGTCCCCCATGTATAATCAACTTTTCCATTAAGTTCCTTATCCTCCTAGTAGTCATGCTCTTCAAAAAGCACCAACCAATAGTTTACCATTAACCGTCGGTCTTTACAATAGGTTAGTTCTACTTTTGCCCAGGAACGCTTCCCCTTAGCGTTCCACTGTCAGCGAGGCATGAATCACATTGTCAATGATGTAGCCTGTCGCAAATCTTGTCTCGCCCGGAGTCACCGGTTTCTTGCCCAGCTTGTCGAGGTTGCTGACCCGCTCTTTGCTCTGCTGCATAGCGGCCTGCTGCGCCTCCTGCACGGCACCCTTGCTGACCGGTTTCTGTACCTGTCCCGGAGCAATGACGATTTCATTGTTCTTGCCGGCTCTTTCCAGCTTTTTCAGTTTGTCTTCCGTGGTCTGCTTGTTGTCGCCTTCACTGACCACATCCACGCCAGACTGCTGCAGGAGCATCAGCGTGGTGACAGGCACCAGACCGCCGCCCCGAATATCCAGATTCAGCGTGCCGCTGGGCTGTGCCACGGGTACCGTGTACGGAATAATCAGCGTTTCCTTGGCTTTGCGATAGGGTTTGATGGTGGTGGTGAATTTCACCGTCTCACCTGGTTTGACCTTTTTCTTGTCCGGTACGGCCGAAATCAGCGAAGCCGTTTTGCGGTCGCCGTCCACGGTAATGTCCACCTGTACATCGATGATGTCCGATTCCTTGTCGGAATTCTGGCAGATGGTGCTCATGGCCTGCATAAGCTCTGCCATGGCAATCTGGCCTACATCCGCCGTGTTGTAGAACATATTATCTCTTGCGACCACACCATCCTTCACCGCATCGGTGCGAATCTTAAAGCCGACTTTGGCTGTGCTGCCGCTGAGATTGTCGCTGGTCTTGGAAAGCGCCGCATAGGCAATGCCGCCGGAAAGCTGCGGCAGGAAATCCTCGTCATAGGCAATCCGTGCACCGTAGTTTTCACTGCGGGAAAGGCCGTTGTCCTTGACATTGACCTTGATGGGAACCACCGACGGGAACTGTCCCAAAGTCCCAGCAATGCCCGTAGCCCGGTCCTGACTGATACGGCCGATGATATTGCCGATATTGGCCACCTTCATGCCGTTGCTCTGACCGCTGATGGTGCCCACCACGGTAGCATCGGTCATAAAGTAGTTCACATTCCCCCGATGGAGGAATGGATGGCCAAAGGCCAGAATCCGCTTGCCGTCCACGGCCGTAACCGTGCCCGTAGCACCTACGGCAAAGTCACCATAGGTTACCGCCACGCCCACTGCCGAGCCCGGTTCGAGCGTAGCATGGTAGTCGGTCTTATTCATATCCGCTGCGCTGGGTGCCCCCATGGGCAGGAACTTGTAACTGCCCTGCGGGTCAATCTGGCGCTTCAGAAAATCCAAGCCTGCCTGATTGAAGCCGGAAAAATACATGACATCCTTGGGTTCTGCGTTGGCATCTGCATTCTTTTCCGCATCGGAAGCAGGCTGTTTTTCCTTGCCCTTTTCCTTATCAGCAGCTACTGCCGCCCGCGCTCTGTCGAGAAGTTCATCCCCATAGACTTTCTTATCCTGGGATTTAGCCCGTTCTTCCTGCTTTTTCTTCTTCTCGGCTTCAGCCTTTTCCCGCGTTTCCGCCGCTTTCTTGATATTTATCGTGGAAATATGCGTCTTGTTCTTCTTGTCCGGCATGGACCAGAGGGGCAGCATCTCATCAATCGGCGTAATGAAGAAGGTATACGGCGTCATATCCTTGATACCTGCTGCCACGGCGCCGATAAGATAGCCATCCACATAGACCGGACTGCCGCTCATGCCCTGCAAAATGCCGCCGGTCTGCTCAATCACAGGGCCGGAAGCCTTGGCCATAATCATGGGTTGGGAGCCTTTGCCGTTGTCCATGTTGCCCACGATATCCACCTGGAAATTCCGCAGCTCGCCGCTGCTGTCAATCACCGTGTAGGCCGTGCCCGACATCCCTTCCGTTACCTGACTGTGGGGCAGTATCGGGTCCATAGCCATCCCTGCAGTCGGCGGCACAGCCAGCATGGCCGCCATTCCTAAAGCAGCCACTTTCCTTATATATTTACGCAAAACAATTCACCTCATTTGCTCGCTTTTAATCATTATCTTTTTATTATATCGTGATTAAGACGTTTTTGCCATAGGCACAAAGTCCCATTCGGATTATTTATTGGTGAGAACCAGTGCCGACCCCACGGAGCGCTCATGGCCATCGCTCGGCGAGTTCTGCAGTTGGCCGCCCACTACCAGAGCACTGGAACCGCCGCCATCCAGATTCATGGCGTCCTTGGCGCCCATCTTCACCAGCAGTTTTGCCCAATCGGTGAGGGTCAGACCCTTGCTGCTCGCCTGGCGGCCATCTACCACGCCAAAGAGGTAATTGCCGTTTTTAAGGATGGCCACTGCACTGCGGGGAGCACGCCCATAGCGGATATCCGAGGGGAACTGTTCGGCTCCGGCCGTTACGTTCACCTGACCATTCTGCACCAGACGCGGGCCGGCGCCCATGATTTCCAAAGCCTGATTCCAGGGAGCGCCCAGTTCCTGGGAGATAACCGCCCGGTCTCCGACCTTGACTCCGGCAAAGGCATCTGCAACCTTACCATGCACCGATACCACGCAGCCATTCTTGGGAATTACGGAATTGCCCGTGTTGATGGCGGTTACCTTGCCATTTACCACGGTGTATTCCCGGCCAAACTCATTGGTTCGCGTGCGGCTGCCGTACCAGTGATTGTAAACGGTCAGATTGTCCGCACCGCGCTCCGCATCCACACCGGATATCGGCTGGGTCACTTTCCCCAGAGTCACGCGGCCCGTGTAGGTGACCTGCCCCATGAAGGGCTTGCCGTCCGAGCCAATGCCCAGCGCGGTGCGCCGATAATAAGTAGTGCCTGCCATATCGCCATCAATCTTCACCATGCCGATGGCATCGCCATTGCCGGCAAAATAGGTGGCATTGACGGCCGCCACCGCATCGGTCATATCGGAGATGCCACTGGTGGTCTGCAGCCCCGGCACCCGGCCGCGGGCCAGTACCGGCTTAATCTTATAGAGATTCTTGTCCGCTTCGATAAAGTACGCGGAAATCTGCCCAGCATCATCCCAGTAGACATACTCACGGCTTGCCAGTCCTGGCGCCACCATTTCCGTATACAGGCCATCATAATGGAGATTCATCACATTGCCACCGGTAATGATCGTGCCCGGTTTCTTATTGGTACCCGGCTTAACCTGTCCCGCAGGTTTCTGCGCCTGCTTGCGATCGCTTCCCGCGGCCTGCGGCAGTATATCGATAAAGACGCGGGCAGGATTCGCAAGCTTTGCCACCTTATAGGTCAGACCGGGCTTCAGCCGCACCGACACTAGGAGATGCCCGTTCTTCTCCGTGTAAGACACCTTCTCAATGCGGGAGCTGGAGAAGGATTTTTCATCGATACTGCGCTTGTCCGCATTGTAAAAATCCAATGTCACCGTCCGCTTGTCGCTGGAAACCGTCACATTGTAACGGGGCATTGCCGACCAGTCAAAAACCACCCGGTCGTGTGCCGAGCCAGAATGATAGCGCACGGAATTGAGGTCCGCTGCCTCAGACCAGGCAGGAACACCTAATAAAGATACGGCCAATGTCAAAGCCGTCAAATTACGTTTATTGAAAAACAAAATATGACCTCCCTGAATAGAAATCGGGACGGCCCTTTCACCGTCCCGCCTTCCATTCATTTTATCACATTTTGCGATGCATTGCGACTCTCAACCTGCGGTTTGAGCTGTTTGTACATCATATCCGCAATACCAATGCCGCCGCCCGCCGCCACGTTCTTCATCAGTTCGTCATCCCGCATGTCCTGAAAAATTTTCAGAGCATGGGACTCGCCGAAAAGGGTGTTTTCCGGCACCGTGGCCCGCATTTGGCGATACATCATATTGAGAAAGATGGCTTCAAATCCCTCACAGGCTTTTCTAAGTTCCTTATCCCGCTTTTCCATGGCCTTGGCTTCTTGAAGGGCCGCTGCCTCCTTGGGATTCAAGGCTTTTTCCGCCCGGCCTTGTACCTCCTCAAGAATCTTAGAGAACTTCACCGAGTCGGCCGCGGCTTTGGCCGAATTATAACTGGTGTTGCCGCTCCCCTCTAAGCCTGGCGCTGTAAGTGGTCCTATCTGCATTGCCATCACCTGCCTCTTGCAAACAATCTTAAATCAGCTGCAGGTCTGCATGAATAGCCCCGGCGGCCTTCATTGCCTGCAGGATGGAAATAATATCTCGCGGGGTTGCACCTACTGCGTTGAGTGCCCCGACAATATCGTTGATATTGGCCGTAGCCGGCAGTACCACGGTGCTGGCCTTATCCTCCGTCACGGTCACATCCGTATTCTTGGTCACGATGGTAGTACCATAGCTGAAGGGGTCCGGCTGATTGGCATTTTCGTTTTTCTGCACCCGGATGGAAAGGCCGCCCTGCGTGATGGCGATTTCGTCCACCGATACATCACCGCCCATAACAATGGTACCCGTGCGCTCGCTTACCACAATCTTGGCCACATTATCCGGTATAATTGGCAGTTCCTCAATGGATGCCACAAAGCCCACGACATTCCCACGGAAATAGGAAGGAATGTTTAGGTCAATACGCCCGGGGTTCACGGCTCGCGCCACGTTCCCATACTGGGAGTTGATGGCTGCCGCCATGCGGGTTGCCGTGGTGAAATCCGGATGGGCGAGGGACAGCGAAATGCGTCCGTTGGTGCCCAAATCATCCTCCACCGTCCGTTCCACGATAGCCCCATTGGGCGTCATGCCCACCGTAGGGAAGTTCTTGGTTGCCGTGGAATTGTTGCCTCCACGGCCAGCCTGAAAGCCACCGGTAGAAACAGGGCCCTGTGCCACGGCATAGACATTGCCGTTGCCCGCCTTCAGCGGCGTCTGCAGGAGCGTACCGCCCTGGATGCTTTTCGCATCACCCAGGGATGATATCGTAGTATCAATCGTATCGCCTTCCCGCACGAAGGGCGGCAATGTAGCCGTTACCATAACCGCTGCCACATTGGAGGATTTCAGGGAGCCCTGATTTACCGCCACGCCGTAAGTCTTCAACATATTTACAATGGACTGTACCGTTTCTGTGGATTTATTGGAATCGCCACTGCCGTTAAGCCCTACCACCAGACCATAGCCCATGAGCTGGTTGGAGCGGACGCCCTGCACCTTGGCAATATCCTTTATCCGTGTCACCGCATTATCTGCCGAAGCCAACGAGGGAAGCCCTCCTAAAACCAAAGCCCCGGCCAATAAACAAGCCAATACTCTTTTCATAAATAGCCTCCGTATCCTGTTAGAACAAGAAGTTGAATATCTGCGTCAAAATACCCTGCCGCTGTTTCGCGTTCAGGGGGCCCTTGCCGTCAAACCGCACTGTGGCTCCCGCAATCTTCGTTGAAGAAATGGTATTGTTGGCGGTCACATCTTCCGGACGGCATATTCCCTTGAAGGTAATCTTGTGTTCATTCTTGTTATTCCAGATGGACTGGGTGCCTTCCAGCACCAGATTGCCGTTGGGCTGCACATCCACCACCGTCACCGTCACATTGGCACGGGTGGTATTCTTGGATGAAGCCTCCCCATCGGCATTAAAGGAATCCGAACCGCCAATGGAAGCCGCTTTGATGAAATCAAAAATGCCAATACCAGCATTCACAGATGACTTTCCGCTCTTGCTGTTGGAAGTGGAGCGGGTATCCGAAATGCTGGTGGACTCACTGATGACAATGGTGAGGATATCCCCCACATCCTGGGCCTTGCGGTCAGCAAAGACACTGCGAATCTTGCCTCCATCTGCCGCCCATAAAGACTGCGCATCTACCGTAGCCGGAGCCAGTGCATAGAAAAGGCCTCCCGCCGCCAGAGCCAGCGCAATCTGCCGCTTATATTTATTCTTCATAGTCACTACCTGCCTTTTTCTGTCACTCTATCTCCACGGTCGCAGCATCCACTACCTTACCCTGCAGAATCCGGGAGGAATTGGCATTGCGTACCTTTATCCTGCCCCCCACACGGCCCTTCTGCATGGCAATGCCATTGGCACTGACCTCTATGCCCTTATATTTGGTCACGAGTTTTACAGGCGTGCCCGCCTGAATCACCACGGGATTTTGCAGCATATTCTGCTCCAAAGGCTGTCCCATATGGATATAACGCACAGGAACCCGCCCGGCAATATCCTCAAACGAGGAAAGATAGCGGCCCTGCCCGCCATGGACTTCCCGCTCCTCTAACCGCACGGCATTCGGCGCGATGGCTTTTTCCAGAGCCAAATCCGTCCCCGCCACCAGCACCTTATCAAACACCTGCACCCGATAATAGCAGACTACCTGACGGTAGAGTTTTTCATCCAGTAACAGGCGAATATGCACCGGCTGAACATTGCCGTAACGCAAAGGCCCGGGAAGTTCCGCCTCATAGCGCAGTTTCCCGGCTGGCAGCCGCATATCACTGGGTGCATTGGTCAACGTCAGCACATGCCGCCGCTTCTCCCCGGCTTTATAAAATTCCAGTTCCAGCTGCTGCCGCGCAATCCCTGCCAGCTTCTGGGAACTTATCATCTGCGGGAAGACTTCCGCCTGCATATGGCCGCCATAAACAGCTTCTGCCTGCGGCGAAAAAGCAAGGGCTAACAGACAGAAGAAGCCACTCCATAGCATACAGAGTATGCTGCGAATGGCTGGGCGGCTCCTCTTAATATTCATCAGCGTTTAAGCCCGTTGGCAATTTCCAGCATGGAATCGGAAGTGGTGATAGCCTTGGAATTGGACTCATAAGCACGCTGGGAAACAATCATATTGACCATTTCCTCCACAATCTGCACATTGCTCATTTCCAACGTGCCCTGGGTAAGCGTTCCCGCCCCGTCCTCACCGGGATTGCCTTCAATAGGCTGACCGGATGCTTCCGATACGATAAAGAGATTCTTGCCAATGGCCGTAAGCCCCGCAGGATTGACAAACCGGGCCAGCATAATACGCCCCACATTCTGCTGCGTACCGCCTGCCGGCGTTTCCGAAACCTGACCATCGCCAGCAATAACAATGGAGTCCACTGGCGAATTCTCATTAAAGGTAATACCGTCTGCCAGCAGATAGCCGTCAGAGGTCACAAGGCGCCGCTGAGAATCCAGCTTAAAGGAGCCATCACGGGTATAGCCCGTGGTGCCGTCCGGCAAAGTCACGCGGAAATAACCTTCCCCCTGAATGCCGACATCCGTGGGATTTTCCGTCGTCTGCAGCGGCCCCTGCGTGATTACGCGCTGCGTAGCCGCAACACGGGTACCCAAACCAATCTGCAGTCCGGTAGGATACTGATTATCCTGCCCGCTCTGTGCCCCGGCATCCCGCAGGGTCTGATAAATCAAATCCTGAAACTCCGCCCGAACCTTCTTGCCGCCATACGTATTTACATTGGCAATATTATTGGCAATAACATCCATATTAGTCTGCTGCCCCTTCATCCCCGAAGCTGCCGACCAAAGTGCTCTCATCATAACGAGCTACCTCCCTTACACCACGAACTTCTCCCATATATATCGAACAAAACTTCATAAAACTTAAGCATTATTTAGGTAAGGCGCCCCACATCGTTTACCGATTTATCCAGCATCGCATCCTGGGTCGTAACCGCCTTGGAGCCGGCTTCGTACATGCGGTAATTATTGATGAGTTCCACCATCTCCGACACCACATTGGTATTGGAGCGCTCCAACAGTCCCTGCTGAATCTCCCCCGTCGCAGGTGCAGGCCGCGCGCCTTCCTGCGGATAATAGAGATTATTCCCCTGTTTGAGCACCGCCCGCCGATTGTCGAACTGCACGAACTGCAGCTGTCCAATCTGCACATTGTCGGCATAGACTTCCCCTTTGCTGCCCACCATAATGCTGACCGTGTCCTGCGGGATGGTGATGCCGCGCCCGTTGCGCCCGAGCACCGTCTGCCCATTCACGGTCTGAATCTCGCCTCGGGCCGATTTATAGAAGTTGCCGTCACGGGTATAGCGCACCCCGTTTGGCGTCTGAATGGCAAAATAGCCGTTGCCGGAAATGGCCAAATCCAAAGGATTTCCCGTGGTTTCAAAGGCCCCCTGGCTATGCTCGGTGGCAATTTCGTCAATATAAGAACCCAGCCCCAAAGTCCCCACCACAGGATACTGTTCCCCAACATGGAACTGCTTGAAACTGGTTACGTCATTATGATTAATTCCGTCGTTGATGCGTTTAATCAGCATGGGATGGAACTCCCGGCTGATGGCTTCATCCCGTTTGAATCCGGTGGTATTGGCATTGGCAAGGTTGTTGGCCAGCGTATCTGTGCGCTTGCTCTCGGTAATCATGCCCGTGCCTGCAGTATATAGGCCACGCCACATAGTATAATCCTCCCTTAAAACCTCATCCGTCTCGCATATGCTCGACACCTTCCTCCATAGAGGAAGACATTTCCATACTTCTTCTTGCCTGTATATTTCGCGCAAAAAGGCGAAACTCCTTTCGAGTTTCGCCTTTGTCAAAAAAATATATTTTTTATCGTCCAGTCTTTACATTGCGGGCTTTGCCGTCAAATTTATTAAAGCTGTCCAGAGCCATGCCGCAGCCGATAGCCACGCAGCTCATGGCATCTTCTGCCAGGGCCGTAGGAATATCCGTTTCACGGCGAATCAGCTCATCCAGACCGTAGAGCATTGCGCCGCCGCCCGTAAGCACAATACCGCAGTTCATCACGTCTGCCGACAGTTCCGGCGGTGTGTCCTCCAGCACCTTCTTGACGCAGTTGACGATTTTCGTCACGCTGTCATGGGTGGCTTCTGCTGCCTGTGCCGTGGTAATCTGCACGTTCTTCGGCAGACCGGAGAGCATATCGCGGCCACGCACATCCATGATTTCATTGCGCGCACCAGCAAAAGCCGCGCCTACACGCATTTTGATTTCCTCGGCGGTGCGCTCGCCAATCATGATGTTGAATTCCTTCTTCACGAAAGCGGTGATATCCTCATCGAACTTGTCACCGGCCACGCGGAGGGAGGCACTCGTCACAATGCCGCCCAAGGAAATCACGGCGATATCCGTAGTGCCGCCGCCGATATCCACAACCATGGAACCACGCGGTTCTACGATATCAAGCCCGGCGCCCAAAGCGGCGGCCAGCGGTTCTTCAATGAGCTGGGTATGACGGGCACCAGCCTGCTCAGCAGCTTCCTGCACCGCACGCTGTTCCACCATGGTGCAGCCCGAAGGAATGCAAATCATGATGCGGGGACGGAAGACGAAACGGCGGCCCACCACCTTTTCAATGAAGTGGCGCAGCATGCTCTCCGTGATGTCGTAGTCGGCGATAACACCTTCCCGCAGTGGGCGGATAGCCACGATATTGCCCGGCGTACGGCCAATCATCTGGCGTGCTTCCTCACCGATAGCCAGCACGCGGTTCGTATCGCGATCCACTGCCACAACAGAGGGCTCACGTAGCACGATGCCCTTGCCCTTTACATATACCAGCACGTTAGCCGTGCCCAAGTCAATACCAATATCTAAAGACATGCCAAACATATGTCAAACAATCTCCTTCCGAAGTCAGCCAATCAAAGTAACAATCTATAATATATAATAAATAACCTGTAAATACAACCGCCTCTTATAAAAAATCTACGGCTTTCCCGCAGGTCTGACGAATTTACACATTTTCCCGTCATTTTTGACAGTTACACTAATTTTGCGAAAAATATTGCTTTTGTTTCTTTGCAAATACTTATTGACACCAGGTATTAATAGTGCTACCATTAACACGACTTAGGGATATATTTCACAATTTGATTCAGGGGGTAATAACAAAATGAACAACAGAAGAAAAATCGTCGTCATCGGCGCCAGCAACGTTGGCTCCGCAGTTGCCAACAAAATCGCTGACTTCCAGCTTGCTACGGAAGTAGTCCTCATCGACCTCAACGAAGACAAGGCTTGGGGCGAAGCTAAGGACTCCAGCCATGCAACGAGCTGCATCTACAGCACGAACATCAAGTTCCACCTCGGTGACTATGAAGACTGCAAAGATGCAAACATCATCGTTATCACGGCAGGCCCGTCCATCCGCCCGGGTGAAACTCCGGACCGCCTGAAGCTGGCTGGCACCAACGCTAAGATCATGAGCTCCGTAATGGGCGAAATCGTTAAGCGCACGAAGGAAGCTATGATCATCATGATCACCAACCCGCTTGACGTTGCGACTTATGTTGTTTCCACGCAGTTCGATTATCCGCGCAACCTCATCCTCGGTACCGGTACGATGCTCGAAACCTATCGTTTCCGTCGCATCCTGGCTGACAAGTACCAGGTTGACCCGAAGAACATCAACGGTTATGTTCTCGGTGAACACGGCAACGCTGCTTTCGTTGCTTGGTCCACGACTGGCTGCGCTGGTTTCCCCATTGATGATCTGGATGAATATTTCCATCGTACGGAAAAACTCAGCCACGAAGCTGTTGAACAGGAACTCGTGCAGGTTGCTTACGATGTTATCAACAAGAAGGGCTTCACGAACACCGGTATTGCTATGGCTGCTTGCCGCTTCATCAAGTCCGTTCTCTATGATGAACACACCATCCTGCCCTGCTCCGCAGTTCTCGAAGGCGAATATGGCATCAAGGACGTGGCTCTGTCCATTCCTCGTATGGTTTGCGCTGATGGTATCATGCGCTCCTTCGAAGTTCACCTCACTGACGATGAACTCGAAAAGATGCACAAAGCTGCTCAGAGCGTTCGTTCCGCTCTCGATGGCGCTGGCATCAAATAATTTCATTTGTTACGGAATTGAAAAATCCCGCTGGACAATGTCCAGCGGGATTTTTTTGTTGCCTTCCCCTCTGGGGAAGGTGCCAAGCGAATGCGCGGCGGATGAGGTTCAGCAAGTATGGCACTCGTCGTAAATGCCTGCTTTTTTCAGCGTATCGACAACGGTTGCGCCGATATGGGCAACGGTGTCAGCCACTTCAATGCCAACGCCGTTGAGGGCCTTAATCTTATCGGCAGCCGTACCTTTGCCGCCGGAGATAATTGCACCGGCATGGCCCATGCGTTTTCCCGGAGGCGCCTGACGGCCGGAGATGAAGGCAGCAACCGGTTTATTCGGCATGTTTTCCTTAATCCATTTGGCGGCGTCTTCTTCAGCCGTACCGCCGATTTCACCAATCATCAGCACAGCCTTGGTTTCGGGGTCATTCTTGAAGAGTTCCAGTGCATCGATAAAGTCCGTACCCTTGACAGGGTCACCGCCGATACCGATAGCAGTCGTCACACCAATTCCGGCGTTCATAAGCTGGAAAGCTGCTTCATAGGTCAAGGTTCCAGAGCGGGAAACGAGGCCTACATGACCTTTTTTCTGGATATTGCCCGGAATGATACCGAGTTTTGCTTCATCCGTGGTCAGAATGCCCGGGCAGTTCGGCCCAATCAGGCGGGTCTTCTTGCCTTCCATATAGCGGCGAACCTTGACCATATCCTGTACGGGAATATGCTCGGTAATGCAGACTACCAAATCAAGACCGGCATCCACACCTTCCATGATGGAGTCAGCGGCGAACCTTGCGGGTACATAGACCACGGAGGCCGTAGCCCCGGTTGCGTCCACTGCGTCCTTAACGGTGTTGAATACGGGAACTCCTTCTACAACTTGTCCGGCTTTGCCCGGCGTTACCCCAGCGACAATCTTCGTGCCATAGGCCAGCATCTGCTTCGTATGGAAGGTGGCCTGTTTGCCCGTAATGCCCTGTACGATTACCTTTGTATCTTTATTTACTAAAACACCCATTTAGATGGCCTCCCTTACTTTGCTGCCTTGACACGTTTTACGATTTCTTCCGCGCCGCCCTCCATGGTCGGTGCCATGATGACGTTGGCAATCGGAGAATCCTGCAAAATCTTGCGGCCCTGTTCCACATTGGTGCCCTCTAAGCGCACAACTACAGGAACCGGCAGGGACTTGCCATCATCCGAGATAATCTTGGCTGCTTCGACAATACCGGCTGCTACTGCATCACAGCGGTTGATGCCGCCGAAGATATTGACGAAAATGCCCTTGGCCTGACCGCCGTCCAGCATAATCTGGAAGGCTTCGGCAATCTTTTCCGGCGAGGAATCGCCGCCCACATCGAGGAAGTTGGCAGGCTCACCGCCATAGTGTTTGATGATATCCACGGTAGCCATGGCCAGACCTGCACCGTTAACCATGCAGGCGACATCGCCGCCGAGGTTGACGTAGTTGAGGCCAGCTTCTGCTGCACGGCGTTCCTTGGGGTCTTCCTCGCTCTCATCACGGAGTTCTTCAATATCCGGATGACGGAACAGGGCGCTGTCATCAAAGTTCAGCTTCGCATCGAGGGCAATCACATCATCTTCCGCCGTAACTACGAGCGGATTGATTTCGGCCAGCGAGCAGTCCTTGCCGACAAAAGCGTTGTACAGGCAGGTCATGAGCTTCGTAGCCTTGCGGATGGCCGGCTGCGGAATATTGATATTGTAGGCCATGCGGGTAGCCTGGAACGGTGCCAGACCAACCACCGGGTCAATGTATTCCTTGAAAATCTTTTCCGGCATTTCAGCGGCAACTTTTTCGATTTCCATACCGCCTTCTTCGGAGCCCATCATAACCACGCGGGCCGTCTGACGGTCAATGACGAAGGACAGGTAATATTCCTTCTTGATATTGGAACCAGCTTCGATGAGGAGGCGTCCCACCTTCTTGCCTTCCGGCCCCGTCTGATGGGTCACAAGCGTTTTGCCCAGCAACTCACTTGCATAATTTTTCACTTCATCAAGATTCTTGGCCAGCTTGACACCGCCAGCTTTGCCGCGGCCGCCAGCATGAATCTGGGCCTTCACTACGACTACAGGAGTGCCGATTTTCTTGGCATTTTCCACAGCTTCATCCACCGTGAATGCAGGCAGCCCCTCAGGAACTGCTACCCCATAGGCTTTCAATACGGCCTTGCTCTGGTACTCATGAATATTCATCAAACATGCCTCCCTGAAATTGGTATGACCTTTTCGAGAATGATAAAATGCTTTATGTTCTCGTTCATGTTTATATTGTATGCTTTTTTCGTATTTTTGTCTACTATTTATTATTCATTGCATGTATTCGCTAAAATTATCGTAATTAATGTTTTTATATTTCCCCATCATTTGCGACACTAATGAATAAAAATTACATATTGGTATTATAAATTTAGTTAATCTTTTGGGCAAAGCACGAAAATCGTCTGGGATTCCCATTTTTCCCCGGCTTTGATGATGGGCTGCGGAAAGTTCGGATTAGCCAGCGCATTCGGGAAATACTGTGTTTCGAGGCAAAAGCCGGAACGATACTGGAATTCCACGCCCTTCTTGCCCGGCAGGCCGCCTTCGAGGAAATTTCCCGTATAGAACTGTACGCCCGGCAGGTCGCTGTAACAGGTCAGCGTCAGGCCGCTGTTATCCGATTCGGCATAGGCCACTTTCTTGAGCCCGCCCTTGAGGTAATCAATCGGGCAATGCGGGTCATAGCCGAACATCCCCGGCTTCATTTCCACGCTGACCGGTTCCTCACGGATAACCCAATTGTGGTCATAGCCCTTGCCCATGACGAGCTCATCAAAGTCATCATCAATATGAGCGCCAATTTTCGTCGGCTGGCGCAAATCCATCGGCGTGCCCTCTACATCAAGAATACGCCCATCCGGCAGGGATTCGCTGTCCGCCCAAGTGTACTTGTCAGCAAAAATCTGGATTTTCTGGTCGAGGATGGACGGGGATGCAAAGCCATCCAGATTGAAGTAGCTGTGGTTGGTCAGGTTGCAGATGGTATCCTTGTCACTGACCGCTTCATACTTGATGGACAGCTCATTGTCGTTAGACAGCGAATAGATAACGGCTACATCCATATTTCCTGGATAACCTGCGTCCCCATCCTTGCTGTGATAGGTCAGCCGCACGCCTTCATAGACTTCCTCTGCCTCCCAAAGTTCATTATGGAAGCCCTTGCTGCCGCCGTGGATATGGTTCTGATTCTTGGAGCCGGTATTCAAATCCAGTTGGTATTCCTGCCCATTGATGACGGCCTTGCCGCCGGCAATGCGGTTGGCATGACGGCCCACAACGCCGCCCATGCTGGTATCGTCTTTCTCATAAGTCAGTGCATCCGCATAGCCCAGCACGATATCTATTTTCTGATAATCTTTGGCATAGGTACTCCAGCTCACGAGCCGGGCACCATAGTTGGTGACTTTTACTTCCGTCCCCTTAGTGTTGCGCAGGGTATAGAGAAACGCCTCACGACCATCGCTTAATTTGCCAAAGGATTCTTTCTTGATGATTGCCATGAAAATACCTCCCGGTCATTCAACTCTGAATTGACTACGATTTCTTACAATTCTATACAAGTTTCACTTTACTCTTTCTTGTTTTATTTGTCAACCACCTGTGAAGATTCAATTTAATTTATCATTTTTGACAGAATGTGTTATAATGTCATTATTGGTTACATATTTATAAATGGAATAATATTATATGTATTTCAAGGGGGATTATCATTATGGCAACCGAAAAGAAAGTTTATGTCTTCTTCAACTGTGATGAAGAAAAGACAGAGAAATCCATGAACATCTTCTACAACAAGACCATCTACAACGACACGAAGAAAGCCCGCAAGGAACTTCTGGCCAAGGTAGAAGAAGAAGTCGCAGCCGGCCGCGTGAATATCGCCGAAGGCAAGGACGCTTCCGTCAACAAGGCCATTCTGGAAGGCGACCCGACCAAAGCAGACAAATATCTGCAGTATGCTACGATTAAGGCATTCAGCTTCATCTAATACCCCGCCGACAGGACTGCGTTGACAATACGCAATAAAAAAGCCCGTATATACTGTTTCTTTCACTGAGACGCTGCGCGTCAAACGTTACAGAAACAGTATATACGGGCTTTTATTGATTGTTTTCGTCTTGTCCTGTGAGAAGGTTACTTAATGAACGCATCCAGCTGCGTTACATCAATTTCCCTCAAGCTGTCCACCACTCTGTCGGCCAGGGTTAAATCCTGCTTGCCAGAGTTGGGATTGCGGTAAGCAGTGCAGAACATACCGGCCCTTTTCGCGGCCAGAATGCCGTTTTCCGTATCCTCGATTACCATACAGTCAGCAGGCTCAACGGCTAAGCGTTCCGCGCTAATCAAATAGATGGCCGGATTCGGCTTGCTCTCGGGCAGTTCCCCGCCGGAGAGTATCGAAGTGAAATACTTGCGAATGTCGAAGCTGTCCAGCACTGTATTCATCACCCGCACATTGGAGGATGTAGCAAGCGCCAGAGGAATGCCTGCCTCATACAGGGATTTTATGAGTTCCACGCTGCCCTCCACTGGGGCAATTTCCCCGCTTTGCAGGATTTCCAGATAGTGGGCATGCTTATAATCTGCCATATCCTGCGGATTGATATCCGTGCGACCATATTTGGCCAAAGTTTCGCGGAAGATAGCGCCACTTGTACGCCCCATATAATGAATCAAATCCGCTTCATTAAAGGGAATGCCGAAATGTGCGAAGGTATCCATTTTCACCCGGCTGTGGATGGGTTCGCTGTCAATGATGACCCCATCCATATCGAAAATTACTGCTTTTACTTGTTTCAAATATCCTGACTCCTCTGCACCAAACCCATAAAGGCTTCCTTATCCATGGGCTTGGCAAAATAATATCCCTGAATCTCCCGGCAGCCAATCTTGCTCAAGAAATCCAGCTGTTCCTGGGTTTCCACGCCTTCCACCACGACATCCATATTCAGGTGCTTGCCCAGTTCCACAATGCTTTCCATAATGGCTCCGGCGCGGCTGGACTTGTCCACTTCCTGCACAAAGGCCATATCGATTTTGAGCACATCCACCGGCAAATCCTTCAACATGGACAACGAGGAAAAGCCGCTGCCAAAATCGTCCATGAGTACGGAAAAACCATTACCCCGGAAGGCCCGCACCATGGCAATCAGCTGATGCGGATTTTCCATATAGGCGCTTTCCGTGATTTCCAATTTCAGCATCTTAGGTTGCAAATCGTATTTTTTAATCAAGGACTGCAAGAATTCCAGCAAATCCTGACTGTAGAAATTCAGCCGTGAAATATTCACCGAAATCGGCAGCGGATTAAAGCCTGCGTCAATCTGCGCCCGCAGTACCTTGCAGGCCTCCTCCCAGACGAAACGGTCCAGCCGCACAATAAAGCCGTTGTTCTCAAAAATAGGAATGAACTTCGACGGCGGAATCGGCCCCTTGGGATAATTCCAGCGTACCAGCGCCTCCGCCCCAATGATTTTCTTGGACGGAATCTCATACACCGGCTGCAGATTGATGACGAACTGCCCCTCATGCAGGGCATATTCCATATTGCGGACAATCATCTGCTCCTCAATCATCTGATCCCGCATGGCCTTGTCATAGAAAGCATAACGGGTCATATAACGGCCTTTGATGCGATTGAGAGCCATATGCGCGCGGTCACACATCTGATCCACCGGCAGAAAGACATTTTCCACAGGATAAACCCCTGCATAGAACAGAATATTGTGGCTGATTCCCAAGGACTGAATGGTGCTGTCCAGCCCTGCAATAAGGGTATCCATATCCAGTTTTTCCGTAGGCTGGCAAAGGGCAAAATGGTCGGCCTCAATGCGGGCACACAGACCGCCGTCCCCCGTCAGCACGTTGAAATAAAACGCTGCCGTCTTCAAAATGAGGTTACCGGTCTCGATGCGGAACAGGTCGTTGACCACCTTGAAGCAGCTGATGTCCAGATACACGATGCTATACCCGGTCTGATGATGCTCCTGCATCAGTTCTGCCGCCTTGCGGTAGAACGCCTCCCGGTTGTAAATCCCCGTCAGACTGTCCTTTTCCACATGCTGGTGCATCTCGACCAGCTGGCGGTTCTGCGCCATCTGCGCCACCTTGCGCCACTCATTTTCCTCACGGGCCATAACGTTGCGGATGCGGCAGCGCACAATGGTAGGATTGTAGGGCTTCGTAATAAAATCCGCCGCCCCCATCTCCATGGCCCGGGCCTCGCTATCCCCATCATTATTGGCCGTCATGACCACCACAGGAATCCCCGCAAGCTGGTCATTCCGCTTCATCATGGCCAACACCTGAAAGCCATCCATCACCGGCATAACCAAATCCACCAATACGATATTCACCGATTGGCCTTCGATGATTTCCATGGCTTCCTGGCCGTTCTCGGCCTCCATGATTTGATATTCTTCCTGGAAAAACTGGGTCAGCACCACCCGGTTGATTTCCACGTCATCCACAATTAACATTACTGGTTTATCGTCCACAATATCACCCTCTTAATGTGTGATTTTTGAATCACGCCCATAGGTATACTAACTATATTATACTACAGAGGCCACGAAAAATCCTTCTATCCAAAAAGAAAAGCCTTCCCCTTGAGGGGAAGGTGGCAGCCCACCGGGCTGTCGGATGAGGTGTCGTATACGACAAAAGGCGCATTCGATCTTGCAGGAATCAAACACGCCTTTTATCAAAGCTTTATGTAAATTCTTCTTTTTAATTAGAACCTTGCCTGGAAAACAAGATTCAAGAGGAAAAGAAAGCCCAGTACGTAGCTAAGCGCATGAACATTGCGCCAGCCGCCGTTCAGGATTTTGAGCAGCGGATACGCGGTGAACCCGAAGGCCAGCCCCGTCGAAATACTGCCCGATAACGGAATCAGCACCACCACCAAGAAGGCGGGGAACCACTCCGAAAAATCCTTGAACTCCATGTATTGAAGCTGCTGCATCATCATTGCTCCCGTGATGATAATTACCGGAGCAATGGCCGCCGCCGGCACATAAGCCAGCAGGGGAATGAAAAACAGCGACAGAATAAATAAGATAGAAGCCGTCAAGGCCATAAGCCCGGTGCGTCCGCCGCTGGCAATACCAGCCGCACTTTCCGCCGCCGCCACCGTCGGACTGGTGCCCAGCATACTGGAAACCATGGTGGTAAAGGCCGAACCCTTGAAGGTCTTGGGGAATTTCGCCTGATTGGGCAAAATGCCCTCGAGCAGTCCCATCGTCTCAAAGACCATAATCATGGACATGGAAAACACTGCCAGTAAAAACGGTATGGACAGCAACCTCGAAAAATCCGCCTGCAGCAAAAGCTGCGGATAAAGACCGATGTCTGCCAGATTCACGCTAACCTGACTGCCCTGCCCCACGCCCATAAAGTAACCAAGCACGCTGGTCACCACAATGGCGATGAAGAAACTGCCCATCACATTGCGCAGGTAAAGAGCCAGACTCAGCACCAAGCCGAAGATGGCAAGCAAAGCCGCCGGATTCGTCAGCGAACCCAGTTCGATAATCGAACTCGTGCCGCGGCGGATAAGTTCCGCCTTCTCCAGACCAATCTCCACGAGAAAGAGTCCAATGCCTGCCGTAATCGCACATTTCAGCGACGGTGCCACAGCACCGCTAAGACGAGCCGCCCATTTCGAGCAGGCCACAAAGGCAAAAATCAAGCCCGAAACCAGCGAAATCGCCAGCGCCTCATGCCAGCTAAGCCCCATCTGCACGCAGATGGTGTATGTAAAGAAGGCATTAATCCCCATGCCGGGAGTCAGCACAATGGGCGCATTGGCCACAAAAGCCATCAGCAAACAGCCAATCACCGACGAAAAAATCGTCGCAAACACGGACAGTTCCACCGGAATCCCCGCGTCAGCCAAAATCAAAGGATTGACTATTATAATGTAGGAAATCGCAAAAAATGCTGTGATACCTGCTACGATCTCCCGCTGCCAAATCTTTGGATGGCTCAGTGCATGACCAAACAAATTCCGCATCATTCGCGCTCCCCTTCCATTTTATCTCATTTCACTGTTAGTTTATCCTTTTTTAGGCAATAAAAAAAGGACATTCGTCCAAATTAATGTCCTTTTTTATTTTGTAAAAATCATATATAATGAAAGAAACGTATTTTGACTATAACGGAAAGGAACCGCCTCTATGAAACTCCAATACATTCTCGACCATATGCCTGCCGACATTAAACGGCAGACCACCCATAAAGTCTACCTGCCCGGCGAGTCCATTGTCCGCAAGGGCGAGGAAGCGAAGCACGTCTATCTGCTGACCAAGGGCGAAACCCGGGTCAGCAACGAATTTGCCAGTGGTCAGCGCTATACCTTCGGCTCCCTTGATGTGCCCGATTTGATTGGCGATTTAGAAGTACTGGCAGGCCAGCAGCTTTACGCCGCCTCCAATGAAGCCAGTTCCACCTGCGAAGTCATCGCCATGCGGGCCGAAACCTTCCTGCAGTGGATGCGCATTGACAACGACTTCGCCGTAGCTGTCGCTCAGCTCCTGGCCGCCAAGATGTACCCGACCTCCAACGAAGCGGGCCGTGTAAAATTCCTGCCCAGCCTTGACCGCCTCCATGGCTACCTCTTAAAACGCCTCGGCGATATCGAAACCGACCTCTTCATCCTCCACACCAGCCGCCAGCAGATTGCCGACGACATCGGCACCAGCGTAAAAACCGTCAACCGCGGCGTGGTAAAACTAAAAGAAGCAGGGCTTATCTCCCTGCTCCACGGAAAGATTACCATTAACAAAGAGCAGCAGCAGATGCTGAAAGAGACATTTACAGAAGAGTAAAGTTAAGTTCTATGCCTGAAAGCCCTTGATGACTTATTCCTGCGCTAGTACACGCTTCGCGTGTAAATCGCTTAGGAACAAGTCATCAAGGGCTTTCATCGATAATTGACTTGTCAAAAACATTAAATCTGATATACTATATCTAGCGCACATCCTGTGTGCTGGCCACCATAACGGTAGGCGGCGTGTTTCCCTCGCAGAAAGGGTCGTAATCCCTTAGAGAAAGCGGGGTCATAATGGTGAGTGATATGTCATTTCAGCTTTTAATGCTGTTGCTTATTATCATCGTTCTGAAAAAGAAATAACCGCCTGAGCTCCTACACTTGACGGTTATTCGTAACTTATATGCCGATATTAACCAACGAGCTAGGAAAGCACGCCGTCTATCGGTGGTCTTTTTTATCTGTCTTTAGTGTAGCACAAATCAGCATAAACTGCAAGAAAAAGACCTCCACCGAAGTGGAGGTCTTTGTTAGTTGCGTATAATCTGCTAATCGATTGATTAGAACAGGAATTCAACGCGGCCGAAGATGCTGTTGTACGTCTTGTCCTGACCGATGAGCTTGCCGTTACCATACTGGAGCTGGGTAACGATGTTCTTGAGAGGAACATACTTAACGCCGATTTCGAAGCCCTTCGTACCAGCCTTAACAACATCCCAAGTCGGATGAATAGCAGCACCGTAACCGAGGTAACGATAAGCAGCCCATGCGCCCCAAGTGCCCTTGTTAGCCGGCTGAGCGCCTTTGTAGCTTACCTGATAGGAGAAAGCAGTCTTCTGATCCGGATTAACGCCAGCATTTACATAATTTTCAAGCTTCTTATTGCCACGAGCATAAACAGCATCAATAGCAACATTCTTATCGAACTTGTAGCCAGCACCTACAGACCAAACACCATCTTTAATGCCTTCTTTAGCGGTACCATAAGGAATGGTACCAACAGTAATTCTATCACCGATGTTGAACTGCTGATAAGCAGCACGAGCCGTCAGCTTGCTCTTACCAGCATAGTTCAGGCCCACGCCCCAATAGTTAGATGTTTTAACGTCACCTTTAGCAGCACTGTCATTTATGGCATCAATCGTATTGCTGCTCAGACGGCCATAAGCCAGAGTAGCTTTGAGGTCTTTACCGAAGGTTACATCGAGACCGGAGAAAGTGTCATCGAATACGATGTCATTAGCAATCTTGTTGCCCATCTTACCAGCACGGACCTGGAAGTTCTTGTAGTCGCCCTGTGCCCAAACACGTTTGAGATGAACATTGTCATCATCCTTACCCGTGTCATGAGTCATGTTAATCTTAGCATCGAGACGAGCATTTACATGCCAGTTCTTGTTTACTTCAGCGCTGGGTTCGAGGCGGAATAACAACTGATTCGTGTCAGCATTGTCTGCAGTATTCGTCGTGTAAGTTTTGCCAACGTTCGTACGCTGCCAAGTGTATTCAGCTTTGCCGTTCCACTTAACCATGTCAGCGTTGCGTTCGAGCTTAGCTACGCGAACACCCAGGTTGTTGAGTTCTTCAGCGAATTCAGCAGCCAGTTTGTCAACCAGAGCTTTGTCAGCACCGGAGGTGTTCTTAGCCATAGCTTTAGCTACCATCTGAGCCATTTCGTAACGGGTGATGTTACGGTTGCCCTTGAAGGTGCTGTCGCCATAGCCTTCGATAACGCCGTCAGCAGCCAGCTGGCTTACAGCGTCATAAGCCCAATGGTCAGCAGGAACATCGGAGAACGGATTTGCAGCAGCGAAAGTCGTGCTAGCTGCACCAACAACCAGAGCGGTCGTCAGAGCGGATACGAGAGTCTTCTTCATGAGAAACTCCTCCTTCTGTAAAATAGAATTAATATTCGTTCTGAAGGCGGAATAGAAGACTTTGCGAGTGTCCATGTTTCCTCAGCAATTTTCCATTCGTTTTTCAGAACCTAAGTTAGTTTAACATAATATAAAACGATTTGCAATAGGAAACTAATTAAATTTCCATTAAATTTCCATTAAAAATTCAGAATCAAGGCAATACTTTATGAGCGTTACTAGATTGTTCGTGCCCGAAAAGCCCGTGGCAGTATATTCCTGCGCTAGTACGCGCAAGCGCGTAAATCGCTTAGGAATACACCGCCACGGGCTTTTCGTAGGTAACTTTAGGGCACTTTTTCTTGACTTTATCGCTATAAAATGCTATATTTTTCTTGTAAAGAGAGAGTATAGACATGTTATACCCAAAGAAAAAGCCCTGCCGAAGTGATGACCGGCAGGGCTTTTCTTAGAATCATCTGCAATAAGCGCAGGGAGTACATAATGGCTAGATTACCACCGCTGCTTGGGGCTTACAAGCCTAGCCAGTGCAAAACAAGCTCAGCGATAATGCCGCCGATGATACTTGCCAGCACAGAAGCCGCAAAAGAGAGTTTAGACATGTCTTCCCCTCCTCTCTCGCCGGATTAACCTTTGATAGAGGCTGTGGCAACAGAGACATTATAGCATAAAAAGACCATTACGGTAAATGTCCATCTACCATAATGGTCTTTTCTAATTCTTAATTGGTGCGGTCGATGGGACTTGAACCCATACGTCTTGTGAACACTACCCCCTCAAAGTAGCGCGTCTGCCAATTCCGCCACGACCGCAACATATTCAATAAAAAGGTTTTACACATAAAAATGGTGCGGACGAGAGGACTTGAACCTCCACGATGTCACCACCACTAGTACCTGAAACTAGCGCGTCTGCCGATTCCGCCACGTCCGCATTAAGGTGTCGTCGGTGTAAGCACCGAACCAACACAAACGATTATACGGGATAATTCTGAATGTGTCAATAGGTTTTTGAAAAAAATCAAAAAGGAAGCCGTTCCCAGCTTCCTCATAATTCAATATGGTGCTCGCCGAGGGATTCGAACCCCCGACCCCCTCCATGTGACGGAGATGCTCTAGCCAACTGAGCTAGGCGAGCTTATGGTGGGGTTAACAGAATTCGAATCTGTGACCTCCTCGATGTCAACGAGACACTCTAACCAACTGAGCTATAACCCCATGTCGTAAGGACAAGACTCATTATAGCCAATGTTTATTGTTCTGTCAAGGAATTATTGTGATTTCATCATACAAGCGCTATAATATTGTTGTTGCCACAGCCTTCGTCAAAGGTTAATCCGGCGAGGAAGGAGGGCTGTTTATGAATTTCTCTCAATTTTGGTTATCGGTACTTGCAAGTTTTATCGGCGGTATTATCGTTGAGCTTGCACTCTACCTGCTGGGCCGCTGACCAGTGGCAATGTGGTAATCCAGCATAATGTACTCCCTGCAAGCATCAGCAGATGAACAAGAAAAGCCCCCGCACAGGCATCACTCTGGCGGAGGCTTTTCTTTGTTCGGTACTGTAATGAACTTCTCTCAATTCATTTGTATTTTCAGTCTAGCATCGACGTCTTTTTTTGTCAATGATTTTTTACGGCCAGTAAGTGCAATACTAAAACTTTCCTCCCCCGCCGCCGTGGCTGCTGTCGCTGGAGGATGATGAGCTGCCACTGCTCTTGGATTTTTGCCGGCGGGTCACGGTGGTATAGAGGTATCTGTCCTGCCGCTGGAAGATGTCAACGCTGTCCTGTTTCAGGTAAGCGCTGGCTTCTACGGCAGGAGTAACATTGCTCATGCCGCAGATGAGGTAATAGGCAAAGAAAAAGCCGCTTGCAGCTGCCACCGCTGCCGCGATAATCGCTGCCCAAATGTCAAATTCATCACCAGGGTCATAGGGAACACCCTCTTTTTCGTAATAACTCAGATAGCGGTCTATACCATCCACGAAGTGATGAAAGCCATCGCTGTAATCACCATTGGACAAATCATCCAAAAAGAGATTTTTGAGGCCATGAATCCCCGCTTCGTCGGTGATTTTCGCCCGCATTTTATTATCGGTGGAGATATACCAGTCACGGCTGCCCATGGCCAGCACGAGGACAATACTGCCGTTTTCCCCATTGGCAAAGTTTTTGTCCAGAATGTTGTTGGCGTATTTGCCAATGCTGATGCCCCCCGGCACATCCTGCATGGTGCAGATGCCGATTTTGATTTTATGGGCGGCCTCTACCTGCTGGATTTTTGCCGTAAGCGCTTCACGCTGGTCGCTATTCAGAAGTTTTGCCTGGTCCACCACGGGCGTGGCCGCCAAGGCCGCAGTCTGGCAGATAAGCAGGAATGCGAGGCAGGCGCCCTGCAGGATTCTTAAGAATTTTTTCATCGCCATTCCCTCCTCAATCTGCCAGCAGCCACTTGGCTGCATAGTACACAATGGGCAGGACTACGGCAAAGACCGCCAGCCCATAGGCCACGGCTTTTTTCATGTCGTAGGGAAGGCTGCCAACCACCTTGCCGGACTGGCCGTTCATCATAAAGGTATAGGGCTTGTCCTGATAGCGGGTGGTGACAATCCAGACGGGTGCCATACAATAAGCCACAACGCCTGCCTGTTTCTTCACATCGGATTCGGTGCAATGAACACTGTCATATCCTTCCACCGTGTCCGACAGCACATCAATGGCACTCTGCTGTACCCGCTTGTCCGCCCGCGGCACGGAAGCCTCAGCATCCACATCGTATTTATCCGCGAGAAAGCCTGTCATATAGGCGTTGGAAAAGGGCACCATTTCGCTGTAGTCGAAGGGTTCAATGCTCTCCATATAGGTGTCGTCCATCTTTTCACTGCCGTCCACCGGGATGCGGGAAAAAGCCATACTACCGGAGCGCAGGCACTCATAATGGCTGGTCTCCGTGACTTCCTCGTCACTTGTTTCGTAGATATGGATTTTCTCCGCCCGAAAATGAGCATAAGCATCCACCTCGGAATCAAAGAGCCAGAACGGCACATAGATCGCCTGAATGGCCTCAATACGATTCTGAGACTTAAAGAGACTGGGCAGCAGCCACTTGTTTTCATAGAATGCTTTGAGCGCCGCCTTGGCATCGTCCTTGGTCTTTTTGAACGGAATGATGTAGTCGGGCTTGAGCATGCCCTCAAAACGGCTGGGCAACATCACCGCATGACCACAGTAACAGCATTCCGTGGCCATGGTATTGCCATCGGCCACAATTTCCGCACCGCAGGACTCGCAGGTGTAGGACTTAAACGCCTCTGCTTCTTCGGCTGTCCACTCGCCCCCCGCTACTGCCGTATCCCATTTTTCATCTTCTCGTTCGGCGGCTTCTGCCGCCATGGCCTCTTTGGCCTGAAACAGTGCTTCAATAGATTCCGCCTCAAGCTCCGTACCGCAGTATTCACAGGTTATCTTCTGCGTGCCGGGCTTAAAATCCAGTGGCGCACTGCAGTTAGGACATTTATAAGCTACGGAAGAACTTGCCATACCGCCACCTCCTTATCCAATATCAATTTCATCACGGACGCGGACTCCCGCATTCAGCGCAGAACTTGCCGCTGTTTTTGGCCCCGCATGCACAAACCCAATCACCAGCAGGACGGGGTTTGCCACATTCCGAGCAGAATTTGCCCGTATTCTTGGCGCCACATGCGCAGGTCCAGCCGTCATCCGGTTTGGCAGCACCGCATTCGGAACAGAACTTGCCCGTGTTGCCGCTATGACCGCAGGCACAAGTCCAGCCGCCTGCAGGTGCCGCCTGACGGGCAGTGGCCTGCTGTGCCTGGGCAGCTCTTTGCGCCTGCCCCTGCGCCATCATATCACCGACATTGATGCCATTTGCATTGCCAGCCATGTTCATCCCCATAAAACCGATAGCTGCGCCGCCTTCGTTGTTCGCCGCATCACGCAGAGCATCCGCCTGCGCCGCACCATAGAAACCTGCCATCAGCGACGGGTCGCGGCCCAGCACGGCAGCTTCCTGCATCTTCTGCAGTTTTTCAAGCACTGCCTGACTCTCATCCGTAAGGCTGACGCTGGCCACCGCTACGGACACCACTTCAATGCCGCGCAGATTGCCCCATTTCTGGCTGAGACTTTCGTTCAAGGCATCGGCAATATCCTGAGAATGTGCCTCCAATTCGTCATAGCCCACCCGCATAGCCGAAACTTTGGCCATAGCCGGTTTGAGTGCCATCATGAGTTCGGATTTGAGCTGACTGTCGATTTCCTCACGGCTGAACGTATCACTGACATTGCTGGCAATGTTGGTGTAGAACAGAACCGGATTGGTAATGCGGTAGCTGTACTCACCGAAGCAACGAATCTGAATGGTCTGCTCATAGTTCAGCGTGTCATCCCGCACCTTGAAGGCAATCGGCGACGGCGTGCCGAACTTGTTGCCATAGATTTCCTTGGTATTGATGTAGTACACCCGCTGGTCACGGCCTGTGTCTCCGCCAAAGGAGAAACGGCGGCCGATTTCTGCAAAGACCTTCGGAATTGTATCGGAAAGGTCGCCTGTGAACAGCGACGGCTCCGTTTCCCGGTCATAGGTGTATTCACCCGGTTCGGCACAAATGTCCACCACCTCACCATTTTCCACAATGATGAGGCACTGGCCATTGTTGACTGCTACTCTTGAGCCCTGGGAGATGATATTGTCGTCCCCCTTGTTGGAAGAACCACTGCCGGTCTTGCGGTGCCCCTTGGCCATAAGTACGTCTGGCGGCAGACTGTCACAGTAGATGTATTCTTTCCACTGGTCGCCTAGCACACCGCCCACGGCACCAATTCCTGCTTGTAAAAGTCCCATAATTTTACCTCCTATGTAAATCCAATAAAGACAACTTTATCTGTACTAAGATTCGCCATGCCGCAGACAAATTCCCCCTTGCAATACAATAACAAAAATGATATACTGAAAAAGTCGTTGCGGGCATAGTTCATCGGTAGAATGAAAGCTTCCCAAGCTTTAGAGGTGGGTTCGACTCCCATTGCCCGCTCCAATAAGAAATTGCAGGAGCTGCGAACGCAGCTCCTTTTTGGCGTCTTTATCAGAAAAAATTGCCGTGCCCTTAACCGGCACGGCAATTCTTCCTGTATAACAGCCGGTCTATCCACCAACTGAACAGTTATCTTATGTATGTCCAATTCATATCAGCTGTCTTAATCCTAAATTCGTCAAAGTCTTGTGGGAATACATCATCACTAGTCACATACAGATCGTTAAATTTCTTGGTTCCTGGAGCCACTGCACCATAAAGATCTATCGTCGAGCGGAAGTAGAAATTGTCTCTTTGGTAAATGACTTCTCCCTGCTTGTACAGTGTTATGGACATAGTCATGTTGTTGATTCGGACAACAGGATTATTGGTTCCATTATAAAAGAACCCATGAAGCTCCAGCCTGTGATCATTTGTATAAGTTACGCCAGTAGCCAGCCATTCCATGTCATGGGTATTAGCCATGACAGAATCATTATAGTTCTTCAAACGTGTCTGGATATCTGCCAACCTCTGCTTTTCTCTTTCCCGGGCCTGCCTTGCTTCTTCCTCCTGTCTGCGGCGCTCGGCTTCTTTCGCCGTATTTACAAAAGCTGTCAGGTTATCCTTCAACGTAGTCAGGTCCATGGATGAAGCAAAATCCGTCTGTCCGACTTCTACGCTGGCTGCCTGTTCCCGCAAATCCTGCACCTTATCGTCAATAGCCTTTATCTTATCCGCGGTATCAACAGACAAAGGCTCCTTTACCACCGCCGCTACAGCCTCGAGTATAGAACGCTCAATCTCTGCCGCCGCATAAAGATTGCTACAAGACTGCTTGTATTTACTGCTGGGATGGGCACTTTTCAAATCACTGCAAAACTTATCCATGTTGGTTCTGGCAACAGCCAGTTTGTCTGTCCAATCCTTCACAGTCTCGTTGTCTGCCTCACCTGGCAGGGACTTAACCTCTTCCAGCAGGGACTTGATTTCCAAAGTCATCTGCTCACCAGACACACACTGAGACTCAAAGCGATTAGCCTGCTGATGGAAGTAATAAAATGCGCCCCCCACTGTAAGAGCCAACACTATGGCCAAAGCCCCCAGGTAAACGGTAAGTTTTTTCTTCTGCGGCTCCCTGCCCAAAGAATTTTTACTCTGCTCATCTGCTTGTATCTGCATTTAACTAAGATCCTTTCAACTTATTGATAACTTACCTGCTGAAGCGGGTCCTCACCGTACTGATTGGCTCCCTTAGTACCAGGGCAGAATATAATATACAAATAGAAGAGAATGTTTACATAAGGTATTAATCCAATCAATATTATCCAACCAGAGTGCCCCAAATCATGACACCGGCGAATCTCCAGCATAAGAGAAGCCGCAATGAACGGCAGAATCAACACCAAACTTGGCAATAACAAAAACAACCCCAAGATATTAGCCGCACCAGAGTCTGCCTCCAGCATTACTGCACCGATCCCCAACATGATATACGGAATTAGCGCCATCAAAAAAAGCTTGATTCCTGCGACAAAATATGCCCAACGATTCAATCGTCCCTGCGTAGTCAAATACCGGCCCTTGAACCGCTGCACAAATGAATCACGCTCTACTTTTTTCTGCCATTCTGCATTGGACACATTCTGGAGCCGTTCTGCCACATTGTTTTTCACTACATCAAATTCCTTCTTGATATGATCAACGCTATCATTATGCATCACCGGAGTCTGCTGTGGTTCTACAGCTTCCAGTTTAGTGCCGCAGCTGCCACAGAATTTCGCATTTTCTTCCAACGGAGCACCACATTTTGAACAAAAATAAGCCATTTCTATTTCCCCTTTCATTTATCATTGGGACGTAAGCCGTGCATAAGTTTAGCCTTTACTACCCGGCGTACCGATTCCTCTAGGCGCTGTTCACTAATTGTCCCGCTTTTCACAGCATCATAGATGCCCATATAGGCCTCCTCGGCGTGCTGGTAATCATGGCAGACCAGCACGATATCCGCCCCCGCCAAAATGGCATCTGCCCCCACTTGACGGAAGGATTTATGGTTGGCAATGGCCCCCATTTCCATATCATCCGTGATGACCAGGCCCTGATAGCCCATTTCCTCCCGCAGAAGACCGGTGATGATTTTCTTAGACTGGCTGGCAGAATGTTCCCCATCAAAAGCAGGATACTTCAAATGTCCCACCATGATCATGTAATCAAGCCCCTTGCCCTTGTCCGTATCATTGAATGTCTCACGGAAAGGCACCAGATCCGATTTGCGCAGTTCGCCTTCACTGGCCTCTACAGAAGAAACTTCCTTATGGGAATCCAGTTTTCCCCTGCCTATACCGGGAAAATGCTTCAGTGCACAAATCATGCCGCTTTCCTTATAGCCTGCTACGGCCTGCTGGACAAATTTCAAGGTGTCATAGGGATCCTTGCTGTAAGAACGACTGTCCTGAGATCCCACATCCGCCACAGGGGCAAAATTCAGATTGATGCCCACGGCCTTCAGCTCTGCTGCTGTATCCTGAGCTAATTTTTTTGCCTGCTCCGGCTTTCCATGTTGTCCCACTTCCTCTTGTGATGGCGGCGGAGTAATGAAATTCTTGCCACGCACCACCAAACCACCTTCCTCATCTATGGCCACAAACAATGGCAATTTCTCATCTGCTTTGGCCTGCAGATTATACACAAAAGTCTTGGTCTGCTCCTTGTTCTCCAAATTTCGGTCAAAGAGAATAATGCCACCATAATGGAACTGGTGCAACACATAAAGAGTATCATCATTCACCGCGGTGCCCTGCACCCCAATCATCATCAACTGGCCAATTTTTTCTGTTGTGGACATGGAAGAAACAAGCTCATCCACTTTCTCGTCCAAAGTCAGTTGTTTTTCAACTTTTCCCACTGCAGCTGAATGTAATTTCTCTGCTGCCGGCTCTTGGGACACAAAGCGGGAAGCAAATATGCCGCCTCCCAGCACTGCCAGCAAGAATGCCATTACCCCCAAGACAATCAACCGCCGCTTAACCTTCTTGTCCATTGCCTCTCCTTAAATCTTTTTGTTGTTTACGGCAGCGATCTTCCATGCACCACCATCCTTTACCACTGTAGCAGTACTGCGGAATCTGTTTTCTTCATACCCCCCCGGACGTCGGTCACGGGCCACTAAAATAAAGCTGACTTCTGCACGATCTGCCTGCACATCCGACACCTGCAAATCTGTAACGCGGCTTTCAATGGTATTGGCAAAGCCCCTGGTCCAATTATCATAACTCCCCATAGTGTTCTGCATATTATCATTCAGCAGATTGTACGCAGAGCGATAATCCCTATTAGTTATGTATTTGTGATAGGAAGCCACCACATTCTTGGCAGCGTTGCCCACAGCCTGTGTATCTACCTTGGGAGCTTCAGGAATCCTCACACTGATGTAATCAACCTTATTCTGTCCATTGATAGCAAAACGCAGGATACCGTCATTGCCAGTCAGCGATTTGAAGTTGTACTCATACAGTACCAGTCCTTCGTAATTGGTCTTCATGGCATCACTGCCATAAGCATCTATAACCTCCTGTAGCGTAGAACCTTCATGTATGCCCCTCTTAGTAGAACAAGCAGCACCGTCAGACACGAACGACGTTACTACGCCACCTTTAGTGCCTACCTTCATACCATCATAAAAATAAAAAACATGACCTTCTTTACCATTTTCATGGCTTTTTTCCTTGCCCAACTTGGAATGTAAGTCATCCAGGCTGATATCAAGATCAACGCCCCCCAAGGAAAGGTCCGTTTTAGCCACCAACTGAGGCTTTCCTTTTTCCTTGCTACTGTCAGGGTTCTTGGTCAGGGAGCGATAACTGGAGGCAGCTGACGTATCAGAACCAGCCGAAAATTCCTTAAAGCAAATACCTGCCAGGACAATGAACAATACGGCTATCACGCCTATGATAACACGTTGTGTGCCATTGGTGCCAGATCCTGTTGCAGTTGGCTGCATCACCGGCGTCTGTGGCATAGGCGGAATCTGCGGCCTTGGCGGAGTCACTGGCTGGGATTCTGCTGGCTTGTTCTCCTTTTGAGGCGCACCACAGCCAGCACAGAACTTTCCTTTATTTCCCTGTCTGCCGCACTGGCCACAAGTCCATCCTGCAATTGTCGACTCTTCTGCCGCCCGCTTTACTGCAGCTTCGCTTTCTGCCTGAGTTTTGCCACAGGCTGTACAAAACGGCCCCTTATTCTCCGACTTGCCACAATAGCAGTCCCATGTCTGCGGTTCCTGCAGCAGGGCATGGTCTTCCATTGTCTCAGACTCGCTTTCCTCCGTTGATTCTTCTTCCTCAACACCCCAACGCAGGGCACCAATCAAAATGCTCATAACGGAGTCAATACGCTTTTCCTGCATATTACCAGACTTAAGACGCTCTTCAGCATCAATCCTGGCTTTTTCCTGATCCTCCTCGGGCCCCTGATCTGCAGCCAAAAGGAGCTCACCTATATCATGCTGCTGAAAAGCTTTCTTCAGCGCATTGATATAGCGTTGATCCACACCTTCCAGTTTGGGCTCCAGTTTTTCAATCAGCTCATCTTTCCTGCCCAGAATCTGCCTATCTTCCTTCAGCAAAGCTTCCAAGGCTTCTTGTATACGTTGTTCTCCCTGTTCCATACAAACACCTTTCTCATTTACAGGTTAAAACTTCTCTTGAAAATTTCAAAACGGCTCTGGAACTGATCATAATATTGCCCCCCCGTCACATATTGTCCTGTGTTCCCTAATATGCCCTGGCGCATGCACTCAGCACGTTTTGCCTGCAGCGAAAACATGCCTTCTACTTCTGCAATCAATTCAGAATCATTGATGATGCCATCCTTGTTCCAGACACGATGCCGTTTTTCTATGGCTTTTATTACATTGCTTTCATAATCCAGCAAACTGCTGTTGCTAAACTGCCCAGAGTTTATTTTGCCAGCCAAATCAGCCAGTTCTGTTTCATTTGCCGCCAGCGCTTCTGCTACACTTTTTATACATGCTTTTCTCCGCCTCTGCGTGTCATCTGTTTTGAGGTTGCTTTCAGTTGCTGATGGGGCAGATGTCTTTTGCTGCACAGTTGCCACATCTGGAGTCTGCTGATTCCGATAAATCATATAAGCGCCACCTGCCAACAACAGTACAATAATAACCAACAACAAGACTATTACCGAATTATTGGCTGAAGTTGGCTGCCCAGTCACAGGCTGCCTGGATGCAGGTGCAGGCAGCTCAGGCTGCGGAGTGATTTTCGCCACACTCCCACAACTAGTACAGAAATTGGCATCATCTTCCAACGGAGCACCGCATTTAGTGCAAAAACCTGCCATAAACGTTTCTCCCCCATCCCTATAGCTTAATTAAGGATCAATTCACCTTTATTATATATTTGCAAATCAATTGTCAACACGGCCGGTAATCTGAGCTTTATATTTTGATATGTATGCCCCTGCTGGAAATTAGATCTAAAAAGCTCCTTCATCCCACCTGCTCCATGATTGTCCCCTGTATAGGTTTTTACATTAGGCAGTACAAGATAATAGCTTTTATACCGAAAGCCCCACAAGTCGGCTTCTCCTAACGAAGGCGCTTCCTCAAATTTGGGCTTGATACGGGGATTATTGAAACGCTCATTAAAATTTACGCACTTAAATCCCCGAATATCGTATCTGCTGTGAAAAACTTTCTTGGCATTTTTAGCATCAAAACCGCTTAATTCCTGTATATGATTGAAGTCTTGAGCAAATTCATTGCATTTAACCAACAGCTCATTCTCTGAAGAATTTTTTTCTGCTGCAGGCCGTGCCACCATGCCGTAAGAAACAGGTTCTTCTTCATAATGCCGATTGCCAGCACTGACATCAACATTTTTTGCGGACTGCATGCTAAGCTCTCGGCACTTCCTTTCCAGAAGCACCAGTTGTCCTTCTAACGCCAGCAGGTGATTCCGTAATTCATAAAACTCCTCCCCACTAATAGCATTCTGTCCTATATGATTTTTTTCCCTAAAAGTCTCGCTCTTCCCTTTGCCACTTTTAATCAATCCCCAAAGACTTACGATCAACGCTGCCAATGCCATTCCTAATGCAACATATTCAATCACTTTCCAACATCTCCATGCACTCTTTCATTTCCATAATGAACACCGGCTCCACAAACACTTTCTTCGGCTCTAAGCCCATCTGGTTCACATAATAGCTTCTCACCTTGCGAGCAACTTCCTGATATCTTCCCTCATCCATTTCGATGCCTTCAAACCAGATATGGCGATTTTCATTGAACTTGTCAATGAACGCCTGTAAGGCAGCCACATTCTCTACCTCAATGCCCTTTGCGATATCATAGGCAGAGATAAATTCATTCGCTTCGTGCGTCTCGCCTTGCACAACATAGATATCACCGGCAAACTGCGAAGCTGCGATGAATTCATCCCGCCCTTTTTCACCAAAGAGTGTCTCCGTCTGCTGTGCCTCATCAAAGAATTCCGCATCGTTATGGGGGCGTTCCTCAATCATGCCCCCAGCCACCTCTACCTTAGGTGTATCGCTAAGATGGATCTTCATACCATATTTATCATCCAGGCCAGAATACTCAGCCAACATTTCCTTGAACACACCAAAGAAGGGATTCTCAGTGTCAAAGGTTCCACCAGACAGCCAATAGAACGCTCTGGAGCCATTGCCTCCCACATAGATATCCGGCAGATGATTTTCAGAGTAGATCCCCTGCTCTGACAACTTGCCAAGGAGTGCCCCCAGATAAGCAAACATACCCGCCATGGCCAACTGCGTCTGTTGAAGTACCTGTTTTATTTCTTTGCGTCCAGTATTATTCTTCAGGTTTTTGAGATACTGCTCACTGTTTTGGCGCATATCAGCATCAATCACGGCATTGCGATGTTCATCATCCATGCCTTCCATCGCCAACTTCTCGCCCTTGAAAAGCTCATAGTTGCGATAAATCGGTTTAAACAGAGTGCGACCAGCAAATTGAACAGATGTATGGTAGACGATTCTGGCCGGTTGTCCGCTGATGACAGAAATATCGGTGGTACCTGCACCAATATCCAAACAAATGGCACCCTCGCCAAAGTTTGTTGCCTTAGTGCCAAGTTTGTTGAAATGATAAGCAGCCGCTTTGCTTTCCGGCCAGTAATTGGTCACGCCCTCATTTTCCTTGGACATGCCTGACTGCTCATAGGCTTCCTGCACTGCCTCGCGGCAGGTAGCCTTAAACGCAAACTGCTGCTCTGCAGAAAACGCCGTAGGATAGGAGAAGTTCCACTCAACAGCTTCAGCCCCAGCTTTGGCTGCTTCCACCAGGCTCTGCAAACAAATCTGCTTCACGTAGGCTGCCACTTTACGGCGTCCCACATCATCATTCTTCCATTTCAGGTTAGCATCAATCTGCAAATTGCGCTGCTTGAAGTCCTCAGCATTGTTAGTCAAAAGCCAAAATACATTACCATCCTGCAACGGACGGATTTCTGTCTTCAAACGGCTGCTATTCAATACCTGGAAAATACTCAGGAAAGAACCATCCTGTTGATCTTCCGTTGAAGAAGGAATAAAATTCAGGAAGGTACGCGTTCTGGCTACGCCGCTTTCCGTAACAGGCATAAGATTTGGCTGGAACGCCAGTGGTTCCGGTCTGTAATTTCCAGAACGATGATAAAGCATGGTACCAGATGTACCAAAATCAATACCCACCTGCCATTTAAGCCTTGGTATAACCTGTACTGGCTGCGGCTCAGGCAACAAAAGGATGCCGCCTTCTACACGCTCAGCGTAAATGCCATTTTCCGCGGAAACATTAACCGTACAGCGAAGTGCCTCCGGGAATCCAGTCAGCCGAGCCGTGTACAAGTTAGTCATGCCATTCTCCGGCATATCCACGGCAATATCCTCACCATATTTCCAGGGGTACACATAGAAGAAATCCCTACCTGCACCTTGGGCACTCACATTCTGTGCCTCACTGTTTTCATAATAGAGATAGTATTTATTCCAGCCCTCACGCTTGATATTCGGCCACAGCTCAATGACCGGCACATTAGTCTGAAGATAGATGAGTTCCTGTTTTGGGTAGGTCTTGGTGTATTTGTAATCGGATTCCCCATGAACACCAGCCAGTGGGAACGCAAACTGCACGGTAATGCGGTCACTGAGATTCTCAATGCGCAGCCGCTGCGCAATTTCCTGGGGGGTGAAATACTCCAGGATTTCCGCACGCAGGGGCAAAATGGCACTGAGGTCATCTGCCGACAAGAGTTCACTGCCAGGCACTTTTAATGTGCCTGCCAGAGCATTCCCCGGCTCTATGACCGTCATGCGTTCCGTGAAGAAATCTTCTGGTCTGCGGAAAACAGCCTTGCCCAAAGGTGTGCGTCCAATATGGCTATTATCCTCAGCCAGCGCTTCTTCAGTAATATCGTTGGCCGAAATACCAGGCCACACCACTAGCTGTGCAGCAGGCACCCCTTCCTGAGCTGCAAAGTCCCGCACCATCTGGGGAGACACCAGCAGGATTTCTCCAGCCTTGTCACGGGCAGGTGACATCACCAAACGCACCGCAGAATCACTGGCATCAGCAGCCTTAGCCTCCACAGATTGGTTCAGGCAACGGAAAATCCCGATATTCATTTCCAAATTAGACGAAACCATTCTCTGGCCTGCAGGCAACTGAGCAGAGCGAGCCCGGATATCTGCCTGATAAGATTCCAAAGCACCAAAAAGGTTCAAGCAGGCAGCCTGTTCTTGATCAGCCGTGGGAATCGCTCTGCGCAGATCCTGCTCTACCTGCTGAAGCCAGGTGCAAAGAGCGCCCAGTTCGTCCACCGTCAGATATGGTATGGGATCGCAGAGATTTAAGCCATCTGCGCTCCAAGGCTGAGCCAAAATTCCCTGCATGGTACGCCGATAATCAGCGGCAGCGGCTACTAGTGTAGTGGGTGAAGTCATTGCTAGTGGCCTGTCCTGCAGGAGCAGGATATAGATGTCATGCCAGCTAGTGCTTTGGCTGATGCTCTCCGTAGGAGCAAGACCAGCCAGCACCTGCTCCAATCCACTGGAGCCAGCCCCCAGATGTACTGCCTCTGCCTTAAGATTAAGATGACGTATATCCTTTAAGGCAATCATGGCCAGCAGGGAACGCCATTCCCCCTGCACCTTATCATGAAGTCCTCTCACGAACTCCTGGGCACCAATCTTCTGGTCATCATAAAGCGCCATTTGGAAAAGTAGTGGTCTGGCCCACACATCCGGAATGGAGTCAATACTACCTATATCCTGCGTAGAGCCGCCCGCTGCCAAACTCTTCACCAGGGCCAGCAGGAAATCTCTCGTACCAGTTTCCTTCTCCCAGACACTTGCTTTGTCAGGATTGATAGCTGCGTCCTCATTGAGTTTCGGCAGCATGGGAAAATATTTATTGGCCATTTATCACTTACCTCCTCAAACCTTAGCGCAGCTGTCATAAAGCAACCGCAGAAAACGTCCAAAGCCCTGTGCATATTCCTCGTCCTGGATTTTGCCCTCGCAAAGGCGATGCCAAAGCTCATCCATAGTAACCTTGCTGTCATCAGGCAACACTAGCTTGGAAAATTGCAAGGGATTTTCCAGTCTGGCTGGCTGCGAACCAAAAACATTAGGATTGATGAATTCCACACGGCGGTTAGACGAGTGATGCTCCAACTGATCGATCCAAAGAGCAAAACTCTCCGCATACTCCTCAAAACTGCGAACTTCCACCGTATCAATGGAAAGTCCTGCCAGGAAATCACGGAACCAGGGGTACTGATAATCCTTCAACCTTCCAGAAGCCAAATCCGCCAAAACCGGCTTCACCAGATGCACATAGGCAAAGATGAAGCGGGCAAACTGCCCCAGGGCCTCACTTACACGCATCTCCTGACCATCATCCAGTTTGATTACAGGGAGATCACTCCACTGAAAACTGGACTCGTCACTATGGGAAATATAGGAGCACTGCTGCCCACTATCGGTCTTTTCTCCGTAGAAGTCCAAGGCCGCCATCGCACCATAAAAATCTACCATATGTGCACCATTATTCTGGCTGGCAGCACCGATGCTGAATTTATCCACAGCTGTCAGCTGATTATCACCAATAAAGTACATAGCATCATATCCGCTATCCTTCATAGCATAGTATTTTAGCGCAGCCTTGGTATTAGTCAGGAAATTCTCGGAAGAAGCATATATGCCGGCATTCTTTTCCTGCTCCGTGGGAGAAAAGGCAAAAAATGGCAAGATGAGCGCCCCACCAATGCGTGCCTGACCAGCATCACAATATTCCTTCAACATGGAGCGCAGGAGTCTAGCTACCGTAGGCATGCCGGCAGCTCCAGTACCACCAAAGACAGAACCTGCCAGGAATATCTTAGCTTCCTGACCATTCTTCACATCCTGCTGCACAGCATGGATGAGATTGTCCCATGCCGGATCCCCTGCCAGACTGAGGCTTTCCTTGCCCCTGTCCAGACCAGCTTTTTTGGCCATTACTGCCGCACCAATGGCGGGACGACCACGGAAGCCTTCATTTAAAGTAGTAGATCGCTCATCCTGAGTATAGAGGACTTCATAGAGCTTGCCGATGGACGTACCACGATAAGCCTGATAAGACATGATATCGTCCAAGTTCTTGTCCGTCTCTGTAGGGCTCCAGATAAAAGGACGGGAAAGTTTGATATTGGTCTTGAAGAGGGGGGTTCCCCTGCCAGTTTCCAAGGACTGGAACTCATGAAGGCAATGGAGGGCAGCACTGCTGCGCTTCAGATTACCATTACCAATGTCCGGATCAATGGCCATCACATATAGTTCAGACTGCTTCTGCTGATTAGGCATAAGGCCCGCCGCACACAGATGGGTAAGGGACTCCATGACCTTAGCGCCAGAACCACCTATGGATATGAAATAATAGCTCATCAGTTCTTTCCTCCTCTGTGTTTACGAATCTGGCTGCTACCCAGCGGCGTATATTTATAGGCATCACTGGTGGCAAAGATAGTAGCCAGCCAGTAACCAGCTACTACAAATAATAGCACGAATATCACGGGAATTATGGGACTCATGGTGAGAGCACTCTTCTGCGCCGCATAAATATAAGGCACTGCAAAAGATAAAACTGCCAGAATTACCCCCAATATAGCCCAAATAGTCCGTTTGCCCACCCCCAAAGGAGAGCTCACCGAAAATCCCCATTGGGAAAGAGCACACCATATCAGAGCGAAAAACGCCGCCAATGAGGCCATAATCATCACCAAAGTCTTATAGGGCACCTGCCATTTCTGCAAGGAAGCATTTGCCCCTGTCCCAATGAAGGAATGAGCCGATAAGGAACCTGCCTCATAGGCCGTCAGCCCCATCAACCCCATCCAGGCAACTATGCCCAACATATACAAAACCATTTTCACATTTCTGCTCATCCTGCTTCCCCTTTCATCGTGCATTTATAACTATGTTAATATTTGCCAGCGCAGGCTGAGCTGCACTCTGCATGGTATCCCGCAAGGACTCCAGAATATGCTGGAGATTGGCAGTCTTGGACCCATCAAATGCCCCTGGATCGAGATCGATATTCGCCATATTCCACTCCTTCACCCATGGTGGCATCTTCAAGCTACGAGCTTCCGGTGCCAACCTTGCATGAATAAAATTGACTTGTCCCATAGAAATAGCCTGATCTGGCACAAAGGTTACGGTGACAGCGTAATTCCCCTCGCCATCCACCGGGCCTACTTCAATTTTAGGCGCATCCGCACCGGCGTCCACCATCTTCCACGCTCCACTTTCTTCATCCAAGGCAAAGACTTGCATAACCTTATCCAGTTTGCCCATATCTGCCAGGCAGGCACCGATGCCAGGTTTGTACTTGCAAGTCATGGTCAGACTAGTTTCGTCACTACTACTGTCATAGCCGAACTCTCGGATACGCTTGTCCTTGACTTCCAGACTTTCGTTGCTGTAGAGATTTTTGCTGTCTGCTACCTGCAGTTCCGGGAAAGAAGCGCCTTCCGCTCCGAGGTTTTCCGAAAACATGGCATACTGCATCTCCACTTTCCCAGCTTCGCTGGCAAAATGTTCCTGCCATCGCTGTAGGAAATCCTTAATATCCTGTTCCGGCCCCATGATGAAGAGATAAAACGGACGATACTTGGCTGGATCGCTGCCGCTGTCCCAGCTGTATTTAGCAGCGTTTAGCCCCACATCATAGATGTCTCCCTGAAATGGGTTTTTCACACCAATGACAGCCACCCCCAGATGCTGAGCGAAGTATTTTTCCCGCAGTTTTTGTGTCACATTACTCCAATCCGCATCACTTTCAAACAGGTCCGTAATCACAATGGAAAGATGCCCCGCAGTAGCTTGATCTATAACCCTTCCAAAGGAGGTAACGGTCTCCGTATAAGTATCAGGACTACTGAAAGCCCTATAAGAACGCCCCTCCAATGGGGTTACCTCTTCACCAAAGCGGTAAAAATGTGTCTCCCCCATTGCTGTAGCAATATCGCCCAAGTTATCCGGCAGCAGCTTGTATACGCCAGAAGGCAACGCGGTATATCCTCTCATAGACTCGGTGGCATCCCAGTAAATATCAACTACTGGTGCTGACTGCGTCGTTGTCGCCGCTTGTCCAGCCTCTTTGGGAATCTCTATGGCAGTAATCTTTCCGCCTCCGCACCCTCCCATAAGCATGCTGCCTAATATCAGCATAATAGTCCAAAGCTTCCGAAACTCTTTCAAAATATCCCGCCTTTCTCATCACATACAAAAAGCCCTGACAGGCTGCTGTCAAGGCCAGTAAAATTGCATTTGTTCGCAACAAAAACATCTTAATTTGTTATCTGTTCTCCCCAGTGGCAGAATTAATAAGAGCCAACAAACACTACTCCCATAAAATCCCCCATCATTGCCACATCTAAACAATAAATTGACCTTAACTTATTCTAATTTTTCTTTAATATTATAACTGATAAATACTCCTTCTGCAACCAATTCTCAGAATTAGCATCCCACACTCCAGATATTCACGATTTTACGAATTTATAACGCTAAATAAACTCTTTTCTGACCACATCCGGCTCCCGTTGATTGTTCCGATAAGATTATTCAGTCACTACTTTGGGTAGTGGCTTTTTTCGTATGCAAAAAAAGAACGTACCTCCATTCGCGGAGGTACGTTCTGTCAAATAAGTTCGTTATTCTTAAGCTGTCTGTACAGGGTATAAAAGGCTGCGGGAAAGCCCAGGATAATGCCACCGATTATCCCGGCTTTTCCCAATTGGAGAAAATCTCCGATAAGACTGCCAATGTAACCGCATATGCCTACGAATACCACGAGGTAGATGCCAACTCCGCCCAGTATCGAAAAGGCTTTGACGGCCTGTTTGAGGCCGCTTGGTTCCTGTCCGGCCATCTTATTTGCCTACGAAAATATCAGGGCGGTTATCAGCCAGGCCATAATGGTAGAGAATGGCCTGAATGATGCGCTGGGAGGCTTTGCCGTCACCGTAGGGGTTTACGGATTCTGCCATGCGGCTATAGGCTGCTTCATCCGTCAGCAAGGTCTTGGCTTCGTTATAAACCACATCCCGGTCAGTACCGATGAGTTTTACCGTACCCGCAGCAACTGCTTCGGGACGTTCCGTAGTATCGCGGAGCACGAGAACCGGTTTGCCGAGGGCAGGAGCTTCTTCCTGCACGCCGCCGGAATCGGTGAGAATCAAATGCGCACGGCTCATCAAATTGGCAAACGGTTCATAGTCCAGCGGGTCGATGAGGTGAACCTTCTCCAAGCCGCCCAATTCTTCCTGCACGACTTCACGGACTTTCGGGTTCTTATGCACCGGGAATACCACTTCCACATCGGCAAATTCTTCCGTCAGCTGACGCAGCGCCTTGTAAACATGGCGCATGGGCTCGCCCAGATTTTCCCGGCGATGGGTGGTCACGAGGATGATGCGCTTGTTCTCAAAGTCGATATTCTGCAGCAGTTCATCTTCGAACTGGAAGTCATCCTTTACCGTATGATGCAGGGCATCGATAACGGTGTTGCCCGTGATGAAGATGCTTTCGGGCTTCACATTTTCCGCCAGCAGATTGCTCTCGGAGGTTTCCGTGGGCGCAAAGTTCAAGTCTGCAATGCAGCCCGTGAGCTTGCGGTTCATTTCTTCCGGGAAGGGGCTGTACTTGTCATGGGTTCTGAGGCCTGCTTCCACATGGCCTACCGTCGTCTGATGGTAATAAGCAGCCAATGCACCGGCAAAGGTGGTCGTGGTGTCGCCATGTACCAGCACGATATCCGGCTTTTCTTCTGCCAGCACCTTATCCAGGCCCATCATGGCCTTGGAGGTGATGTCAAAGAGGGTCTGGCCCTGTGCCATGATATCAAGGTCGTGGTCCGGCGTGATATTAAAGAGTCCCAGAACCTGGTCCAGCATTTCGCGGTGCTGAGCCGTTACCGCCACCACCGGGGTGATTTTGTCCGGGTGCTTCTGCAATTCCAACACGATAGGTGCCATCTTTATCGCCTCAGGTCGGGTGCCAAACACCGTCATAACCTTGATTTTCTTTTGTTCCATTAATAGTCCCCTCTCTATATAAGCCTTCCCCTATGGGGAAGGTGGCAGCCGCAGGCTGACGGATGAGGTTTCAGGCAATCTCTGACATGAACCTCATCCACCGCAAGGCGGTCCCCCTTCCCCAGAGGGGAAGGCAATCATTGCGAATATTTCTTTTAATGCTGCTGGGCTGAATCATTCATGCGGAAGATGCCGATGCGCTTTGCACCGTAGAGCACCAGAGCCACGACCATGCAGACGATGGCAATGGCGAACTGCGAGCTGACTTCCGTCAGCGCCACAGCGCTAAGCCCCAGCAAGGCGCTGATGACGTACATCAGCAGTACAGCCTGCCGCTGGCTGAAGCCCAAATCCATCAGACGGTGATGGAGATGACCTCTGTCCGGCTTGAAGATGGGCACACCGCCACGATAGCGGCGCACGATAGCAAAGGTGGTGTCCAAGATGGGCAGCCCCAAAGCCAGAATCGGTACAATCAGCGCAATGGTAGCCGCGCATTTCACCGCACCGATAACGGAGATACCTGCGAGCATATAGCCCAGAAACATACTCCCCGAGTCGCCCATGAAAATCCGGGCGGGATTGAAGTTGTAGTAAAGGAAGCCAATCGCAGAACCAGCCAGTGCTGCCGTCAGAACAGCCACGAGCAGAATGTTCTGCTGCAAAGCCACTAAGAAGATGGTGACGGACGCGATGGTAGCCACACCAGCCGCCAGGCCGTCAAGTCCATCAATGAGGTTTACCGTATTGGTAAGACCTACAATCCAGAAGATAGTCACGGGAATGGCCAGCCACTCCGTGTAGAAGAAATCACCGAAGGGGTCTGTGATGAAGTCAATGCGCACATCAAAGGCAATGACCAGCACAGCTGCCGCTACAATCTGCCCCACCAGTTTGACCTTGGCCGGCAAGTTCTTGTAATCGTCGATAACACCCACGAGCACAATCAAGGAACCGCCCACCAAGAGGCCGGTGACCTCAAAGAGCACATCCGGCTCCACATCGATGAACTGCATAATCCCAATAATCGCCACCATAAAGGCTGCGTAAATACCCAGACCGCCGATACGGGGAATAGGTTTTTTATGTACTTTTCTCGCATCAGGAGCATCCATGGCTCCCGTCTTGGCCGCCAGGAAAATCACACCAGGCGTAATGAGCAGAGCCACACCTGCGGCAATGACAAACGCCAACATATAATCCGGCATACAAGTAGCACCTCTTTTTCTCAAATAATTACTAGAAATTCATAACAAGCCTATTTTAGCGCAGAGGGCCTATAGTGTCAATGAAAATAAGCTGAAAGCGCAATTTTTTAAGAGAATTTTAATCATGAATTTCATCGGGGCGGCAGGTAACAATCGTACCATCGGTTTCGTAATAAATCACCTGTCCGAGCTTGGCATTGCGCAGCATGCGGCGACACAGCAGGCAGGGTTTGCCGGAGGCCAGCGTGCCGTCTGCATTGATGCCCACGATGTAAATAGTAGCCCCCTCCATGGCGGCAGGGTCGGCGTTGATGATGGCGTTCTGCTCGGCATGAACGGCCACGCAGAGCTCATAGTTCTGCCCTTTGGGTACATGAAGCCGTTCCCGCTCGCAGATGCCCGTGTCGATGCAGTTTGCTTCCCCACGCGGAGCACCGTTATAGCCGGTGCTGATGATGATATGGTCCTTGACGATAATCGCACCATAGCGGCGGCGCAAGCAGGTAGCCCGGCGGCCCACCGCCCGGGCAATATCGAGGAAATACTCCGTCCAATCGGGACGCGGCTGGGAATTCTTGTTCTGCTCCATTTCGTTACTCTCCTTTGCTCTGCTGTTCTTCCTGTAAAAAGCGGCGGGCTAAGATAACCGCCACAAAATCATCCACAGGCACCGGCGGCACCTGCATGGTGACGGGGATGAGGCGTCGCCATCCCTTGGGCGGATTAGCCTTCCAGTATTCGCCCTTGGCTAGTTCCGTGGTGCGGTATTCATCCCGCACCAGTACCATAAGCTCCGGCACCTCCTTCAGCCGCCCTTGGGCGATTTTGCTGGTGGTGCCGTTGCCGATAACGAGACGGCTAAAGCCGTAGTCAGCTTTAGCCGCAGTTACTTCTTCTATGAGTTTGTCTGTCTCGATGACCCGCTGAGTCAGGACCTTGCCCTCACCGTCAAGGACGGCAAAGCCGCATTTATCCCGCCCGGGGTCGAGGGCTGCGATAGTCATTGCGTGTTTTTCTCCACATTTATCTTCAGACGCAAGGGCCCGGAAGCATCGGTGTTGCCATTGGCATAAGCTGAAAGAATCACCGGCCCCCGCTGACCGCGGAGCTGTGCTACAATCTCGTAGAACTGTGCTCCTTCCATTACCCCCACAGTCCCCCGCAAGGGGTCAGGCAGAATGCCTTTTGATGTAGCGGCAAAGTTTACATCCTTCAAGAAGTTCATAATGGTCTGTTCCGCTTCCGCATCTGACCCCGCCATCATGTCGTAGGGGCGGGCAATGATGAATTCCTTATCCCGGAAAATCACACTGTTGGGATAAAGTTCCAGATTGGTGCGGACTTCCTCGCCCCGCACTAAATTGCCGGCGGCCACAATGCGTACCACCATATCCCGTGAACTCTTGGCAATGTTTTCTACCGCCGTGTCGTATTCAGGCTGGTAAATCCAAATTTCCTTGTCGGAACGGTCACTGCCGAAGCGGGCCGATACATTGCGATTGGCCAGAGCCGCCAGCGTCTGCATATCTGCGGCCACATCCTCCACGGAGCGATTGCCCCGAATTACGCCGCTGGCAATGATTTCTCCGGCGCGGAAGGCAATGTCGCCTTCACGGATGGTAATCAGACCATCCCTGAGCTGCTGCGTGCGCTGCTCCAAGGATTTGTTGTCGTCGGTCAGCTTGTCATTTGCCGCCAGGAGCTTCTCATTGGAGCCGGACAGTTCCTCATTCTTTGCCGTCAGCTGTGCCTTGGCACTTTCCAGCTCGGTAATGCCGGACTGCAGCTTAGCAGCCTCTTCCTCCAAGGTTTTCTGCTGCTTGTTGAGCCTGTCTACATCCGCTTTGGACTGCTGCAGGGCTGCATCCGTCTTTTCCTGCTCGGACTTAGCCATAGCCAAATCCGCCTGCGTATTCTCCAGATTGTTTTTCGTCTCCTGCATGGTGCGGTTCAGCTTCTCCATGCCGAAGAGTGCAGTGCGCACATTATCCGAAGCCGCTGCCATTACGCCAAAAGTCAGAGTGGTAATGACAATACCTGTGAATATCGTAATGATTATGGATGTATGCCGGGGACGCAGGCCAAAAATCGACAGGCGTTTCTTGCCGATTTTCGTGCCGAGCCTGTCCCCGATAAAGGCGATTACCCCGCCGGTAATAACCAGCACGGTAATCAAGGATATTCCTGACATCTGTCAACCACCTTTCCTAAAATTTAGCGGGCCGCCCGTCTGATAAGTAAGCCGCCTGAGATAAGACCGATAATATTAGGCAACCAAACAGCCAGCAGCGGTGGCAAGGCCTCACTGCGGGCCAAAGCGCTGCCCATGGTCATCAGCGCATAGTAAGCAAAGATAATGATGACACTCATCGCAAAACCTGCCGATGAGCTGTTGCGGGTCGGCTGCAGGCCCAAGGGCACACCTACCAGCGCAAATATCAGGCTGGCCAGAGGAACTGTCACACGCTGATAAAGTTCTGCCTCAATCGCACTCGTATTGACATACTGGGTCTTCATGATTTCAATCTGCGCCCGCAGTTCCTTCATGGTCATCTCTTCCAATTCCTTCTGCTCCCGGACAATCTGCTGGGGATTCGAAGCAATCGGAAGCACCTGGGTCTTAAAGCGAATCATATGTTCGCTCTGGTCTTCATTCTCGGAAATATCGTAAATGACACCGTTATGCATAACCCATTTCTTGCCATCCCAGTCCGCAAAATCTGCATTTTCTACATGCTTAACCTTGCCGTCCGGGCCAAATTCCTGCAACGTCACGCCCTGCAGCTGCTGTGTCTCGGCATTAAAGATACGCGCATAAGCCAGACGCTGCATCTTGCCCTCGGAAATTTCCTTGAGAATGATGTGTTCCTGACTCTTCATGGTCGTGTTGCCCTGAATCTCGTAATAGAGCACATTGCGGTAGGCAGTATTTGCCCAAGGAACCACGTATTCATTGAAGGCAATCGCCCCGATGCTGACAATGAAACCCAGGACAAGGGCCGGCATGGCAATACGGGAAAAGCTGATGCCGCAGGACTTCATGGCCGTTATCTCACTGTTGCTGGACAGGCGGCCGAAGGTCAGCAGCGTGGCCAGCAGCATGGACATGGGAAAAGTCCACATAACGACCCCTGGCAGACCAAAGATAAAGATTTTGATGACCGCCTGCAAAGAAGCACCGTAATCCGTTATGTACTGAGCAATCCGGAATAATGTCCCCGAACCGATGAACACCGCAGAGAACGCGCAAATGCCAAAGACGAAGGTCATGAAAACCTCGCGGAATATATATTTGTCCAAAATTCGCAATCGCATATCTGTTCTCCTTACAAGGTAAAATTCTCGCCGAGATAAAATTTCCGCGCGATGGGGCTCTCCGCAATCGTGTGGCTATCGCCCTCCAGCAGAATTTTACCTTCACTCAGTATATAGGCCCTGTCCACAATCTGCAAGGTCTCGCGCACATTGTGGTCCGTAATCAGGATGCCCATGCCCCGCTGACGCAGGTACTGGATAATCTCCTGAATGTCTGCCACAGCCAGCGGGTCAACGCCGGCAAAGGGTTCATCCAACAGGATGAACTGCGGCTCCAGCGCCAGACAGCGGGCAATTTCCACCCGGCGGCGCTCACCGCCGGAAAGTTCTGTGCCCTTGCGTTTACGCACATGGGTGATATGAAACTCCTCCAAAAGCTCCTCGAACTTGTTTCTCTGTTCGGCTTTGGAAAGTTCCGTGGTCTCCAAAATGGCCATGATATTTTCTTCCACTGTGAGTTTGCGGAAAATGGAGGACTCCTGGGTCAAATAGCTGATTCCCAAAGAAGCCCGGCGATACATGGGCATTTTGGTGATATTCACATCAGACAGGAACACCTCACCGGAGGTCGGCTGCTCCAAGCCCACAATCATGTAGAATGAAGTGGTCTTACCCGCACCGTTAGGGCCTAAGAGGCCTACGATTTCCCCCTTTTCTACACGCAGGGACACCCGATCCACCGCGGTGTGTTCCTTAAACTTTTTTACCAGATTTTTTGCCTCAATATGCAAAGCTCTGCCCTCCAAATTTATCGTTACAGCCCCTTACTTGACCTTGGCTCTGCCATTAGGGTCAAGATAAAGGGTAAGTCTATTGCTCTTCATGGTATTGTTTTCCTGAATGGCCCAGGCGTTGCCAGTCATGATGACACGGCCCTGTTCCTTGCCCACGTAATCTGCGTGGTCGCCGCCGGCTTCCATCTTGCGGGACGGACTGTTGACATGAACATTACCTTTGCCAATGTAATGTTCATCATCCAGCCAGCCTTCCATATAGTCAGCCGTAAAGGTGTCGCCACCATCCGTAATCGTGCCGCCCGTAGGGATTTTCACATATTTGTTCTGATTGGGATAGTAGTCCACATGTTCACCCGTAAAGGTCTTCTGGCCCTGAACCCCATGCACATTCCCTGTGGCACTCATATGGCCCTGACCATCGGAGACAACCTTGTCACAGGTAACACGCAAGTCGTCACGCACCGCGATAACATTGCCTTCCACGGTACCTTCCTGGGTCTTGGAGTTATATGTAGCCTTGGCACCGGTAACCTTGGCATTGCCCTGCTTCATCAGCACATCACCAGTGGCTATAGCCAAGCCGCTTTTCATATCGTATTCCACCGTGTCAGCATCCAGACTGGCCGGTTCATTTGCGGCGAGCAGTGTACCCACAGGCAGAGCTGCGGTCAAGCAAAGGGTCAATAAAAGCTTTCTCATCTTATTTTGCATTTGTATTTCCTCCTTTGGCCAGATGGGCTTTGCCAATCACCTTGACTTTGTTGAAGCCGTCACTGCTTTCAATCCGCGCACCCGTAGCCAGCATATCTTCTTTCGTGACCTTGGCACTGCCCACAGCAGCCAGCAGCTGCTTGGCAGCCTCCCAGCGCAGTTCATCACTAGTCAACCTGGCACCATCGCTGTTTTTCACATCCACATTGCCGGCAATGACAATGTTCTTGGTCTTATCCTCATAAGTACCCTTATCAGCGGTTACTTCCACCACCCGGCCATCCTCGGCATAAAAATGACCTTTCAGTTTTTCCAGTTTGGCGTCGCGGGTCTTCACATCCACATCGATATGTTCAGCCGTCAAATCCCAGATTTTCCGGCCGTTCTTTTCCTCGCTGAGTACATTGCCATCATAACTCATAAACCGCCCACTATTGGGGTCAGCATCCGGCGAAGGTGTATCCGGAACGGTAACCACCGCCCAAACAATCGCAGCGATAAAAACTGCCAGTCCTGCGCCAAGCCATAACTTGCGCTTCTTGTCCATCAGGCTTCCTCCTGTGCTTTAACCGTGTGGTGCTTGCCCACATTCTGCTGTTCCGGGGGCGTATTCCACCGCTTCTGGAACCACAGCCACTGGGTGGGGTTTTCCCGGATAATATCTTCGATTATTTTCGTCATCTTCACGGTGAAGTCGAACAAATCCTTGTCCGTATCGCCGGTGTCCTCGTACCGCATGACCTCGCCAATCACCACTTTATGCTTACCATTCTTCTGGCGCAGGATGAAGGCGGGCAGCACCGGCGCCTTGAACTTGCAGGAAAAGACTGCCGGGCCCATGGGCGTAGCTGCCAGCTTGCCAAAGAAGGGCAGGAATGCACCATTGGGGCCGCCGTCCTGATCCGCCAGGAAGCCAAGGATTTTTCCTTTTTTGAGTGCCTTGGCTGCCGCTAACAGCTCACTGGTGCCCCGGGAAAAAATCTCCACATTGATAGTCTTGCGCAAATCATTCAGGGCATTGGTATACTGCATATTGGGTTGTGGCTTGGCAATGGCCGTTACCGGCAGGCCGTTCATGGTAAAAGCCGCCGACAACCATTCCCAGGTGCCGATATGACCGGTGAGCACCACGACCCCATGGCCTTCCGCCAGGGCGTCCGTCATGCGCTCCAGATGGTCAATTTCAATATACTCGTGAAAGTTCTTGGGGGTCAGCTTGGGCATATAGAGAATTTCGAGCACATTGCGTGCCAGATTCACAAAGGAATCCCGCACGGTTCTGCGCGCCTCAGCCTCATTAAGCCCCAAGGCAGGCATAATCTGTGCCACTGCCAGCTCCCGCTGCTTCTTAATCAGAAGATAGTATAGCTGTCCCAGTACCCAGCCGGCAGCCATTACGAGTTTATAGGGGGTATGACGCACCACCCAGCTCATAAACATCACAAATTTATACTGCATTAATCTTCTTCCCCCAAAATTACATTACTTGCTTTACTGAATCAAGCCAGCATTTTCCTCGGATTTCACCGGAATCAAAAAGCTGGCCATCAAATCTTCCCATTTGCCCTGAGCCTTGAAGATGAATTCCAGCAGTTCCCGGACAGCACCTCTGCCGCCGGGGCAGCAGGAAACCACCAGAGAATGCATGCGCACATCAGGAATGGCATCAGCCACAGCCATGGGCAGGCCAACCTGCAGCATGATGGGCAAGTCGATGAGGTCATCACCAATGTAGGCGATTTCTTCATCGCGGAGACCGGTGCGCTTCTTGAGCTCATCATAAGCCTCCCGCTTGTCGGAGTTGCCCTGAAATACCTCGCTGATATGCAGTTCCTTAGCTCGGAACGCTACCTGTTTGGACTTACGGCCTGTGATGATGGCGGTCTTGAGCCCCAGCTTATGCGCCAGGGTTATACCCAGCCCATCCCGGCAATAGAAGGGCTTGTACAGTTCTCCCTGCTCGCCGATATAAATGCCGCCGTCAGTCAAAACGCCATCCACATCGAAAATAATCAGTTTTATCTTCCTGGCAGCTTCGATTGCTTTGCTGTGAATCTCCATTATACCACTCCTTGACGCAAAAGGTCAGTCAAATGAATAATACCCACAGGAATTTTATTGTCATCAATAACCGGCAGCACCGTAACCGGGCGCGGTTTGTGTTTTTCCATAACCGAGAGGGCCGCCGAAGCCATGGCTTCCTGCTTGATGGTCAGCGGCGTTTCGAACATGATATTGCCCACGGCTTCATCCAGGAATTTATAATCCTTGGCCAGCGCCCGGCGGATGATACCATCGGTGATGATGCCCACCAGCTTGCCGCTGTCATCGATAACAGAAGCGGCGCCCAAGCCCTTATCCGTCATGATAAAGAGGGCATCCTTAGCCGTCTTATCCTTATGCACCAAGGGATTTTCCTCGCCCGTGTGCATGACATTTTTGACGGTGAGCAGGAGTTTCCGGCCCAAAGCTCCTCCCGGATGGAACAGGGCAAAATCCTGACTCGTGAAGTCCCGAACACTCATGAGGGCGATAGCCAGCGCATCGCCCATGGCCAACGTGGCCGTGGTGCTGGCGGTAGGTGCCAGGCCCAACGGGCAGGCCTCTTTTTCCACTCCGATATCGACAAAGTGGTCAGCAGCCTTGCCGAGCTGCGAATCACGGCGTCCGCACATGGCAATGATGCGGGCGCCGATGCGGCGAATAATCGGCAGGATGTTGACCACTTCTGCCGACTCACCGCTGTTGGAAATGGCAATCACTACATCATTTTCCGTCACCATGCCCAAATCGCCATGGAACGCTTCACCGGGATGCATGAAGAAGGCCGGCGTGCCGGTGCTGGCAAAGGTAGCGGCCATCTTGCGGCCCACATGACCGGATTTGCCCATGCCGGTTACAACCACACGGGCCTTGCAGTCCAGAATGCACTGCACCGCAGCCACAAATTCCTCGTCAATGCGTTCCTTGAGTTTTTCTACGGCAGACGCCTCAATGGTGAGGGTTTCCAGTGCCGCTTCTTTTATCTTGTTGATCAATCTTATCCCCTCGATTTACTAAAGCTAAAATCATTTCTGCTTATGACGGACGATTTCGTGAATGGCAACAGCATCCTTCAAGAGGTCTTCCAGCTTGTCCAGGTAAACCATGTTGGCACCATCAGACAGGGCCTCTTCCGGATTGTCGTGAACTTCCAGGAACAACGCATCCACACCGGCAGCCACAGCAGCCCGCACTAGATATTCCACATACTCACGGTTGCCGGCAGAAGTAGTGCCATTGCCGCCCGGAAGCTGCACACTGTGCGTGCCATCCATTACCACGGGATAACCGAAGGAGCGCATGATGGGCAGGGAACGCATATCCACCACCAGATTGTGATAGCCAAAGGAAGCGCCACGCTCGGTGAGCATCATCTGGTCACAGCCACTTTCATGGAGCTTGTCCACCACATTGCGCATATCCTCAGGCGCCAGGAACTGGCCCTTCTTCACGTTGACCACACGCCCCGTCTGAGCAGCGGCATGCAGAAGATCCGTCTGACGGCAGAGGAACGCAGGAATCTGCAGGATATCGGCCACTTCAGCCACAGGCTTTGCCTGCGCGGACTCATGAATATCCGTAACCACAGGAACCTGCAGTTCTTCCTTGATTTTCTTGAGCATCTCAATGCCCTTTTTCATGCCAGGGCCACGGAAGCTATGATAGGAAGAACGGTTCGCCTTATCGAAGGAAGCCTTAAATACATAGTTGATGTCCAAACGCTGGCAGATTTCCTTGATGGTACGGCCAATCAGCAGGCAACGATCCAGACCTTCCAACACACAGGGACCAGCCAGCAAAGTCAGCTTTTCTCCGCCACCAATCACATAATTACCAACTTTAACCTGATTCATATTCAAGCTCCTTTCGATTTGTATATCTCGTTGACCTTCGCCAAATCCTCGGCAGTATCAACACCAACAAACTTCGCTTTTGTCTCGACGACCTTAATGCGGTACCCATTTTCCAATGCACGCAGCTGCTCTAAAGACTCCGACTGCTCCAGCGGCGTAGATTCCATCTTCGCATAACTAAGCAGGAAGTCCCGCTTGTAGGCATAAATACCGATATGCTTATACACCGGGCAGCCTTCATTACGCGGATACGGCATTACCGAACGGGAGAAGTAAAGGGCATAACCATTTTTGTCGGTTACAACTTTTACATTATTGGGGTTCTCGATTTCCGCCCGCTCCGTCATCTCTGTCTTGACGGTAGCCATCTTGAGTTCACTGTCCATCTCAAAAACAGCGGCCAGTTCATCAATGAGTCCCGGTTCAATCAGCGGCTCATCCCCCTGCACGTTGATGATCAAATCCACATCGGGGAATGCTGCAGCTACCTCGGCCAGCCGGTCAGTGCCGGTGGGATGGTCGGCCCTGGTCATTATGGCCTTGCCCCCATTGGCTTCCACGGCCGTTACGATGCGTTCATCATCGGTCGCCACAATGGTATCCGAAACTTTTTTGGCCTGTATCGCCCGGTCGTAAACCCGGCAAATCATGGGCTTGCCCGCAATGTCCTTCAATGGTTTGCCCGGCAGGCGGGTGGATGCATAACGGGCGGGAATAACACAAAGTACCTTCATAATGGTCCCTCTTACTTTTTATTTTGCAGTCCGCGGCCCCAGTTTGTCTGCCAAACGCTGGGCCAGCAGTGATTTGAATTCTTCTTTGCCCTGCTGGAAGGTAACTTCCACGCAGATGACGTAAACGGGAATCTTGATGCCGGCATGGATGACTTCCATGGGAATCTTCACCGCATCTTTTTCCGTAATGACAATGGCTTCTGCCCCCATGCGTTCAGCCTGATGGAGAATGTCAGCCATTTCCTGCATACTGTAGTCGTGATGGTCAGGATAGCGCAGGCTTTCCAAAATCACCGTGCCCAAATCCGACAGGGTCTGTTCAAAGGAGGCAGGATTGCCGATGGCGGATACTGCCATAATCTGCTTGCCCCGCATCTGATTCACATCGATGCCATCACCGGCAATGTCCACATACCAGTCAGCCAGGGGGATGAAGCGCCGCGGCTGGTGGATGCTTTCCACAATCTGCGCCTCTTCGTTGTAGCGATGTACCGTATCGCGAATAAAGTCCCGCGAACCCTCGGCTGCCTGGTCCACCTTGGTCAGCAGGCATACATCCGCACGGCTGATATGGGCGATGGGTTCGCGCAGGGTACCGCGTGGCAGCATGTAGCCGTTGCCAAAGACATTGACGGCATCCACCAGCAGAATATCCATATCGCGTTCGAGCTGCCAATGCTGGAAACCATCATCCAAGATGGCTACCTCAGCACCGAAGTTTTCAATAGCGTACTGCCCCGTAACGGAACGGTCCGCACCGATAAGCACCGGCACTTCCGGCAGGTGCTTGGCCAGCATGAAGGCCTCGTCACCGGCATCAGCAGCCGTCATATGAAGGCGCTCACCATCGGAAACAATACCGACCTTGCCATGCCACTTGGCCCGGTAACCACGATTCAAAATGACCACCTTGTAACCCATATCGCGAATATCGCTGGCCAGTCGCTGAGCAGTCGGCGTCTTGCCTGTACCGCCTACGGTAACATTGCCCAAGCTGATGACAAAGCAATCCAGTTTCTTGCGACTGAACACGCCATGACGATAACCCCAAAGCTTGAAATCCACCAGAAGCGCATAAATTTTCGACAGGACGTAGAGCAGCGCCGTCAGGATATGCTCTCCAAAGCCGTTTACTTCCTTCAGATGTACCAGCTCGATAAAGTAGGTCTGGAAGTTGTCAATCTTCTGGGTAAAGCGGGCCCGCTGACGGTTCTCAGGAATACTCTCATAGGATTCCAGCATTTCCCGCAGGATAATCGCCGACTTGCGGGATGCGCCCTTATTTTCGCCCACAATGGCCAGAGTTTCCGCTTCGAGCTGATGGCGGTGTGCTGCATCATCAAAGAGCTGCACGGTCTCTGCCGCCAGTTCCTGTTCGTTATTCACCGTGATGCAGGCATTGCGCTTCTTGAACAGAGCATGGGTATCCTTGAAGTTGAACATATAATGGCCCACGATAATGGCCTTGCCATGGGCTGCAGGCTCCAGAATATTGTGGCCGCCATGGGGAATCAGACTGCCCCCGACGTAGACCACATCACCAACACTGTAAACCTTGCCCAGTTCGCCAATGGTATCGAGAATCACGATATCCGCATCCTGCGGCCCCTGCTCCTGCTGTTTGGTGCGGGTGGTTACCGTAAAACCGGCCCGCTTGCAGATATGAATGACCTCCTGCGTACGGAGCAGTTCTCTAGGCGCAATGACCAACTTGGCCTTGCCATGCTTCTCCCGCACAGCCTTAAAGGCTTTGAGGACGAAATCTTCTTCGCCGCGATGGGTGGAACCGGCCAGCAAAATACCTTCGGCCTTTTCCAGCCCCATCTCTCGGATGATGGCAGCCTTTTCTTCCGGGCTGACATCGGTGTAGGTCTGGTCAAACTTGGTATTGCCCGTCACCGTCACGAGTTCCGGAGACGCACCCAACCGCATGATGTAATCCGCATCAATGTCGGACTGCATGGCAAACTTGGTCACCGTGCCAATCATGTCACTGAGCAGGCTCCGCAGATAGCGATACTGCTTCACACTGCGGTCGCTGATACGGCCATTGACCATCATGACCGGAATATGCAGCTTGCGGGCCGTCTTCAAGAAGTTCGGCCAGAGCTCCGTTTCCACGGGCAGGAATACCCGGGGATGGATGCGTCGCAGGACACTGCCTGCCAAAAACGGCAGGTCAAGCGGGAAGTAGATAATGGCATCCGCATCTTTGATGATGCGGTTAGCCATTTCATAACCGCTCGTAGTAACCACAGACACCAGAATTGGCGTCTTGGGAAATTCCTTATGAAATTCCTTAATCAGAGGACTCGTGGCTACGATTTCACCTACGGAAGCCGCATGCACCCAGATACAGTGTTTTTTGGCCACCTTTTCCAAAGTCTCTACCGGGTAGAACCCCAGACTCTGGCGGATACGCTCCACAAAACCTTTTTCCCTGACCGAGCGTATCATAAACACCGGTATAATCAATATGACGACCAGAATCGCCGCTAAGTTGTAGAGGATTTGCATTACTATTATGCCCCTTCTGCTGCCACGTTACCGCCGCCGAACTGAATGTTGTAGAGGTGGCTGTACAAGCCGCCCTGCTGCAAGAGTTCCTCGTGGGTACCGTGTTCTTTTATCCTGCCGCCATCAATAACATAAATCTGGTCGGCGTTGAATATCGTAGACAGGCGATGAGCGATGACAAAGGAAGTTCTGCCCACCATCAGGCTGTCCAAAGCCGCCTGTACGATTTTTTCGCTTTCCGTATCCAAAGCCGAAGTGGCTTCGTCCAAAATCAGAATCTGCGGGTTCTTGAGGATTGCCCGGGCGATGGCCATGCGCTGGCGCTGGCCGCCGGAAAGATTCAGCCCCCGCTCCCCAATAGGTGTATCATACCCCTGCGGCAGATCCCGAATGAAGCTGTCGGCATTCGCCGCCTTGGCCGCCTCAATGACTTCTTCGTCCGTGGCGTCCAGCCGCCCGTAACGGATATTTTCCATGACCGTCGTGGAGAACAACATGGTCTCCTGCGGTACAATGCCAATCTGCTCCCGCAGGGAATCAAGCTTCACATCCCGGATATCGTAACCGTCAATGGAGATGGAACCGCCGTTAATCTCATAGAAGCGGGGAATCAGATTGGCGATGGTAGACTTACCTGCACCGCTGGGCCCCACGAAAGCAATCATCTGCCCCGGCTTCACATCCAGAGATACATCTTCCAGCGCATTAACCCCTTCCTTATAGCCAAAGGTCACATTCTTGACCTCCACATGGCCCTGAATCTTCGGCAGGGATTTCGCATCTTCCTTATCGCTGATGGGTTCCGGCAGGTCGATTACCGCAAATACACGGTCCACAGCAGCCATTGCCCGCTGCAGATTGCCATAAACACGGGCCAGACGCTTTACGGGGTTCGCCAGATTGACCGCATAGGTCAGGAAGGCCACCAAAGCACCGGCCGTCATCTGGCCGTTGACCACCTCATAGCCACCAAAGCCTACAATGAAAGTAACGGAAACCGCCGCCAAAAATTCCACAGTCGGCGTCAAGAGGCTGGTGAGCTGCACATTCTTCATGGCTGCCTGGAAGTTTAGGATGTTCTGATTGATGAATCGCTTGATTTCGTAATCTTCACGAACAAAGGACTTCACCACCCGAATGGAGGAAATACTTTCCTGTAAGAGAGACGTGATATCCGCGGCCCGCTCCTGAATCACTGTACCGTTGCGCTTGAGCTTCCGGCCAAAAATCTTCATAGCCTGACCCACCAAAGGAATGACCACCAGCGTCAGCAGGGACAGTTTCCAGTCCAGATAAAGCATCATGGCAATGGACCCTATCAGAATGGATCCTTCCGTAACCATCTCGATTAACTGATCCACAAGGGCCGACTGAATAGCCCCTACATCATTAGTGATATAGCTCATGGTCTCACCTGTCTGATGCTTGTCAAAATAAGCCATAGGCATGCGCTGGAACTTGCGGAACATCACTTCCCGCACATCGATAACCACTTTTTGTCCAATATAGGACACCAGATAGGACTGGCCGTAGTAGAATATCCCGCGAATCAGGAAAACCACCACAATGCTGACGCAGATGACGTACAGCATTACCATATCCTTTTCAGCCAGCACCTTATCCACCATATCCTTGATAATCCAGGGCAAATAGAGGTTACAGGCTGCTGCCACCACAATGCAGACAATGGCCAGCCCTAGACGTTTCAGATACGGCCTGATATATTGCAGAAGCCGCGTATAATTCTTCATGTATTTCCCTCACTTATTTATTCAGCGGCAAATTCCCGCGCTGCATTCAAAATCCGTTCCGCTACCCGCTGAGAAGCTCCGGGAGCTCCTAGCTTCCGACAAGCCAGTTTCAGCTTCTCAACCACTTCCTGCCGATGGGCCTCACCGGGATAGAGCTTCATGAGCTCACCGGCAATATTCTCCGGCGTGACTTCATCCTGCAGCAGTTCCCGCTGGAAGCTTTCATTTAAGAGAATATTGGGCAAGCTGAAATTATCCACATGCACCAATAACTTCCCAATAGCATAGGACACGGGTGACAGGCGATAGAGCACCACGCAGGGAAGCCCTAAAAGTGCCGCCTCCATCACTACCGTACCGGAAGTAGCCATAGCCGCATCCGCTGCCGCCATAAGGCTGTAGCGCTTTTCGTCGGTCAAAGTAACCGCTACGCCAGACGCGGCAATCATCTCTTCAATCCGCTCACGACTCACAGTATCGGCCACCGGCAGATAGAATACCGTATCCGGCTTCTCGGTCAAAAGTTTTTTGGCCCCCGCCAGCATGGACGGCAGCAGGAGTTCAATCTCCTGCTTGCGGCTGCCGGGCAGCAGCAAAATCACCGTCTTATCCTCCGGCATCTGAAAGAATCGACGGGCCTTCTCCCGAGGCATTTCTGCCCGTACGGCATCCACCAGCGGATTGCCCACGAAGGAAATCTTTGCCCCGGCCGCCTCATACACCGGCAGTTCATGGGGAAAGATGGCGATAAATTCATCGGCAATCTTCGCACAATCCCTGGCCCTGCCCTTCCGCCAGGCCCAGGCCGAAGGCGGAATATAGGAGAACACGGATATCCCCAAAGACTTGGCCCGTTTGGCCAGCCGCCAGTTGAAATCGGGATAATCGATAAGCACCAGCATGTCAGGCTTTTCTTCCCGCATAAACTCCGTCAAATCATTCAAGAGTTTCCAGATGCGGCGGATATTCACCAGGACTTCCCATACGCCCATTACGCTGTAATCGGCAAAATTCCGGCACAGGCGCACGCCGGCATCTTCCATGCGGCTGCCACCGAAGCCAATAAGCTCCGTGGCTGGTGACATCGCCAGAATTGCCCGGGCAATATTTTCGCCGTGCACATCCCCGGATGCCTCACCAGCGGAAAGCATAATCTTCATGGGTCGTCCTCCTCAACTCAATACTAAGCCAAATTATATTATAACGCAAAGAGACAAGTTTTACCAGCGGCAAAACCATCACTTATCTATCATAACAAGCAAAAAGACGTTGGGCATACATATTGCATCCCCAACGTCTCTGTATCGCTTACATAGCCATAATGGTGATATCGTTGGCTTCGGCCAGAGCGATAACTTCTGCCCGCTCCACCAACAAAGTGGCATCGGCTTCGATAGCCAGTGCCTTAGCGCCGGTTTCCACCATCATCTGCAGGGTCTTGAGCCCCACCGTGGGCACATCAAAGCGGCTGTCCTGCTGAGGCTTGGCCACCTTAGCCACCACAGCATTGCCACCGGCCAGTTTGCCGCCCCGCAGGATGCAGGCATCTGTTCCCTCGATCGCTTCCAAAGCCATCACAGCCATATCCTTGACCACCACAGTCTGTCCCACATCCATCCGGCCGATTTCCTTGGCCATCTGAAAGCCGAACTCCATATCCTTTAGCTCGGCTTCCGTAGGCTGGCGTTTGGTGAGAACACCTTTGCCCGGCATCAACTTGCGGATGAGTTCCGTCTGGTCAAAGGTTTCCACATCAATCTTCCTGAGCTCATCAATGATGGCCAGCATGATGGTATCGTCCTTCCTATCCGGCACCCGCATAAGAATCTGCATGGCCTTTAAGTCCGGCAAAGTTTTCTTGGCGAACAGTACTTCCTTGGTAACCTTGCCAATCATCGTCACCTTATGGATGTCATTCTTCTTGAGATACTTGAGTATCTTGCCCACCTTCAGGACATTGATTTCCTGATAGTCATCGGCATAGTCGCGCAGGCGCTGGTCGGTATCGGGCAAGAGTGCCACAGCATAGACCTCATAGCCCAGCTCCTTGGCCGCCCTGGCAATCTCCACCGGCAGGGCGCCAATGCCTGCCAAAAGTCCAATCCGCTCCATTACAAACCTCCGCAACTACAAACAATCCTCATTTATCGTCCCGGCGTTCCCGGCAAATGCCCCGATCGGCATTGCGCAGGAAGCGCAGGAGATGGTCCACTTCTTCACAGGGAGCAACTTCCTGTTCGATAATCTCCACCGCTTTCTGAAGGCTCAGACCGGAACGGTACAGAATCCGGTATGCCTGTTTCAAGCTGCGGCGGGCAGACAGCTCAATGCCGGCCCGGGAAATGCCCACACTGTTAAGACCAGCCACCTTGGCAGGCTGACCGGCCACAATGGTATAAGGCACAACATCCTGCGTCAAACGGCTCATGCCGCCAATCATGGCATTGCGGCCAATCTTGACGAACTGATGTACACCGGTCATACCGCCCACAACAGCCCGGTCTTCCACAATGGCATGACCAGCCAGGCTGGCCAGATTGGACATGATTACCCGGTTGCCAATCACGCAGTTATGGGCAACATGGGTCAGAGCCATCAGCAGGCAGTCGTTGCCAATGCGGGTTTCCTCGCCTTCACCGGTAGCCCGATGTACCGTAGCGCCCTCACGGATAACGGTGCGGTCGCCGATATAAGTAAAGCTTTTTTCGCCCTTGAATTTCAAATCCTGCGGCACTTCACCGATGGAAGCGCCCTGAAAGATATGACATTCCTTACCGATTTTCGTCCAGCCTGTGACTACTACATGAGGTCCGATAATGGTGCCCTCACCAATTTCCACATCGCTGCCGATTACGCTATAGGGGCCAATCTGGGCCCCAGCGGCGACTTTGGCTCCTTCTTCCACAATCGCCGTGGGATGTATCTGTGCTTCTGCACTAATATTTTCCGTGCTCATCTCTACAACTCCTTATAACCAATCTGCCGACTCCCCACAATATCAGCAGCCTCTTTGCTCTGTCTTTTCTATATACTCCCAAACTGACCTCTAATTCTCTCATTCTATCTGACAGCAAATTCAGGCGTTATCCGAGCTGAACAAAGATTATCATCAGTTTATCAGTAAAAATCACATGTTTTCTTCTTTTCTCATAGCAAACTTAAAGTCAGCAGAGGCAACCAATTTGTCATCTACATAACCATCGCAATGGAGCACACCGAATTCGCCGCGAACCTTTACGATATGTGCCTTGGTTACCAGCTGGTCACCGGGCACTACCGGACGCTTGAACTTGATGTTTTCCATGCCGCCGAACATGGCAATCTTACCCCGGTTTTCTTCCGGATAGAGCATGGCTACGCCGCCTACCTGCGCCATAGCTTCCAAAATCAGCACACCGGGCATAATGGGATGTCCCGGAAAATGGCCTACAAAAAACGGCTCGTTCATGGTCACATTCTTAATCCCCGTAGCCGATTTGAACGGATCGATCTCCACAATGCGATCCACCAGCAGCATAGGCGGGCGATGCGGCAAAATCTTCATAATATCCGTAATTTCTAAAACCATTGTAATTCCCTCTTTCTAATAGATTTCTCTATCCAAATATCAACCCAAATTTTCCACAAGTTTTTTCGCCAAATTCGTATTCAGCGCATGCCCCGAGGCCACCGCAATGACATGGCCGCGAATAGGGCCTGCCAGACGCAGGTCGCCGATAACATCCAGGATTTTATGACGAACCAGCTCGTCCTCAAAGTGAAGCGGATTGAGCCAGCCTTCATCATTGTAAACGATAACGCTCTCCAGCGTACCGCCAAGCCCCAGTCCCATATTGCGCAGGGCTTCAATCTCCTGCTCATACGCAATCGTGCGGGCCGGTGCAATTTCCCGTTCGTAAAGCTCCGGACTGATTTCGAAGTTTTCATACTGCACGCCAATAAGCTTATGGGGATTTACAGAAGTAAAGCTCACCCGGAAGCCATCATAGGGCAGCACCATGACAAAACGGTTAGACTCCTCATCATCAATGCGGTATACCTTATCGATGACGATTTCCTTGCGTTCTGCCGCCAGTTCCTTAACACCTGCATCCTTCATCTTCTGGAAAAACGCCAGCGAAGAACCATCCGCCACCGGCGGTTCTTCGGCATCTATTTCAATATAGCAGTTGTCAATACGCAGGGCATGAAAGGCACTCATCAAATGCTCGATGGTGAACACCTTGCAGCCATTTTCCTCCACAGTAGTTGCCCGCATGGTGGAAGTGACATTAGATGCCGTTGCATGAATTTGGGGCTGCCCCTCTAAATCCGTGCGCACAAAAACCAACCCGGTATCCGCCGGAGCCGGCTTGAGCACCATGTGTACCTCACGGCCAGAATGCAGGCCGATGCCAGTATAGCTGGCTTCTGCCGCTAATGTAGTCTGTTGCAAATCTATTCCTCCTGATAGCTTCATACGCTCTTCGAAAAATCCGTATCGCGATATTCCTCCCGAATGGATTTCCAACGATCATGAAGCCAGAACCATTCCTCCGGATATTTCCTTATATGTGCCTCAATGGCATTGTTGATAAGCTGCGTGGTCCGATTGATATCTTCACGCTTATCCGCCGTCTTCTCCACATAAAAAGGCCCTTCCACAATCAACGTATGGAAGCCTGCCTTATCCCGATGCATAAAGGATGTAAATATCGGCACTCCCTGAAAGCGCGCCATGGAGGCCGCTCCCGGAGTCGTATTGGTCGGCTTGCCGAAAAAATCCAGGACAATGCCGTCATGACGGTTGGTGTCCTGATCCATAATCAGGCCAATAGCCCAGCCCTTCTTCAGCATGGCAAACATTTCCCGCACGCCGGTCTTGTAAGTGATATGCATGCCAATCAGCGTACGATATTCATTGATAAATTTATCCGCAGCCGAATCCTTCTGCTTCATGGCCACTCCCACCAAAGGAATGCCCGCCATCGCAAAAGCGCCGCCCATGAGCTCCCAGTTGCCGCTATGGGACGCCGCAATCACAGCCCCTTTGCCTGCCGCCATTCCCTGCTGAAGTTTTTCCAAGCCTTCAATGCGCACATAATTTTCCGGCTGCTTCTTGATGAGAGGAAAGCGCAGAACTTCAAAGAGCATGGGGCCAAAACGCACGGTACTTTCCTTGGCAATACGGCAGGCCTCATCATCGTCGACCTCCAGACACATTTTTATCTGTCCTATGGCCAGACTCTTACGCTTGCTTGGAATCACCAGCCATGCCAAATTTCCCAGACCGCGGCCCATTTTCTCACAGAGCCCGCGGGGCAGGGCACAGGCCAAAGCACTTATGCCCTTTAATATATAGTACAACAACTTCTTAGCCCTCGTACTTTGCTAATTTCTTTTCCAGCTGCTTGATTTTCTTCAGCATTTCCGGCAGCTTCTTCATAGCTGCCTGCATGCGCAGCCATTCCGTATGGCTCTGCACCGGGAAGCCGGCGCAGAAGACACCCTCTGGCATATCACCAATAATACCGGAGCGGGCCGCATAGACAGAGTTAGCACCGATATTGATATGACCTACAGTGCCCACCTGGCCGCCAAACGTAACATTATGACCTACGGTAGTCGAGCCGGAAATGCCGGTCTGAGCTACAATCAGGCAGTTTTCACCGATTTTGCAGTTATGGCCAATATGCACCAAATTGTCAATCTTCGTGCCCTTGCCGATAACCGTAGCCCCCATGGCTGCTCTGTCGATGCCGTCATGAGCACCGATTTCCACATCGTCCTCCAGAACCACGATGCCCACCTGAGGCACTTTCGTGTGAACGCCGTCTTTAGTGGTAAAGCCAAAGCCATCGGACCCGATAACTGCCGAGCTGTGAACCACACAACGATTGCCCACCCGGCAGTGTTCGCGAACAGTGGCATTGGAATAGATGACGCTGTCATCACCAATCTCCGCATACTGACCAATATAGGTATGGGGATAAAGCACCACATTATCACCGATAACCGCATGGTCATCCACCATGGCAAAGGGCATAATTGTGACATTCTGGCCCAGCTTTACATCCTTGCCCACATGGGCTTTATCGCTTATTTCTGCAGGGCGCTCCAGCTTCGGCGTAAAAATCTCCAGCAGTTTGGCAAAAGCCGCTCTGGGGTCTTCCACATAAAGGGCCGTCTTGGGAAAGTCCGTCACGCCTTCCGGCAGCATCACTGCCGCCGCCTTGCAGATCTTAGCCTCCTCAATATGAGGCTCCACCGCAAAGGTCAGGTCACTGGCTCCAGCTCCGGCAATATTATCCAGTCCTTCTATTTCAATAGCTCCATCGCCGGCCACACGGCCGCCCACAATGGCTGCAATTTCCTGCAAAGTCTTCTTCATGCTGGTACTCCCATCTTACTGCAACTGGGCAATGACATCATCCGTAACATCTACAGCTCCGGTAATGGCCACAGGCTGATCCGTGCTGTTGTTCACCACGGCATCCAGTTTCTTATCCTTGCTGACAGCCGCCAAAGCTACATCCATCTTCTGGCGAAGCTGCAGGGAATAGGACTGGTTCAAGCCCTGAATCTTGCGCTGACCATCCATCTGAGCCTTCTGCAAATCCTCCTGGCTCATGTTAGGATTCTCCTGCATTTTCTTCTGCAAATCCTGACTGGCCTGCGTCTGCGCTTCTTCAATCTTCTGATTGCCTTCTTCGATAAGGCTGTTTATCTGCGGAGCTTCCTTGGAAACCCGCTCACCATCTATATAGCCGATTTTCGTCTGGCCACAGCCGCTGGCCAAAGTGGCACAAAGCAGAGCCATAATCATAGCAGCTGCTGTTTTCTTGCGTAATTTCATCCTATCTTCGCTTCTTTCTTTATAAGTCAATTACAGATTTTTCATCTCTTGCACAATTTCCCCGGTCACATCCTGGGTACGTATGCCAATGGCTACACCAGCTTTGCGCAGCAAGGGATTAAACTCAGCTGCACCAGGCATAAAACTTGCCAATGTCTGGGGATGGTGCACCAAAATCAAGGTGAAGTGGTGCATAATGGCAATCTTGGCGGCTTTGCCAGCCACATCATTGAGAACATGGGCCTGCAGAGCAGCAAACTCCGTCTTTTTCTCCGCCAGAAGCTGCCGTTTTTCCAGCCGGGCCTGCACCTTTTGTGCCAGCTCCTGCTGCTTGGACAGGGCTTCGGCATTGCGTTTATCGGCCTCACTTTTGGTCTTCAGGGCAGCGGCCATTTCCTGCTCACGCAGATTGGGCAGATTTGCCTGCCACTGGGCCAGCTCAGGCCCCAGTTCCTTTTGGACATAGGCTTCAATCTCGGCCTTATAGGACTGCCAAAGCTCATACTGACGCCTTCCACGCTCTGCCTGCAGCTGACTGCGCTGCGCCAGCCAATCAGCACGCTCCTGCGCAATGCTCTCCTTGGAATCCAGCGGATTGTGCATGGACTCCTGATTGTCCAGCCGAATATTGAGATTCAGGATGGCGTTCAGGAATTCCTCATCGATGGCCTGACGTCTGGCATTAAGCTCAGCCTCGGTGCGCTGTTTATACGCCTCCCGCAGCTTTTTCGCCTTGCGCTCAAGCTCTGCCCGGCCGCCAATTACGTCCGCAGCATTTTTTTGCCAGACGGACTCCTTGAAGGTTTCTGCCAACAGCTGGGGTGGCTGCATGGTCAGCAGTTCTCCCACATCATTGGTTTCCATCTCCAGCAATTCGCACTGAGTCTGCAGGTCTGTCAGCTTCGCGTAATCGGGATGAGCCTCCAGCACCTGCTGCCAGTCAATCAGCCCCGCATCAGGAATCTCAGCGGGGCTTTCCGCCACCTGACGGGGAATGATGAATTCCCTTGCCAGCCAGGCTCCCAGCAGAACAAAGAGCAGGGCTGCTAACGCACCTGCAAGAATATGGCGGCTTCGCTGCCTCTTTTTTTCCTGCCCGTCCTTGCTTGCTTCTGCCATGGCCGACACCTCATCTTTTAAGCTTAAAAGTAGTACCGAGCATATCTTTGCTCGGTACTGCCTTTTATTATTCTAATCAGTGTAGCACCTGACTATTATTTGCTGACCTGCTTCAGTACATCCTGCGTGATGTCTACGCCACCGTAAACCACAGCGCCCTTGTCCAGAACTACGGACAGGCCCTTCTGCTCAGCAACCTTCTTCACGGATTCTTCCACGCTCTTGGTGATGGGTTCCATGAGTTCCTGGTTCTTCTGCTGCAGACGCTGCTGGGTCTGGGCATAATAGTCACGTTTTTCATTGTCGTTCATGTTGGCAGACTTTGCTTCAAAGTCCTTCTGCGCTTCCTGAACTGCCGTCTGCATTTCCGTGGAAGCAGCCTGAACCTTCGGATGCTGGCTCATAATCTGGCTGTAATCAACCACGCCCACATTGGAGCTGGCTGCACTGGCCATGTTCGGACCAAACTGCGTCAAAGCCATGGCTACAACGGAGCCTACAAAAGCCAACGCAATGAGAATGCTAACGATTTTAACCTGTTTTTTCTGCAATTTAACCATTTCAAAATCTCCTTTTCCTAATTGAGGAATTTTTCGAGTTAATAAATGCCATATACGATTGACATTATAACAAAATAACTTTTTTTATTCAAGATATTCCCTTAAAAATTACCGATAAGCCGCAGCCAATTCTGCTCATTATCCAGTACATATTCAAGGCTCACAAAATCATGCAGACGGTAGCGAAGCGCTGCTTCCCCCATGTTATCCGCTGTGCGGTACTCATACCGCAGAAGCCAGCGGGGAGCCAGCTGCTGACGAATATCATAGATGAGCTTATGCTTCCGCATATCATAGCGCAGGCCCACCAGTCTGCCGCCGCGCAAATCATGCTGCCAGCCCAGCTGCCAGTTCCATTTCATCTTTTCCGGCAGCAAATCAGCCAGCACAAAGATTTCATCCTTCGACCCCAGCATCTGTCCGGCATGCAACCGCAAAAGCAAGTTTTCGTCATTCTTATGACTCTCCTTCTCTTTGCGACCGATATCCAGCCAGCCTGACAAACGCAAACGATAGCGGCTGGTATCGGAACGGCTCATAACCTGAGTGCGTTCCGCCGGCTCAATCGCCACCTTTGTCTGCATGCTCAGAGCGCGAAAATCCTGGCGGTTATCCAGCCCTTGCGCAAAAGCCTGTTCCATCTCCTGCCGATGACGACGGATGAATCCCACAGGAACACCTACGATTTCATCGACCTGTGCCTGCATCACATCCCGCCGTGCCAACAGTGCACTGTTGGGTACTGTATCCGAACGCATGGATAAATCCACCGTCCGCACCACAGGCAACCGCGGATAAACCATCAGTTTCACCTGTGTATGCGGTTCCGGATTTACATCAAAATCCGCCCGAAACTCCGGCAAATGCTGCTCCAGATAAGCATTCAGATGTTGTTTCAGAACGCCATTTGTCCAATCTGCTGCCGCAGTGGGAAGCCCCATCATCGCATCTTCAAAGACACGTTCCACTCCTGTCAGGTCCTGCCGCACCATACTCTCTATACGAGGTGGCATTCCCTCGACAGAAGTTTCCACCTGCACGGACTGGATGACCTCCGACCAAGGAAGCAGTTCCACCTCCACCTTTGTTTCAGCAGCAGGCTGGATACGCACTTGTTTCACCGTGTACCCTACCAGCACCTTGTCAAAGACTTCGTGAATGAGTCCCGCATAACCGGCATTACCAGCCTGCACCGTAGCAATTTCCTTGCCTTCCAAAAGCTGGCTGGCAATGGCCGCCACACTATGGTTCATTCGCTCTGCCACCAAAGGCGGCAGACTGTCATGAGCCGTGGTTACCGCCACGACCCGATCCACCTTCGCCGCTTCGGCGGGAATGGCTGACAGTATGACAAGGAGTGCAATAACCGCCGTTATAGCCGGCTTCATCAGAATACGCCACCGACACTGAAGTGGACGCGGCCACCTTTGCTGCCCCGGCCATAGTCAAGACGCAGCGGCCCCAGCGGAGTGTTCAAAGCCAACCCTACACCGACACTGCCATGAATGGCACCACTCTTGGGCATAAAGTCATCAAACCAGGCACCGCCCCAGTCCGTGAAGATCGCGCCCTGCACCTTGCTGACAATGGGGAAACGATATTCCACTGTCGCCAAAACCATATGGTCACCACGGTACTGGTCATCACGATAACCGCGCAGACTGTTCTGGCCACCCACTTTGAATTGATTGAATTCCGAGATTTCACCATTACCCAGGCCATACTTGCCACGCACTGCGATTACCTGCGCATGACCCACCTTGAAGTATCGCTGGTCTTCAATCGTTGCCTTCTGGAAATTGAAATCGCCGCCCAAACCGGCCACTTCAGCCGACAGGCTGACTCGGCCACCTTCCGTGGGGTTGTAGATATTGTCACGGGTATCGGTAACATGCTCAAAGGTCACACTGCGGGTGGTGCCAAAGTTACTATTACGCCATGCCCAATTATTGCTGCGGTCTCCCATATTACCGTTTTTCGTATGACGCACATAACTGTCCGTACGATTTCTAAAAGTAATATAGTTAGTAGAATACTCACTTACAGGACGGCCCAGAGTTATTTCCCCACCAGCATACTTGCGCATGTAGCTTTCCTTCAGGTTACCATTTGTGTCATAGTCGGAGTATTCATAGGTACGGTTGTAAATGCGTAGCGTTCCCACAGTCTCTTTTTTGTCCAAATAGGGATGACGCCACGCAAAAGTGAAACCATGCGCATCCTTTGCATTACCGCTGCGTTCATAAGTAATACTCACAGCATCACCCGTGCCCCGGAAGTTGGTATCACCCACACTCACCATACCGATAACACCATCTGCGGTGCTGTAACCGGCACCGATACCAAAGGTACCCGTACGCTTTTCCTTGACATCCAGTTCCATAATCACAGCGTTGGGTTCCACGCCCGGATTCATCTTGATATTTACATCTTCAAAAAAGCCCAAATTGTAAACACGCTGCATGGAACGGCGAGCCTGCTTGGAGTTAAACGGCTGCCCTGGCTTTTGGCGCATTTCCCGCAGGATAACATAATCCTTTGTCTTGGTATTCCCCTTGACTTTATAGCCTTCCAATACGCCTTCATTGATTTTAAGCGTAAGGTTGCCGTTGTTATCAATGTTCATATCCGTAACCTTAGCCAGGATATATCCATCATTACGATACCGTTCCTTGATGGCCTGCACATTCTGCTGCAGGTTACGGCTATTCAGAATTTCTCCATTTTTGACGGAAATATACGAACGCAACTCCTCCGTCTTATATATGGTGTTACCTGTAATTTCCACGCTCTTGATAATCGGATTTTCCAGCACATGGTAGGTCACTACCACACCTTCCGGCACTTTCTGGAAAGTAGGGAATAAATCATAGAAATAGCCTGTATTATAAATGGCTTCCCGGTCTTTGTTCATGCCATTAACCGTGAACATATCCCCAGTTTTCATACTCAAGGCAGCTTTCGCCGTAGCCTCCGAAACTGCAGTAGCCCCCTCAAAAACCGTATCTACGATGGTCTGGCCTTCGTATTCCTTACTGTACTTTTCAATGGCATCTTCCTGCGGACGGTTCTTGGACCAGTCAGCCGTACGCTTATCTTCCTGCACATTTCCCTGCTGAGCCGCCGTCTCCGCATTTTTTTCCGCCGGTGCAGATGTATTCGCAGCAGCAGGCGCACTGGCCGTGCCCGCGGATTCTGCTGCCACAGCCGTGGCGGCCTGGTCGGCCGGTTTAGCAGTCACTTCTGCATGCGACACTCCCGGTACAGCAGCAAAACTGGTAGCCAGCGCTACTGCACAGGCAAGGAATCGTCTGTTTTGTTTGTTCAAAGGTCAAACCTCCCAAAATCTTCTTATTGCCGCAGGATTTTCCCTGCAGACTGCATAAGTTGTTGTTTTTCCTGATTGGGTATCTGAGGCGAAGGGGCTACAGGTGCGTCCGCCTCCACACTTGGCGCCGGAGCATTGTTCTTTTCGGGCAGCGGCGTAACAGATACCGGAGCCGGTACTTCTGCTTTTGGCTCCGCAGCTATCTGCTCAGTCTGCACTGGTATCTCCCTTAGCGGCAAACTGGGCTCCTGACTGGCAGCCGGTACATTTTCAGCCACTGGTGTTGCCGGGGCCGGCATTTCCGGCGCAGGTGGTGCTGCCGCCGGTTGCCACCAAAAGATTACGGCCAACAGCACTGCCGTTAACAAGGCCAGGCCTCTCCGCCCCCATATTTTCAGCCGGCAGCTGCGGGCACTTGGCCCCACATGAGCAAGTTCTGCCCGGGCCAGCATCAGCTTCAAATCCCCCTGCACATCATTATCCTGTGCTAAGGAATCGTCCGCCCTGCCCAGCCATTCCCGGGCCGCCCGTATGTGATTACGTTGTGTCCGTTTGTCCATACCTGCCCCTCCGACCGTAAAATTCACTAAACTCTCTTTATTTACAATCGGCTGACTGTATTTCCCTTTGACACATCATATCACGTCGATACTGACTTTCACAAGCTATTAGCATGTTATTTCGTCATTTTTCAGCTTAACTTTGCTCATTTGAAAATTATTTCACCAATACTGCATGAATCTGGACAGCATTCCCCGAATGCGCCGGATGCCTGTTTTCTGCAAGCGGTAGACATGGCTGGGACTGATATCCATAGCCTCTGCCACTGCCTGTACATCCTGACTGGCAAGATAAACATTTTCCAGCACCTCTTTTTCCCGGGCTGGCAGGCGCGCCATGGCTGTCCGGAGTTTTCCCACCAGTTCATGGTTTTCTGCCTGCTCGGCTACGGTAGGCGAGGTGTCCATCAGATTTTCCTTATAGGTGGAACCGCCCTCATCCTGCGCAGCATCCATACAGGGACTGTCCGAAGCCCCTTCCTTTTGCAGAAAGTCCAGCATCCGCCCGCGAATGCGGTGAATAGCAAAGAGACTGAAGGCGATTCCCCGCTCCGGGTCGTATCGCTCCACCGCTTCAATGAGGCCCACCGTACCTTCCTGCACCACATCCATGATATTCTGCAGGCTGCGGTAAGGCAGTGCCTGTTTGAATACCAGGGGCTGATAGGCCTCGATGAGCTGGCGGCGGGCATCTTCCTCGCCACCGGCCTTATAGGCCTGCCAGAGCTGCGCTTCTTCCTCTCTTGCCAATGGTTTTATCCGTTGTAATTCTTTTACATATTGTGCAAAACGCAGCCCCATCACCCCCTTTCTGCGCTAAGCATTGTTAAAATGTCATGCGGGCTTCCACACCAACAATGGATTTGTTGGACTCCCGCTCAAAGGTCAAGCCCCAATGGTCATTGATATCATACTGCACACCATAACGGTTGATGTCTTTACTGCCAAAACCATGCGTATAACGGAGCATAACCTTGTCTGATATATATTTTCCCATAGTTACATTAAAATCATATTTGTTTTCGGGATTTTCTTTGTCTTTTTCTGCATTATAGTTGCTAAACAGGGAACCGTTGCCCCGGGAAATGGTTAATTTATCCATATACAGGTAGTTCCGCATAAGGCCCTCTACCTCCGAGAGGAAGGTCATCTGCAGGCCCACCGCCAACAAATCGCCAGCATTCATACTGCTATTGCCATCCCGATAAGCATCCCGCAGCGTCAGCAGCTGCACAATCTGCGTCTGGCTCATGGCTGGGCTGGAAGAAAGTTTCATCTTCGCCGCCCCTAACGGCCCTCTTACCGACAGAAACACCCTGGCCCGAGCCAGTTTTGTATCGGCAAAGAAATCGATACTAGGCATAAACGAGGCTACCTGATTGAAGTTCGCGACACCTTGACGGATATTGAACTCCGTCTTCAGATAGTTGATGGTGCCCCCGCGTTTCACCTGCAGACTGCCACTCATCTTGGGATGGCTCATAATGCCCCCGGCATGGAAAGCACCGGTCAGATAAAGATCATAGAGATAGGGGCTGTAAAAATGCACCTTATCCCCCACATTAACCTGCACATCCAAAACCATTTCCGGCATTTCGCCATCACTGTCTGGAATCGTCGGCACTGACACCTGGCAATGCTTAAAATCCAGCTGGCCATAGAGCTTAGGCAGGCGATGTCCATAGAAGTCCGTATCCTTCAGGCTGAACTGTCCATTCAGCGGGCCGGTAAAGAACTTGCTGTTGATCCCAAGCTGGTCGATATTCAGCGAAAGGTCATAATGTTCCGGTTCCAAACCGTTAAAACTTACACTACCTTGTAAACGATAGGAACCACCGCCCATTTTACCAGAAAAATCTTCAACTGTCACTTTACTGCCGGCAAAATTCACCTTGACGACCATATCCGTAACCGGGTCATTCAGTTCTTTGAGCTTCACCGCCCCATTGGGAACAACAATACTGCCGTCTATCAGCGGATGGGCCAGGGAACCGTAAATTTTTACTGCGCCTTCCGTGGCCCCCAACGCCCAGTCCACTTGTTTGGATATAGTGGGCAGCAGGGACAAATCCGCATTTTCCAGACCAATCTGCAGTTGTATCTGCTCATAATCTTCCAGCCATTCATCCTTGCCTGCCGTCAGTGCCCGCAAGGGAACAATCCCTTTAGCCGCAGCCGAGCAGCTGCGCTCGCCTACCTGCTTGGCCACCTTCAGTTCAGTCAAATCAATCAGGCCATTTTTCAAATGTGCAGTTCCGGTAAGGGTATCAAAGGACGATCCCTGAACGCCTCCATTTACCACCTGCAGATTCAGATCCGCCGCTGGATTATAGGTATAACCGCCAATATTTGCCTCAATATCTGCAGCCCCAGTAACATTCTGCAGCCGCAAACCTGCCAGTCCCGTAAACATGCCAAAGTCCAGATGGCTGGCCGAAAAATGCACATCCATGGGCCCGCCAATGGTCACGGTTCCTGCTGCGGAAAAGAGGCCATTTGGGCCCTGACTGCCGCTCAGCTTGTTGATGTAAACGATATGATTCAGCAGCTGCAAATCCAAGGCCACATTGTGAACATCATAACCACCCGCAGTCCCCTGCTGAATGTCGCCATCCACCTTGACCGTAAGATTATCCGCGGTCCCACTGATATGAGCCAGCAAATCAGCCCTGCCGCTGATAACATCGGTTTTGGCATTAGCCAGTGCCGCCACAGCCGCAATATCGGCATTCTGCACCACCATATCGCCATCGAGCCTGCCGGTGTTGGTATCATACTCCAGCTCCAAATCATAAGTACCGCCATCCTGTTCAAAGCCAAAATGGTCAATCTCAAAGCTGTTGTTCATGAATTTTACCAAGCCCCGCAGGTTGGTCAGTGTCACCCCATTGAGCTCCACCGCAGGCGCATTCAGAATTCCATGAAATATGGGATTATTAATCGTGCCATCAATCTTGCCCATGAAAGTTCCATGGCCGCTGACCTCGTAAGGAAGTTTATGCTCCACCCGCTTCAAATCGATATCACTGGCCTTCACTTCCATGTCCAGCGACTGATCAGCGGTGGTAAGGTTGCCGTTCAGCACCATATCAATCATCGGGGAATACGCATGAAAATCCTGCAGGCGCAACTTGCCATTTTCCAGGAAATAGTCGCCATCCATACCGGACAACAGTACCCCCCGATAGCTGCCTCGATAAAAATGAATATAGCCGACCGCCTTAGGGTTATCTAACGTCCCCGTAAGCTGAACGACATTATCCACATTGCCGGTAATGGGCTGATCTGGCGCAATCAAAGCCGCAATATCTTCCATGCGTGCCCCCATGGTATCCAGCCGGAGATTTATGCGCTTCTCCCCAGTAAAACCCACAGAACCCTTGGCCTGCCAGACTTCCTTGCCATCCTTTTCCATGAGGAAATCATCAATACCAATGCCATCCAGGCTGCCGCTGGCGGCTATTTTCAAACTGTCATAAGGCTGCTTGAAAATCTTCCCCTGTAGGCCGGAGAACTTGATATCCACCTGCGGATTGCGCTTATCACCATGAACAGTGCCTTTGAAATCGGCTAGCCCTGACATGTCAACGCGGCTGTCAATATTTTGCAGCATGGCCAGATCAAAGTGGCCACCATAAAAGGCCAAATCCAGCTGAGCGGATTCCCGCATATCCCGAATAGAGCCTTCCAGCCCTAGACTGCTGTGGTTAGGCATCTTCACGCTTAAATAATCAATCAGCAAATCATCATCAGCCAGATAGAAAGATGTCGTTGCTTTATCGATCCGCAGTCCCTGCCAGCCAGCATTTTTCACACTGGCACTGCCATAAAGCTGCAAGGTGCTAAGGTCAGTACCGATACCATTACCGCCCACATCTGCTGACACCCGGCCGGTAATTCCCGCCAGCTGGGGCAAATACGCCGCTCCCTGGGCAGCATCAATATCATCCACTTTAAGATGGGCCGTGTAGCCCAAATTTTCCGTGGAGATTACCGCTTCACCACGAGCCTTTCCGCCCCAAACCTGAACGGAAAAATCCCGCACAAAGAGGTTCTTGTCCTGATAGCGCACATCTGCAGTCGCGCCACTAAAGGGTACATCCATGATTTTCCCCTGAGGTACTTCCACCTTGCCATCCACGCTAGGATTATTGAGCGCCCCCGTAACTTTCACTGCAAACTTTGCCGCGCCTGCATAGGGAAGATTGGTTAAAATCTTCCCGGGGTCAAAGGACTCCGAAGTCGCTTCCAGTTCCATATAGGGTGTTGTCTGCAGATGTTTGATTTTGCCATGAACATTAACCTGCTGACCTGCCGCTGAAGCATTGATGTTTAAGAGTCCCTCTTCGTTCGTGAAGGATGCATGACCGGCAATATTTTCGATTTCCGTGTCCTCTACCCGAACAGCACCAGCGGCCAGTTCCGCTTCACCGCTGAAGGAAAGATCTCCCTCCCGGCGGTAGATATGCAGCTCGGCCTCAGGAATATTGCCCCCCTTAATCTCCACATTCTCAGGGAGCAGCCCCGCGGGAATAAATGACAGATAGTTCTTTATCTCCATTCCGGACAGGCTGGCGTTGATTATCTGACGGCTATCGGAGATGGTCGCCGTTCCTTTAATGGCAGTGCCTTGATTTTCAGCAGAAAACTCAGCCTTATACACGGGATTATCTGCCAAATCCACCAGGGCATTTACCTTTTCCAGCGACAGTTCCTGTCCCCCCCGGCGCAAACTTACCCGTGCATCCGTTGCCTTGACCCGGCCCCGGAATTTTTGCGAGCTCTTTTCCTCGGTGATTAAATCCTGCACGTTCCAGCTGCCATCAGCGCGCTCGGCCAATACAGCCTGCAGCCCTTTGACCTCAACTTCAGCCACTGCTTCTGCAGGGTCCATAACCGCCGCAAGCAGGCGGCAGCTGACCTGCGCCTCGTCGGCACTGGCAATCAGCTCCGCCTGCTTGTCATAAACAGCCAGATTATGGAGTTTGATATCCCGCAGGGAATTTACTTCGATTTCCCCCACTGTCACATCTGCGCCCAGAGCCTGGGTGGCCAAGGAAGATACTTCCTCCCCGGCCCGTTCCATGAAGTTTTGCGTATGTACATAGTACCACAAGCCGCCGGCTGCTACGCAGCCTGCCGCCAATGTTCCTATTATCCATGTCTTTACCTTCATTACGTTCTCCCCAAAGGCCCATCATAGGCATTAGATTACAGTCCTTTAGTGTTATTTGGCCATTTCGCTGGCCACTGCTGCCGTACTGGCAGGCTGTTCCGTTTTCTTAGTCGGTTCGCTGACCACAGCTGTCTTTTTTTCCGTGACAGTTTTCTTTTCCGCTGCTGCCTGCTTATTGGCATCAGCAGCGTTGCGGACTTCCCGTTCAGCCTGACGCATAGCCTTGGTTTCTTCCTTGGAAGCCTTCTTGGCTTCCGGCGTCAGCTCCAATACAGGATTTGCCGTCACTTTGGCATCGTCCCGGACTTTCTTCAAGCGGTTGCCTTCCATCTGCGATGCTTTGTATTTTGCCACATCAATATCCACAGGAATACCCATAGCTTTATCCAGTGCAGCTTTGGATACATTGTATTTATACAGCGCCGTGTTGTAGTTCGTACGCGCTAAGGTCATTTTCTCCGTAGCATCCATTACATCAAGGTTGGTACCCACACCGGCGGAATAACGAACATGCGCGATTTTTAAATCTTCTTCCGCCTGGGTCACAGCCGTCTCCGTGGTGCTGATGTTCTTTTCAGCAGCCTGCAGATTCAGCAGCGCCGTGCGCACATCGAGCTGGATGGTTTCGTCCTGCGTTTTCAGTGCTTCCTGCGCTTTTACCAAGGATGCTTCGGCATTGTTCACATTGGCAGTCGTTACGCCATTATCAAAGATATTCCAGGTGGCAGTAGCGCCAAACACCCAGGTATTGCTATGGTCAGCATGGAAGGCATTCTTACCTTCAATGGCCTTGTTGGCAGAAGCCGTAACAGTCGGATACCAGCCGGCTTTGGCCGTATTGATGCCTGCCTCAGCCTGCTTCACGGCATAATAAGCAGCAGCTCCGTCCGCACGGTTGTTCAACGCATAATTCGTGCAATCATTCAGATTGAGGTTATAGGCCGGATGCTTCAGTTCTTCATCAATTTCGAGCGCCGTATCCGTCGGCAGACCAATGACATTGTTCAAAGTAGCAATGGCAATATCATAATTATTCTGCGCCGTGGTCAGCGCCTGCTGCGCATTGGCCAGGTTTACCTGGGAAGACAGCACATCCGACTTGGCCACTGTACCTACACGATACTGGGCATTTACATTGTCCAGATGTTCCTGATACGCCCTTACTGCATCTTCCTGCACCTTGATTAAGTTCTTGTAATTCAGGATATTGTAATAATCAGCCGTGGCCTGATAGCGAATGGACTGCTTGGTATTCTCCAGTGTAACATCCGCAGCATTCAGAGCATATCCAGCGGATTCAATCCCGCTGCGCAAGGAGAAGTTGTACAAGGGAATGGATGCAGAGGCACTGTTGGTAAAATAGGAATTGTCTCCGCCATGCGAAGCCTTAGCCAGCATATCATTTGCACGATTTGCCCCCGTAGACAGCGACAGCGTCACGCCGGTCTGACGGCGATACTTGGAAAGATTCCACTTGGCCACATCCACGTTAGCCAATGCAGTTTTTATACTGCGGTTGTTCTCCAACGCCATCTGCACCGCATCATTAAGATTCAACTGTACAGTATTAGCGGCCGATACAGAGCCAGCCGATACCGTCAGCAAGCCCCCCAAAATCATGACCGTCAATCTTTTATAAAAACGCTTTTTATTCATTACAACTCCTCCTTAGAAGTACTGCTTGAGGCCCACATAGGCCGCCCGCTTGTCATGTTTATTGACATTCTGCCACTGGCCCATGAGCCAGGTATTATCCATAACCCTGACCTGCGCACCTAAACGCACAGACAGGTCATTAAAATCATAAGCATCTGCTGAGAACTTGAAGTTCTTGCCTGCATAGGCATCTACCCCCACACCGGCGGCACCGCGAATGGCACCGACCCGGCCCGCAAGATTGCCCTGCCGTTTGCCCAACTGGAAGTTAATCCGATTGGTTTCTCCGATATCTTCGACCCCCATGTTGAGGAAAGGCCCCTGTTCCATGCCGATGTTAAATCCCATACTGGTATCCCAGTCACGTTTTTGACCACTGTACAGGGTTGTCACTTCCGCATGCGTCTCGATGGAGTCCAGCTGTTTCTTAACCTTCTTGGCTTTCTCCGTCAGTTCCCGGGCATTGTGGATGGTGGCCTTTACATCTTCCACCGTCTTCTCATCCCCGGCTACCTTGGCAATGCCTTCCGAGATTATCCGGATTTTTTCACTGGTCTGCGTGATATTATCCAAGGTTATGCGCAGGTTTTCCGCCGTCTGCGGGTCCGCCCCCACCGTGGCCAGATTGGCCATTATGGCTTCCACGGAATGCATCGTACGGTTCAGGCTGGCGGTCGTGAGATTAATATTGGTCAGAGTCTGATTGACATTCCCCTGATTGGTTTTGACCATGCTTTCCATAGCCCCCAGCATGCCGTTGATATGCGCAGTGGTATCCCGCAGGTTCACCACCATCTGCACAATGGAGGTCTGGAAGGCTTCATTGCCCACAATATTATTCATGCTGGTCAGAAGGTCCTGGGCCTGTATCACCACTTTGTTGATGTTCCGAAACATCTCGTCCATGCCTTCTTCTTCGCTTCCCAGCAGAAAATCCCCTTCATCCAGATAACCATCTTCGCTGTCTCCAGGGGTGATGTTGATGAATTTATCCCCCATGACACCACTGGCTCCAATTCCCACCTTGGAACCTTTGGGTATCTGTACGCCGTCATTTATCTTCATGCCCACAGTAACACCGCGGCCATCGTTCTCTATGGAGGTTACATGTCCCACAGGTACCCCGGACAATCTCACCAGGGATTGGGGTTCCACCCCCACTACCTGCTTAAAACCGGCATAGAGAGTATAGCCCTTGTTCCCGCCGAGCTGAAAACCGCTCAGCATGATAATGACCGCGGCCAAAAGTGCCAGTCCTGCCAGGGTAAAAGCTCCCACCTTTGCTTCTACGCTCATGCCCGCTATTCATCCCTTTCCGTTTTCTCTGTGTGCAGGATTTTGAAAAAGGCCTGCACCCGTTCATCCTCTATCTGTTGAAACCGGTCCACCGTATCCACGGCAATTAAGTCACCTTCGTAAACCATGGCAATCCTGTCAGCAATCCGGCAGGCACTGGCCATATCATGCGTGACCACCACGGAGGTAACCCCGAGTTTTTTCTGCATATCTACGATTAATTCATCGATTTTGGCTGTGGTAATGGGGTCCAGGCCGGAACTCGGCTCATCGTAAAAGATGATATCCGGCTCAAAGGCAATGGCCCGGGCAAGTCCCACCCTCTTTTTCATACCGCCGGAAAGTTCACTAGGAAGTTTTTTCTCCACCCCATGCAATCCTACTAAATCCAGTTTTTCCTTGATGATACGCTGGATTTTTGCTTCCGGCAGTTTCCGGTGCTCCCGCAGGCCAAAAGCTACGTTTTCCCCTACGGTCATGGAGTCAAAAAGCGCAGAATACTGAAACACCATGCCCATGTTTAAGCGCACCTTATCCATTTCTTTCTCCGAAAGATGGGTGATTTCCTGCCCGCCAATATAGATTTCCCCACTGTCAGGACGAATAAGCCCCACCAACAACTGTAAAAGCGTACTCTTGCCGGAGCCGGAACCACCGATTACCGCCAGAGTCTCTCCTTTTTTGATGGTGAGATTGATGTCCCGCAAGGCATATTTGCCATCATAGACCTTGTTTACATTCGCCAGTCGAATCATATTATCCTCCTGCCGTCCTTAGTATAGAACAAAAGTCAGCGCGGCATTTAAGATAAAAATCACGATAATTGAAGTCACCACGGTACGAGTGGTGGCTTTACCCACGCCTTCAGCACCGGCCGGACAATGCAGGCCGTAGTAACAACCCAGCACCGCAATGACATTGCCAAAAAAAATGGCTTTTATCATACCGCCAGTCAGGTCAAATACTACGGCAAAGGTGTGAATGGAATTGATATAGCTAAAGGAACTGATGCCGGAATAATACACCGCCACCAGATAACCACCGAGCACGCCGATAACATCGCCAAAAACGGTTAAAAGCGGCACGACCATCATACAGGCCAGCATGCGGGGCACAATCAGGTAATTGACGGGATTAACCGCCATAACCCGCAAGGCATCTATCTGCTCCGTGACCTTCATAGTGGAAATCTCTGCCGTAATGGCAGCTCCCACCCGCCCGGCGCAGACCACCCCCACCAGCACCGGCCCCAGTTCGCGGCCAATGGCAATGGAAATAATTCCGCCAACGGTGCTCTGGGCTCCAAAACGAATCAATATATCTGCCGTCTGCAAGGCAAACACCGCTCCGGTAAAGAGCAGAGTCAGGCTCACAATCAGCAGGGAGTCCACCCCCAAATGCGACATCTGCGCCAAAATATGACGGATGCGCGGCCGGGTAAAGAGCTCCAACATGGTATCACGATAAAGAAGCACGATGGTGCCAAAATCGGCCAATCGCGCAATAACCCAAGCGCCCAAGACCTCCAAAAATCGCATCCAGCGTGCCTCCCTTCACTCATATCTTAACCACCCTTTGATTGTAACAGGCAAAAGGCAATTAGTAAATATAAGTGTACTATTTTTTTGTCGAAATTTCAAGAGTGGGAAGTCCCAACGAGCACTGCAGGTTATATTCACATCCGATTTATGCAAAAAAGCAGGAGTACTGCTCAATATGCCGAAATAAAATAAGGTGGTTTTTTGCTAAGCCTTAAACCCGCATGAAAATAAGGAGGTTTTTTTATGTTTTTTGGAAAAGGTAGTTTTTTTAGGGGATTAATGCTGCCCCTGCTGATATTCAGCTTGCTATTTGGCAGCCTGCCCACGGTTTCGGCAGCCCCTCAGAGCAAGGTCAATCCCCACGATTCTTCCGGCTTTGTGGTGCTCTCGGATGTAGTGCCGGATATCATTCAGGAAATCCGCTACTATTCCACCTACAATTTCGTTGGTGACCGCATTGACGGCTACAATGAGCCTATCGCTCTGATGACGAAGGAAGCAGCCCAAGCACTGAAGGCTGTGTCCGACGATGTGAAAGCGCAGGGCTACCGGCTGAAAATCTATGATGCCTACCGCCCCCAACGGGCAGTCACCAATTTCGTCAAATGGGCAGAAGACCTGAATGACAAGCGCATGAAAGATTACTTCTACCCAGAAGTGGAGAAAAACCGACTCTTTGCTGAAGGTTATATCGCTGCCAAATCCGGCCACAGCCGGGGCAGCACGGTGGATTTGACTCTTTTTGACATGTCAACAGGCAAAGAGTTAGACATGGGCGGCACCTTCGACTACTTCGGCCTGCTGTCCCATCCCGATTACCGTGGCAAGCTCACGGAAAAGCAGATAAAAAACCGCATGATTCTGCGGGAGGCCATGCTGCGCCACGGTTTTAAGCCGCTGGAAGAAGAATGGTGGCACTTCACCCTGAAGGATGAGCCCTATCCCGATACCTACTTTGAATTTCCTGTGCAGCGTCTGCCGGAATCCAATCTGGCCACGAAGGCTTCGCCTGCCTGGGTAACGAATCTGCCCGCAGCCAAAACGGCTAAGCAAATGTTTGTAGTAGGCGCAGTCAGTGGCACCACCGCCTGGGTGTCCCTGCATGAAAAAGATGCCAACGGAAAGTGGCAGCAGATTATGACCACGCCGGGCTTTATTGGCAAGAATGGTTTAGGCAAGGAAAAAGAAGGCGACAACAAGACACCAGTAGGCACCTTCCGTTTCACCGCTGCCTTCGGCATTGCGCCGAATCCTGGTTCCATCATGCCCTACAAGCAGGTGGATGAAAATTTCTACTGGTCCGGAGATGCCCGTCCCGGCATGAAGTACAACGAAATGGTAGATATCCGCCAGCTGCCCGGTCTGGATAAAGACGGCAGCGAACATCTCGTGGACTACAATCCCCATTACATCTACTGCCTGAATATTGGCTACAATGAAGCCGGCACGCCGGGCAAAGGCTCTGCCATCTTCCTGCATTGCTTAGGCTCTAACAAGCCCTACACGGGTGGCTGCGTTGCCATCCCCGAGGACAAAATGCGCTTTGTGCTGCAGCATGTACGCCCCGAATGCAAAGTAATCATTGACTCCCTGACAAATTTAGGCGGCAGTCTCTGACATTTTTTCTCCACCAGTAGTAGACATGTCCACATAAAAGTGTTACAATGTAAACATCATAAATCGCGCAACGAAGCCGCATGTCATATCCGTCAGGGATATTAGCATGCGGCTTTCTATGTAAGGGCGATTGCAGAAAATTTTGGGAGGGTTCTTTATGTCAGAAAAGAAACACAGCAGCCTCGACAAACTAGGGATTTGGATTATCGGGGCTACCATCCTGGGTGCCATCACCGGCCTGCTTCTGGGGAAAGATGCACAGATGCTGGCGCCCATGGGCAATCTCTTCATGCAGCTGATTAAGATGGTCGTCGTACCCTTGGTACTCTTCTCCTTGATTGGCGGTGCCGCCTCATTGGGAAAATCCAGCAGCGCCGGGAAAATCGGTATCCTGACCTTTGCTTACTATGGAATTACTACGGCTGTAGCGGTAGCGCTCGGCCTTGCCGCCAGCGAAATCTTCCAGCCGGGCCGGGGCATTGAAATGACGACTCTTTCGGAGGCGGCCATTCATGTGGACCACATGGAGGAAAGCACCCATATCCCCGGCTTTTGGGAGACGGTGACGGGCTTTGTGCCCACCAATCCGTTCCAGGCTCTGGTAGACGGCAACATTTTGCAGATTATCGTCTTTGCCCTGTTCATGGGTTTTGCCGCTACCTATATGGAGGAGTCCAAACGCAATTATGTCCTGAACTTCTTTAATTACCTGACGGAATTATTCATCAAGGTCATGACGGGCATTATGTATGTTGCCCCCATCGGCGTCTTCTGTCTGATGGCCGATGCTACCGGAACTTTTGGCTACGCAGTGCTCACCAAGATTCTCTATCTGATTCTCCTCTATGTCGTCGTGCTGGCTATCGTCACCTACGGCATGCTTGGCGGCTCCGTAGCCATGTTCTCCCGCTGCACTACTTATAAACAGTTCTTCAAGAGCATGTGGAAGGTACAGATTTTCGCTTTCTCCACCGCTTCTTCTATTGCCACGCTGCCGCTGAATATGAACACTGCTACCACCGAGCTGGGCGTATCCAAAGAAACCACGTCCTTTGCCCTGCCTTTGGGTGCCACCATCAATATGAACGGCAATGCCGCTTATTACGCTATGGCGGCCACCTTTATCGCGCAGATGTACGGTATGGAACTCTCCTTGTCCCAGTACATTGCCATCATCATCACCAGCACCCTGGGTGCGGTAGGCCAAGCCGGTGTCCCCGGTCCCACGCTGCTGGTAGTGGCCGTACTGGTTTCCGCCGGCATCCCCATCGACGCCCTTCCTATCCTCTTTGGCGTGGACAGAATCTTTGACATGCTGCGTACCGCCGTCAACATCACCGGCGACGCTGCCTGCGCCACCATCGTAGACAGATTCCGGGAGCCCACTGCTACGAAAGAAAAAGAACACGAACCGGTTATTTCTGCATAAAAAGCTTGGTACAGATATTTATAAAGGAAAAACTCCGTGGCCGTTTATTTTACGGCTGCGGAGTTTTTTCTCAGTAAATTGCAGTTTATCGAGGTTATTACGAGCTTTATTTTTTTTGTTACAACTCAGTGGGGGCGGGCGGGGAGTGATTTTTCTGTCGGGAGCGACTGCCTGAACGCAGTGAAGGCCGGCCCCAGCAGGAAGCAGCTAAGCAAATACGCTGAAAGCAGCGCCGTTGGCCTGCCCGGCGCGAGTAAATGGACAGCTATTTTTTCCGAGGGGGTCGTTTAGCGGAAAACAGAAAAATTACTCCCCCGTCTGGCCCCAAACTACGTATGAACAAGATACCTTTACCACGAATGCCCCAACAAACTGCAATTTAAGATGCTTTTATTGAAACTTCATTGCTTCCGCCTTAGCCAATTCATCACAGCGCTCATTCTGTGCCACCCCCACATGGCCTTTTACCCAATGGAACCGCACCTTATGGGCCGCAAAGGCTGCATCCAGCTGTTGCCATAAGTCCTGATTCTTCACGGGAGTCCCTGCCGCCGTGACCCAGCCTTTCCGTTTCCAGCTGACCAGCCAGTTTTTCGTAAAGGCATTCTTAAGATACTGGCTGTCGGTGTAGAGGTCAATAACTGCACCTTGACGGGCAAAGGACAATGCCTGCAAGGCCGCCGTAAGTTCCATGCGATTGTTGGTGGTAGAAGCCTCACCACCGTGCAGTTCCGTAAGTTTTCCCTCCACCTGGTCAGCAATCACCGCCGCCCAGCCGCCGGGGCCATCGGGGTTGCGCAGGCAGGAACCATCCGTGTAGATGATATAATCCGCCGCATCATCAAAATCCGCTTTAGCCTCTGCCACAGGCTGGCTGGCAGCTGCTTTTGGTGCGCCTCCATAAGGCGGCACATAGTCAAGATTTAACCAGGCCGTCGCCTCGTTGGGGTCCGTAAAGCCCTTATACCGCGCTCCTGGGAATCCATCCACCTGTGCCTTGCATTCTGCCCATGTGGTAAAAATCCCCGTCTTACGGCCATTTCTTACTGCATATACTTTTTTAGCTGCCATCTTATCCTTCCCATCTTGCAAACAAATCCGTATCAAGCCCCAGCTGGTCACAGATTTTCCCCACCAGCATATCCACCAAATCCTCAATGGTTTTGGGCCGATGATAGAAGCCCGGTGCCGCCGGCATAATCCGCACACCCAGCTGAGCCAGTTTCAGCAGATTTTCCAGATGAATAGCATGCATAGGAGTTTCCCGGGGCACTAATATCAGCTTACGCCCTTCCTTGAGCATCACATCTGCCGCCCGCGTCAAAAGGTTGTCCGACATACTATGGGCAATGCTGGCCGCCGTCTTCATGGAGCAGGGCAAAACCACCATGGCATCAGCCCGGAAAGAGCCACTGGCAATCGCCGCCCCCACGTTATCATTATCGTAAAGCACCGCCACCCGCTTGGCCAAAGCCTCACGTGATACACCGCACTCATAATCCAGAACCTGCCAGCCGCTGTCGGTCACAACAGCATGCACCTCATGACCAGCCTGCCGCAAAACCTCAATCAAGCGCAAAGCATAAATACTGCCGCTGGCTCCGGTTATTCCTACCACTAGCTTCATGATATCTTTTCCACCTCCTCGCCTTATCGATTGCCTAAAAATTACTTTGCTTTAATTATAGCGAAGCCTGCAAAATCCTGTCAATGAAACGCCGTTGTTCTTCCCCTTTATCCTTTACCTTTCCCTTAAATATCACTATAATATAAGGGAAAGAAGGAGGTGTTAAGGGAATGCGTTCTTTTAATTATGCAAAAATCAAGGACATGACCTGGGATTCCGAAATACTCGGCTACATTGCCGCAATATATAAAGCAGCGGGCAAACAGGAACTTTACTTGAAACAACGACCTGCAGAACTGGCCAAACTGGTAGAAATCGCCAAGATTCAAAGTACAGAGGCATCCAATGCTATTGAAGGAATTGTAACCACCAGTACACGCATCCGACAGTTGGTCGAAGAAAAGACCACGCCCAAAAACCGGGACGAGCAGGAAATTGCTGGTTATCGCGATGTGCTGAATATCATTCACGAAAATTTCGATGCCATTCCCATCACACAGAATTTTATCCTGCAACTCCATAGAAATCTGTACAGTCATATGAATAATCCTATGGGCGGGCGCACGAAGAATGTGCAAAACTACATCAGTGCCACTTACCCTGACGGACATACAGAAATTCTGTTCACGCCGCTTGCCCCCTTCGAAACACCAGAAGCGCTCGATAAAATCTGTGCCGAGTACAATTATGTAATTGGCAATGCCGAAGCAGAGCCACTGCTTGCTATCCCCATTTTCATTCACGACTTTCTCTGTATACATCCATTTAATGATGGAAACGGACGCATGAGCAGACTCTTAACTACGCTCCTGCTCTATCGCTGTGGCTTCTATGTGGGGAAGTACATATCCTTGGAAGCAAAAATAGCCAACCACAAGGATGCTTATTATGATGCACTCAGACAGTCCCAACACGGCTGGCATGAAGGCAACGAGGATGTTGTCCCCTTCATTAAATACATTCTAAGCACGATTATTGCCGCCTATCGGGATTTTGAAGACCGATTCTCCATTGTGGAAATGAAAACATCTGCGCTGGAAATGGTTCGTAAGGCTTCCCTGCAAAAACTGGGGCGTTTTTCCAAACAGGATATCCGCGAACTCTGCCCATCGCTTAGCGTAAGTTCCATAGAAGGAGCTTTACGGAAGTTAGTGGCTACAGGCTATCTAAAACGTGAAGGAAGTGGGCGTTCAACCTGCTATATTCATTTAAAATAATCCGCTATACAAGAATGCAAAGTGCCGCTAATGGCGTTATAATGATAAGATAAGTTTCAATAAAAAGAAAGTTGGTGCCCACCATGCAAATAAATGATATTCCCGTACTTATCGCCAAGGAACTTGGCGTGACCCCAAAGCAGACCTCTGCCGCCATCGAGCTGTTAGACGGCGGCAATACTGTGCCGTTTATTGCCCGCTACCGCAAAGAGGCTACTGGCGCCTTGGAAGATGAACAGCTGCGCACATTAGAAGAACGTCTGGCCTATCTGCGCAACCTCGTCAAACGGCAGGAAGAAATCCTCGCCAAAATCGAGGAGCAGGGCAAGCTGACCGACGAACTCAAAGCCGCCATCGAAAAGGCGCAAAAATTACAGGAACTCGAGGACCTCTATCTGCCCTACAAGCAGAAAAAACGCACCCGCGCCCAGATTGCCCGTGAGCGGGGTTTGGAACCCTTGGGCAAATTGATGTTGGAACAGGCCAAAATCAAGGGCACGCCTTTGGAAGAAGCCGTTAACTACATCGACGAGGAGAAAGAAGTCGCCACTGCCGAAGATGCCCTGCAGGGCGCTATGGATATTGCCGCTGAAACCATTATGGAAGATGCCAAACTGCGTGCCAATATGCGTACCCGCCTTTGGAACAACGGCCATATCGAAACGGAACTCTTAGAGGATGCTGAAGAAGCCGACACCTTTGCCATGTACAAGGATTACAGCGAGCTTATTCATACTTTGCCTTCTCACCGCATTCTCGCCATCAACCGCGGCGAAGCCAAGGGGTGTCTCAAAGTCCATGTCACGATTGACGCCGAGGACTGTCAAAGCCGCATTTTCCGCCGTATCAGTAAGGCGCCCTCAAAGTGGGATGAAACCTTGAAAGCCGTTATCGAGGACGGCTGGAAACGTCTGCTGTTCCCGGCGCTGGAACGCGAAGTCCGCAGCCAGCTCACCGAAGATGCCGAAGCACAGGCCATCAAGATTTTTGGCGTAAACTTAAAACAGTTGCTCCTGCAGGCGCCCCTTGCCGGTCATACTGTACTGGGTCTTGACCCCGGCTATCGCACGGGCTGCAAGATGGCGGTTGTCGATGCCACCGGCCATGTGGTCGACCACGGCGTAATTCAGGTAACGCAGAGCGACGGAGCGAAAGCCGCCGCTGCCAAAACGGTACTGGGCCTCATAAAAAAACATCATATCACGCTGATTTCCATCGGCAACGGTACGGCGTCCTACGAAACGGAACAGTTCACGGCCCAGCTGATTGCCGACAATCACTTGACGGATGTACACTACCTGATTACCAACGAAGCAGGGGCCTCCGTCTATTCCGCTTCGGCGCTGGCCAAGGAAGAACTGCCCGAATACGATGTCACCATCCGTGGCGCAGTATCCATTGCCCGCCGCATTCAGGACCCGCTGGCGGAATTGGTCAAAATCGACCCCAAAGCCATCGGCGTAGGGCAGTACCAGCATGACGTCAACCAAAAGGAACTGGGCGCGACCCTCGATGCCACCATCGAAAGCACAGTCAACCATGTAGGCGTTGACCTCAACACGGCCAGCGGCGCACTCCTCAAGCATATCGCGGGCATCAACGCCACCATTGCCAAAAATATCGTGGCTTACCGCAATGAAAACGGCATCTTCACGAGTCGCAAACAGCTGCTGAAAGTGCCCCGTCTGGGCCCGGCCGCCTTTACCCAGTGTGCCGGTTTCCTGCGTATTGCCGGGGGCAAATCGCCCTTGGACAACACCCCTGTCCATCCCGAATCCTACGATTTGGCAGAAAAACTGTTGGCACGTCTGGGCTTTAGCTTAAACGACCTCAACGATAAAGATGCGCTCGCCATGCTGGCGGCCAAGGCCAAACTTGCCGACTGCGCTAAGTTAGCCAAGGAATTGGACGCCGGCGAACTTACGGTCAAGGATATTCTCGATGCCCTCGTAAAACCGGGCCGCGACCCGCGCGAGGACCTGCCGGCACCACTTACCCGTCAGGCCGTGGTGAAGCTTTCCGACATCAAGGAAGGCAGCATTATGCGGGGTACAGTGCGCAATATCACCGACTTTGGTGCCTTTGTCGATATCGGCCTCAAAACTGCCGGCCTTATCCATATTTCCGAAATGAGCCAAAAACGCATCAAGCATCCGCTCGACGTACTGGCCGTCGGAGATATCATCAAAGTCATGGTCATCAGTGTTGACGAGAGCCGCAACCGTATCGGCCTGTCCCTGAAACAAGTACCGAAGGAGAACATCGGATGAGTTTATTAAATAGAACACTTACCGCCATAGAGCCGGCCAATCACGAATTAGCCCAGCAGGCAGCTGCCCAGCTGACCAAGGTTATGGAAGGCGACGAAGATTCTCTGGGACTGCTCAAAGACCTGCTGCTCAAATATCTATCCATAACCGGGGAAATTCATCCTGCCGCTCCCGATAAATGCACGGTCATCTGCTGTGCCAGCCACGGGGTTGCCGCCGAAGCCGTCAGCGCCTATCCGGAGGAAACCACCCTGCAGATGACCAAGAGCTACCTGATTGGCCAGGGTGCTGCCGCCAATGCCTTCTCCGGCTTTGCGGACAGCGAAATCTTTATCGCCGACTTCGGCATCAAGGCAGATAACATCGATATTCCGGGGCTATTGGACTGCCGGATTGGCAACGGCACAGATAATATCGCCCAAGGCCCGGCCATGAGCAGAGAACAGGCCATCGCCGCCCTTGAAAAGGGCATTGAACTGGCCGAAAAACTCATTGGCGAAGGTTTTGACTGCCTGCTGCCCGGCGAAATGGGCATTGCCAACACCACCGTCAGCGCCGCCATTTGCGCTGCCATCTGCAACAAAACAGCCGCGGAAGTCACTGGACGCGGCACGAATATATCCGATGAACGACTGGTAAAAAAGACTACCATTGTCGAAAAAGCATTAAACCTCAATCAGCCGGATAACACGGATGCTATTGATGTACTGGCTAAAGTCGGCGGCTTTGAATTCGGCGCCATTGCGGGGCTCATGCTGGGCTTTGCCGCACACCATAAAGCGGTAATCCTGGACGGCTCCAACTGTGCCGCCGCCGCCCTGATTGCACAGAACCTTGCACCGGACTGTGTCGATTACTTCCTGCCCTCACATCGCGGGGGCGAACCTGCGCAGGGCTTTGCCCTTGAAAAACTCGGTCTTACGCCGCTGCTGCACCTTGACCTGCGTCTCGGCGAAGCCTGTGGCAGTTCCATTCTCGCCCGCGAGCTTGAAACCATGCTAAACCTTTGGGATGTGGTGAGCCACCTGCCCCATGACCCGGTGGAAACGCCTTTCCAGCAGGCCTATATGCCCAATCTTGCCCCCAAAGTCACCAACAAGACCTTTGATTTCTACCTCTCAACCATGCAGGATTTGGATACACAGGCGATGGAAGCCTGCAAGGAGCGCCTGGATAATCTGGTCAAACCCTTGGAAAGCCTCGGCGCATTGGAGCAGATTGCCACGGAAATCGCGGGCATCATGGGCGATGAACTGCCCCACTGCGATTTGGACCGGGCTCTGCTCTGCTTCACCAGCAAGGTGAGCAATCCTCTGCAAATGCAGCTTACCGCCGCCAGTTCCCAAAGTGCCAAGGCCGACGTCACCATCGCCCATGTACGCGAGGGGCTGCCGCTAACGGCCGCCTTTGACTTTGGCCGGGAGCAGGGCGAGTTTTTATCCCTGTCCTATCCGCTTTTAGGCCTCTCCATGACCGAAATGGACGAGCATGCCCCCTTCGGCACGACGGCAGAACTTCTGCGGCAGGAACTCTTAAACGCCGACGGCAGTTTGAAATATCCTGCCGATGAATTCCTGGCCCATGCCCCGGAAGCCGTGCAACCCTTTATCGGGGCCATGATTGGCGCCATCATCGCCGCTGCCCATAACAGCGCCTTTATCATCTTAGATGACGAAGCCAGCGAAATCATCGCCCGCTATACAGAGTTGCTCTGTCCTGCAGTGCGCCCCTATATCCTCCATGTACAGCCCCTGCTCGTAAAGGCAAATTGCACGCTGCCCGGCGGTCTGATTGCGGGACTCGGCATGGATATTGCCGAAGCCGCCCTCTACATGCTCAACTATATGCGCACCTTCGCCGAAAGCAAGGTCGCTATCGCCAGCGACGGCCCGGGCGCGCAGCGTCAGCAGAACTAAACACAAAAGCATGTCAGCGGAAATCATAGTCATCCTGATGCGAATCACGCTCCAACGGATAATCCAGCTCCATCGTGTGGATAACCAGCACGATATCGGGCTGGTTTTTCTTTATATAACTGCGGATACTGCCCTTGAACCAGCGCGGGTCAAGAATATCCATCTGTTTCACGCAGAGCGCCAGAAACGGCGCTACACTGTTGGCAAAGGAATCCTTCACCACGAGGATTTTCACATCCGCAGCATCTTGGGCAAAGTTCTCGATATGAATCAGGGAACAGTCGGCAAAATTATAGGCCGCATAGGGATTGGAGCCGTAAAAATCCTTCCGTTCCACCTCATGCCTGTCATAGGTGACGGAAAAATCGCCATAGGTGTCGATGCCCAGCCCCGGAATTTCATAATGCAGGTTCGTGGGAAATTGAGGATAAAGAAGCATAAAATCATCAGGCTCTGCCAAGACGCGGGTCCGCCGCTTGCCCTGACTGCCCAAGAAATAGGCCGCGAACTGCTCCTGTCGGTAGTTTTCCGGCTGCAAAAGTTCCTCCCGCAAGGGTACACCCGCTGCCTCTTTTAACCAGCCCGCAATCTGCCCCGCAGCCCACAAGCCTGTGGTCGGCAGCCAATGATGGTCCGTGCGGAAGAACAGCTGATGATAAGGCCTATCCGAAAAAGCCGCCCGCATGCGCGGATAAAGGTCAAGGGTGTCTATGCCACGGTTCTGCAAGCCCTGCAGCATCGCATCTTTTTTCTGCAGGCTAAAATCCACCCGCCCGATGAATTTACCATCGCTCTTTTCATCCAAGGCCGGCGGATTGGGCACGAACAGGAACTTTGCCCCCTGCGTATGACAAAAATCCGCCAAACCTGCTGTTTCCTCAATGTATTCCTGAATGTCAAAGGGAAGCGTAGGGAAAAACAGCCAGCCATCAGGGAGCACCTGTACGCTGCCGGTCGTTATGGGCCGAATGTCCCAGCCAATGAGCTGGTCATAGCACCTGCCCGTTTCGACAATGCCCGTATAGCCGGGAAAATACGTTTCGCTCCAATCGGCAAACCTTGCCTGCTTCTCCCGCAATTTATTTTCCCGATAGCGCATTTCCGCCAGCAGATTTCGCTCCGGTTCCGGCTCTAAAAAGGGATAAAGACCAGCCCAGTCAATATCCTTTTCCCTTGGATGGATGCGTTCCGGCAGACGCCAATTATCCCAAAGGACCAGCTGTGTCAGCGCGTTATCCCACTTGCAGCCTTCTATCAGCACCACCACGGTAACCCAGCGCAGGAATATCATCACTAAAGCAACCACCAAAATGCCTGCGCAAAAACGCATCATATAGTCACGCATGCTCATAGCTGCACCTCAAAAGTTAAAATAGATAAACGGATTGTAATTTCCGGCTACGGTAGCGATAATGGAAAGCAGAAACAGCACCGCCGCCAGACAAGGCTCAACCACAGGCTGCCAAAGCGCCCAACGTTTTGCCACCCAAGGATAGATGGGGAGCGAAAAGATAAGCCCCAGCAGCCAGACTATCCCGCCGTCAAAGAGAAAATGCCCCGCCAGCTCATCATAAAGAGGATTTCCGGCCAGCCCCCACATCATGCCCATATAGGCAAGACTCTGCGTTAAATCAGAGAATTGAAATACCACCCAGGCCATAATGACCGCCAGCAAGGTATAGATATGGCCGAAAACGCCCAGGCGATCAGCAAAGCCGGTGAACTTCTCCAGAATCAGCAGGCAAAAATAAATCAAGCCCCAAAGCAAGAACGTCCAATTCGCGCCATGCCAAAAGCCGGTCAAGGACCAGACGATAAAGAGATTCAGCGCCAGGCGGCTCCGGCTGCAGCGGCTCCCCCCCAGTGGAATATAGACATAATCCCGGAACCAGGAGGACAGAGAAATATGCCAGCGGCGCCAGAATTCCGTCACGCTGCGGGAAATATACGGGTAGTTGAAATTCTCCCGGAAGTGGAAGCCAAACATCTGCCCCAGGCCAATGGCCATATCCGAGTAACCCGAAAAGTCAAAATAAATCTGAAAGGTATAAGCAATAGCCCCCAGCCAGGCTGCCGCCACAGAAAGCGGCTCCTGCGCAGACATAAATCTTGCGTCCAGGGCAATGACGGCAAAATAATTGGCCAGCAGTACTTTCTTGGCAAGACCATAGATAAAACGTATCATGCCGTTCGTGAAATCCTGACGCGTTTCCTGCCGCTGAAGGATTTCCCGCTCAATATCGGCATAGCGCACAATCGGCCCCGCAATGAGCTGCGGGAACAACGCAATATAGAGGCCTACATGCAAAACATTTGCCTGTGCCTGCGCCTTGCCATAATAGATATCAAACAGATAAGACAGGAGCTGGAACGTAAAGAAGGAAATCCCGATGGGCAATGCCAGCTGAATGGCAGAAAAATCCATCTGCAATAAAAGCCCCAGCTGCGCTGCCGCAAAGGTCAGGTACTTAAAGACAAACAACATGCCCAAGTGAAAGGCCGCGCCCAAGATAAGCCAGCGCTTGCGCGCCCCCGGCGATTTGGCCCCGTTCATCCTTAGCCCCACCTGCCAGCCAACGACGATGGACACCACCATCAGCCAGACAAAGAACGGCTTGCCCCAGGCATAGAACACGAGGCTTGCCAGCAGCAATAAGATATTACGAAACCTCCTGCTCCGCCAAAGAGGATTATAATAGAGCAGGAGTATCAGCGGCAGAAACATAAACAAAAAGATATTCGATGAAAAAACCACGGCCGCCCCTCCTTTGTAATTTTTTCGCTGGATTCGACCTTCCCCACCTATTCGACATTTCGCCTTCGACTTCCTGCCGCAGTGCACCGCTGCGAGCAGACAGCAAAAAGCCCCTAAAAGCATCTTCTTGCTTTCAGGGGCTATTACCGTAAACTTTCCTGCTGATTTTGTTGTTCTCGTTCAGGCTTCCTGCGCCAGCATTGCCTGCTGGCAATGTGGACACACGCCATAGAAATAGTATTGCTGTCCTGTCAGCTGATAGCCCGTCTCGAACATAACCTGCTCCGAAAAATCCGTGGTCGGCAGGGTCTTTACATCGTCCACCCGGCCACAGTGCATGCAACGGATATGCGGGTGCGGACTGACTCTGGCATCATAGCGAAAAGAGTCCTCGCCCACATTCAATTCCTGTACAATTCCTACGGCGCACAAAATATTCAACGACTTATAGACAGTCGCCAAACTCATGGTGGGATAATCAGGCAGCAATTCCTGATACAAAGTTTCCGCACTGGGATGTTCCGTGGTATGCGCCAGCGCATTATACACCGCCAGCCTCTGTGGTGTGACCTTGAAACCGCGCTCCCGCAGCAGCGCAGTCACTTCCTTCGGTTTCAATCCAACCCGCATGATAAATCCTTTCTATAAGTAACAAATAATTATTATCCTTTGCGATTTATTCTAAATAAAAAAGCACCTCCTGTCAAGAAGGTGCTTCAAAATTATTCTGCCGTAGTAGCTACGCCATACAGCGTCGTGTCATTCTTCGTCTGAATGTAGAATTCCGTACCGGCCGGCAGTTCAATGTTCTTGCCGTTGACAAAGGCTCCACCAATGATGCCAATGGGCCCGAGGAGGACCATGCCTGCTACACTGGCACCAGCAGCCAGCGCCAGACTCTTCATTTCCTGCTTGGCTTCCTCACCTACAAAAGTAGCGACATAGGTACCATCTATGGATTTCGTCTGCTTATAATCAACATCCAGCTCGGCATTGCGGCCAAAGTTACGCGCCTGCGTTACCTTCTTGACGACACCGTCGCCCGGTTCCCCTTTGGCAAAGACCAATTTGCTGTCTACGATGACATCAGCGGCCACCTTATAGCGAATAATATCGCCTTTTTTCAGATTCTTGGTATTTACCGGGTCAACCAGCGCTACCTTAATCAGCGTATTTTTCGGCACCAGGACCTGTTCCATCGGCAGATCCACCGTGCCAAAGGAAGACGAAGCCAAATCCTGAATCCGTTTCTTGTACGTACCCTCGTTGGTATGACCGTTGATGGTCATTTCCATATCGGCCACGCGCTTTTCCACGGAGTTCATGCTGACCTCATGGTCAATATTCCACTCAACAGCATTGAGCTGTGCCAATACCGACGGCTTGCTGCCATTGGTATACACCTCATCATAAAGGGCATCCACACGCGCCATCATGCTGCCCTTCTTATGGCTGCCATTATAATCTTTTTCCAGTTTGTTTATACGTTCTAAAAGAGCACCAGTCTGTTCTGTGCCGTAGGTATCTTTTTCTACAGCAGAAAGTTTTGCCTGCACCGTTTCCGGCGTTGCGGCACTGGCCATTCCCATGGATGATACCAACATCATCGCCGACATGACCATCGCACATACTTTGCGAAATTTCATAAACTCGTTCCCCCATTCATTTCTTCACTGACCTTACTATTGTACCATATTCTAACTTGTTTTTCTTAAAAATCAGTTAGAAACATCAATTTTTTCCTGTTTTTTGGCAATCTCGTATTGGGCCGCCTTTGTCTCAGGCTCATGGTTGCCTGCCGGTTCCGGGTGAATCAAAATGTCAAAAGCGCCGAACTCCTCCCGAATTTTTTCCTCAAGCTCATCACAGATAGCATGAACATGGGAAAGATGCATATTGCCGTCAAAGAGCACATGAACATCCAAGAGCTTATAGGAGCCGGATTTGCGGGTGCGCAGGCAATGGCAGCCTTTGACCTCGGGAATGGCATCAATAATGGCCATGATTTTGTTCTCCTGCTCTTCCGGCAGGCTCACATCCGTAAGCTCCATGGTGGAATCCACCACCATCTTCCAACCCTCCCGGAAGATAATCAAAGCTACGGCAATGGCAATGGCACCATCGAGCCAGGCCCAGCCGGTAATTTGCATGAGGATTAAGCCGGCCATGACACCTACAGAAGTCCAGACATCTGCCCGCAGATGCAGGCCATCGGCCTCCAGTGCCTGAGAGCCTGTGAGCTTGCCAACGGAAATCAATTTGTGGGACACGAGCAGGTTGATGATGATGGACACCAGCATAATGGCCACACCGAAGTGCAGCATCTCCGGCACTTTATCCTGTCCGAGGTGTTCAAAGGCTTCATAGACAATGCCCCCGGCCGCCGCTACAATGAGCAGAGCTTCCACCGCCGCCGAGAGATTTTCAAACTTGCCGTGGCCGTAGTCATGTTCTGTATCCGGAGGAGTCACCGACTTCTTCACGGCCCAAAAGGCAATCAACGAGGCCACCAAATCGACACTGGAATGCAGGGCTTCGGAAATCAGACTTACCGCCCCCACCCAAACGCCCACAAAGAGCTTCAGGAGCACCAGCACGGTGTTGGATATGATGGACAAATAAGCGGTATCTTTTTTCAGCACATCTATCTCAGTCATAAGAACCTCCATTCCGATTCGCAAAGATTTCATAGTAAAAGCCTCCCCCATATTGGAGGAGACTTCAAACATTTAATTTGTGCGGGGCTGCTCGTAAATAAAATCCACCACAGTCTGCATGGGGGAGGTTTCCACAAAAGGCAAATCCAAATGCTGATCCCCGGATTCTTCCAATGTCTGCTTGGTATCATAAGCCTGCACTTTGGAAGCCAGGATATGGTAGACCCGCTTGTCCCTGTTGAACTGCATCAGATAGATATAGCGGCGATTTGTACGGGCTTTGATGACAGCCACCCGTGCCTGCACCAGTTCATAAGTCCGGCTCGTATTATCAGGCTGCACTTCCACCGTCTGGAAATAAGACAGGGAATCCACGTCCACATAATACCCTGTCGGCCCTACGGCATCCACAAACTGCATATTTTCGGCAAAGACACTGGTACTGCCCCAAAACAGCAGTCCCAGCAACAACGGCAAAATCCGCCCCAGTTTCATCTATTTCGCTTCCTTCTATGAGTAAAGTGTAACATCTTCTAAACATGATTCATTATAGCCAAAAAGATTCGTTCGTGCAAGGTTTGCATCGGTGCTTGCGAAGTTAATGCCGTCAGGGAGGCCGTGGGGATTGTGCACTTCCGCTTAGACTTGGGGCTAAAATAATTTTTTCTCTTTTAATTCAGTATTTATAAAAGCTCAAAACTCGCTCCGCTCAAACAAACCTCTTTTATAAATATTGCAGGAGTAGAGAAAAAATTATTTCTTTACGCCCCCAGCCTAACGCTGCAGTTCACAATCCCCACGGCCTCCCTCGTTGCACTTGGTGAACTTTTTGGACTCGGACTCACATCGTGCCGCGAATAAAAAGATGTACCACGGAGTGGGGCGGGGGCAGTTGGTCTGCGCAGCGAAGCAGACCAACTGCCCCCGCCCCACGGTATCCCTTAGCAAATTCGCGGCACGATATTCCCCAACGGCATATCAACGACACGAATCCCGCCGATTCCCGTACGCAATCCCACGGTTCCCGGGGCCTCGGCCGTAACTTCACCGATAATCCTTGCCTCCTGCCCATAAGGACTTGTCCGCATTGCCTTGAGCACTTTATCTGCACTTTCTGCAGGCACAAATGCCACGCATTTACCCTCGTTAGCCAGATACAGCGGGTCAAAACCGAGCATATCACAAACGCCTTGCACTTCGGCATGGATGGGTATTTCATCTTCGTCAATAAGAATGCCACACTTAGATGCCTCAGCGATTTCATTGAGCACTGCCGCCACACCGCCGCGGGTCGGGTCACGCATAACCGCAATATCCGGCGCTGCTTCGAGCATAGCCTTAGTCATTTTGTTGAGCGGCGCACAGTCCGTCTGCACGCTGGCCGGCAGATTGATATTGTGGCGCCCCGCCATAATGGCCGCCGCATGATCGCCGATATAACCGGAGAGAATCACCTTCATGCCCGGCTTGACGTTTTCCGGACTGATATGCGTTCCGGGAATTTTGTCGCCAATCCCTGCCGTGTTGATAAAAATACCATCGGCCTTGCCCTTTTCCACCACTTTTGTATCTCCGGTGGCAATGACGACCCCGGCTTCATCCGCCATCTTCTTCATCGTACTCACGATGGTCTGCAAATCCTTGATGGGGAAACCTTCCTCGATAATCATGCCCACCGATAAATAGCGAGGAATCGCCCCCGTCATCGACAGGTCATTGACCGTGCCGCAGACAGCCAACTTGCCAATATTGCCGCCCGCAAAAAACAAGGGCTGTACCACATAGGAATCCGTGGTGAAGGCCACTTCGCCCTTCATCTCCACCAAAGCCCCGTCATGCAGGGTATTAAGTACCGGATTGCCATAAGCCGGCAGAATAACCTGCTCCATCAATTCCTGACTCACCTTGCCCCCGGCACCATGGGCCAGGGTCACTTTATCATTTGCCATATTCAAACCTCCCCTGACCATATTTATACCAGGCCGCACATACACCTTCCACCGATACCATGCAGGGGCCGATAGCGTGTGTCGGCACACAGGCCTTGGCAAACAGCGGGCATTCCTTGGGCGTTACAATGCCCCGCAGAACCTCGCCACAACGGCAGGCCGTCTTTTTCGTCACCGTCTCCACTTCTAGCGGCAAAACCTGCTCAATATCAAAGCGGGCATATTCAGCCTTCATCTTGAGTCCGGACAGTGGCACAATCCCCATGCCGCGCCAGCCTGTATCGCATGGCTCATAAACCCTATTGGTAATCGCCATGGATACGGGATTGCCCTCAGTCTTTACCACATCGGTGTACTCATTTTCCACCTTGGCTTCGCCGTTTACTACCTGCTGCACCAGACGGTAAAGGCCGCGCAAAATCTGCAGCGGCTCAAAGCCTGTGACCACACCCGGAACATGGTACTTGCCGATTACCGGCTCATATACGCCGGTTCCCGTGACCACCGATACATGGCCCGGCAGGATAAAGCCGTCCACATGGACTTCTTCATCATTTAAGAGTGCTTCCATGACCGGCGGCACCAGTTTTTGCGCTGATAGCATGTATAGGTTCGTTATTCCCTGCTGTTCAGCCGCCAGCACCGTAGCCGCCGCCGTCGGTGCAGTGGTCTCAAAGCCCACTGCCAGAAAGATAACCTTCTTATCCGGATTGTCCTTGGCAATCTGAATGCTATCCATCGGCGAATACACAATGCGGATATCTGCACCATTGGTTTTGGCTTCATTCAGGCTGGACTTAGAACCGGGAACTTTAAGCATATCGCCAAAGGTCGCGATAATCACATCATCACGCTGGGCATAAGCAATCGCCTTGTCCATATAATCGTCCGGAGTCACACAGACAGGACAGCCGGGCCCCGATACGAGTTCCACCGAATCCGGCAAAATCTGCCGCAGACCTGCGCGGAAAATCGCCACCGTATGCGTGCCGCAGACTTCCATAAACCGTAACTTGCGGCCGGTTGTGGCGGCCAGTTCACCGATTTTTTGCACGAGCTCTTTGGCAAATGCCCGTTCTTCCGCTTTCGTCAGCTTCTCCTTAACTTCCGTCACAGCTTATCCACCGTCCTCGGCGCACCGCGCATTTCTGCCATCAGGGCATAGGTTTCCTCTGCGTCCTTCTCCTCCACCTTCTGCATGGCAAAGCCGGCATGCACCAACACATAATCCCCGAGCTTCGTTTCCGGCAGCAGCATCAGGCTCACATCACGCGTAACCCCCGCAATATCCACCGTGCCCATGGCATCCTTTATCGCAACCACTTTGGCAGGAACAGCCAAACACATAGTATAACCTCCTAACGCATCATCTGACAGACGAAAAATCCTCTGCCACTTTATGGTAGTCCATATCGTTAACATTCTCACGCTTGCGCGGCTCAATCCCCCAGTTTTTGAGTTCCTTGAGCGCCTGCTCCACCATCTGCGGCAGAAGTTTCATCATGCCATCCGACAGCTCAACGCCAGCCTCTACATCATAGGGCTGGGCGCCAATGACCACAACGTCGGGAATCTTATGCCCCGTAACGGTTAAGAGTCCCAGCACATCCTGTATGCCGACTTCATGGGCCGAGAGCTTGTCCTGAAAATGCTCCATTACATCATCGTTATGAAAACGGAACGTCGTGCCCGGCTCTGCCCCGCCATTGATGGAATCAATGACCAAGAGTTTCTCTGTACCCGTAACATACTGCGTGAGCTCAATGCCCAGTGTACCGCCGTCCACAATCTGCACGGACTCCGGGAATTCGTAATGCTTGTCGAGATATTCGGCCACCCGCACGCCGAAACCTTCGTCCCGCAGGATGACATTGCCAATGCCCAAAATCGTGACTTCGTTTTTGTAGAGCACATTATCCAGACTGGACTTACCGCCAGCCACAAATACATCAGCCATGCTTACTGTCCTTTCTTGGCGGCAATCTTTTTCAGCAGCCAGTCACACCATTCATCAATGCCCTGCCCCTTGGTGCAGGAAACCTCCAGCACTTCAATGCCCGGATGCAGGCTCGTGATATCCTTCTTGGCTGACTCCATATTGAAATTGCAGTATGGTGCCAAATCCACCTTGTTCAGCAGGGCGATTTCGCTTTCCTTGAACATCAGCGGGTACTTTAAGGGCTTATCGTCGCCCTCGGTCACAGAGAGCACCACTGCTCTGGCATCTTCACCCACAGGGAACTCTGCTGGGCAGACGAGATTGCCGACGTTTTCCACCACCAGCAAATCCAGCTCGTTCAAATTCATTTCCTTGACGGTTTTCTGCACCATATTAGCATCGAGATGGCAGCCGCCCGCCGTGTTAATCTGAATCACCGGCACGCCATATTTATCAATACGCTCCGCGTCCTTGCTCGTAAAGAGGTCACCCTCGATAACCGCCATCTTGATTTTATCCTTCAAACGCTCCATGGTCTTTTCGAGCACCGAAGTCTTACCTGCCCCCGGCGAGCCCATGAAGTTCAGCACAAAGACCTTTTTATCCGCAAACATAGCCTGATTTTCGGCGGCCAATCTGTCGTTTTCCCCTAAGATATTCTTGATAACCTTTATCTCCATAATCAGTCAACCTCCAAATATTCCACCTGCATCTCCCGGCCGCTCAGGGTGGTCAGCACCCCATTTTCGCATTCAGGACACCAGAAATCATAATGCTCGATATGAAACTCCTTGCCGCATTTGCTGCATTTGCCCATAAGCGGCACATTCTTTATCTTCAGCTCTGCCCCTTCGGCAATAGTTCCCTGGGTCAGCATATTAAAGGAGAAATTCAGCGAGTCAACTTCCACGCCGGACATTTCCCCAATCAGCAGGCCGATTTCATTGATTTTATGGGCATTGTTCACCTTTGCATAATCCAGAGCAATATCCAAAATCCCTTCGGCAATGGCCATCTCATGCATATTTCTTCACCTCGTTTGCATCTTTTGGGAGCGTTCCCCCAGCCGATACATAATGAAAACGCCTTCCCCGCCAACACTATGGGCAGGGAAGGCGTCACCTAATCAGCGATTAATCACAGAACCGCGTCCAAACCACGAGCGTTCAAAACCTTCAGGATTTCCCCCAGTTTTGTCTTTTCCGGGTTGTAATCCACCGTGGTTTCACCATCATGGGCATGGATGTGAACATAGAGCACACCGGGCAGGCCCAAAAGCTCTTTTTCCACTTCCTGAGCAATCTCCTCAGTATAACCATGCACCGTAAACTGCAGGCGGGTGTTAGAACCACCCTCATGCCCGCAACCACACTCTTTACACATGGGCAAAGCCTCCTCTATTATAAAAATCATGCGTATGCTGCTACGCACTAACAACAACCGCTAGCCAATCTTGCCCAGTGGTCAGTAACCTAAAACTTACTTCAGCGTGCCGTCAAGATGACCTGCATCACGCGGCTTATGCGCCAAAATCTTGCTGCCGGAGAACATGGAAGAAACTTCGCTTTCACCTTCCATAAACTCTGCACGGATAACCATGTAAAGATGACCGATAGCAAAGAGGATAATCGCCCAGGCTACATAATGATGTACCAGATGGGCCATCATTTCACCGCCCAGCACCGTGATTACCCAACCAAAGAGGGTGCCACCGATGCCCGAAGGATCCGTCATGTAGTAAATACCGAAGCCCGTGAGGATTTCGATAAATACCAGCACATACAGGAACGCATAGGAGCAACGGGCAATGGGGTTACGCAGATAGGACGCATGTTCCGAACGCAGGAACATATAATGGAGCGCCACATCTACGGTATTGCTGTAGAAGTACCCCTTCCATACATGAGGGAACAGGCGGTCACCGGGATTGGTGCAAAAGCCGTAAATCCTCAGGATAAAGGAGGCACAGAACAGATAGGCTGCGACAAAATGGATATTGCGGATATTATCCAGCGTCATACCGGAAAATGTCGGCTCTGAAGCATGGATACTCCAGGGGCTGGTAATCATCAGGCCCGTAACAAACAGGACGCAGATGGCTACCACCATAATCCAATGAAAGATCCGCAGCCAAGGACTAAACAGGTAATATTCCCTGCGAACTACTTCTTTCATAGCTTTTTCCTTTCTGCAGATTACTTGTCCACCCGCGTACCAGAGTACGGGTCCGTGGTGATGACGTTAATCTTTTCACCCTTGGCATTGAACATATGCGTTGCGCAAGCCATGCAGGGGTCAAAGGAACGAATAACCTTCACGATTTCCAGCGGCTTATCCGGAATCTTCACCTGCGTATCCTTCATGGCCATCTCGTATGCACCATTGCCGGCTTTATCATCACGCGGGCAGGCATTCCAAGTGGTCGGAACGATACACTGATAGTTGTCCGTCTTGCCATCCTTGATTGTAATGTAATGGGACAAAGCGCCGCGCGGTGCTTCGTAGAGGCCAACACCTTTGCATGCTTTCGGCCAGGTGCTGATTTCCCATTTATCGGAGTTGGCAACCTTGGTATCACCAGTTTTGAGGTTGGCAATGAGCTTATCAAAGAAGAACTTGTTGATTTCGGCAGCCAGCTGGCAGTCGAGCGCACGGGCAGCCGTACGGCCAACCATCGTCGGCAGCCATACTTCCGGAGCCAGGCCCAGAACCTTGGATACTGCATCGAGCTGGTCAAGCATCATCTTTTCTGCCCAGGTCATATCCGGCAGCAGGCCTTTCTTAGCCTTGGTGTAGATGATGATGTAGCGGGCCAGCGGGCCAACTTCACAGAGTTTGCCTTTCCATTTCGGCGTTTTCAGCCAGGAATATTTGCCGTTTTCATTGAGCGCTTTCCAATCCGTTTCCGTGCCCTCTTTAGGACCGGTGAACTTAGCTGCAGTAACACCTTCCCAAGGATGACGGTCTTTCTTCCCGGCAGGATACTCATACCAAGCGTGGTCAACGCTTTCCGTAATATTTTCCGTCGTAACATCTTCTGCCGTTACCTCCGTGAACTTCGCAGCTGCGAGGCCCTTGCCGAAGTCTTCAACTACACCGTTGCAACGGATGAGCAGGTTCTTGAAGAAACCGCCATCGCTCGTGCCCGTGTAGCTTTCAATCGGATATGCACCATAACCCAATACGCAGGTCTTGGCCATACCGCCGCCATCAACGCGGCCAGCTTTCACATAAGCCGAGCCGATTGCCAAAAGGTCAGGCAGATAGTAGTTGTTCACGAGGCTTCTGCCCATATTGATGGCTCTGTCCACGATTTCCAGACGAGCCGTGTTGACCGGTGCATTGCCGTCTTCCAGAGAAATGGAGCAGGGCATGCCGCCAACCACATAATGCGGATGCGGGTTCTTGCCGCCGAAGATAACGTGCGGCGTAACCAGTTCACGCTGCTTGTCCAGCATTTCAAGATAATGTGCTACAGCCAACAGATGAACTTCCGGCGGCAGCAGCTTGTAATCGGGATGATCCCACCAGTTGGCGGAGAAGATACCGAGCTGACCGCTTTCGACGATAGCTTTTACCTTGTTCTTAATCTGCTCAAAATACTGCGGCGTAGCTGCCGGGAAATCATGCTCATAGGCTTCCGTTACGGAAGTGTCCGGAGCACGGAACGGCAGCTTGTAGGTATTGAGCAGCGTATTCTGCAGATTAGCAGTAGCAATGGCATCAGCAGCCAGTGCTTCTACCGGGCTAATCCAGTCCAGTGCATGGAGATGATAGAAATGTACGATATGGTCCTGCACCGTCAGCGTTGCGGCCATGATGTTACGGATATAGTTTGCATTCTTCGGAATGGCAATGCCCAGAGCATCTTCTACGGCTCGGACAGCCCCCAAGGCATGAGCCGTGGTGCAAACACCGCAAATACGCTGGATATAAGCCCAGGCATCACGGGGGTCACGGTCTTTCATGACCAGTTCCAGGCCACGCCAGGCAGTACCGGAGGAAACAGCGTCTGTGACTTTCCCCGTTGCTTCATCAACCTGTACCTCAACACGAAGGTGACCTTCAATGCGGGTTACCGGATCTACTACTACATGTTTCATTTATTCACCTGCTCCCTTATTCCTCATTATGTTCTTCCGCTTCGCGTTTCTGCTTCTGAACGACGCTCATTGCGCCATGAACAGCTACGCCGGCAGCCGTACCAACAGCCATTGCGGCACCAATCTTATCCACATTTCCGAGAGGACCATACTCCGGCATACGGGTGGTCATGGGGTCCTCGTCCCAGAAATGCGCATTGGAGCAGCCAATGCAGGGAGCACCGGACTGAATCGGATAGCTCATGCCCTGGAACCAGCGCAGGTTGCCGCAGGAGTTGTAAGTCTCGGGGCCGCGGCAGCCCAGTTTGTAGAGGCACCAGCCAGCCTTTGCACCTTCATCATCAAAGTGCTCGGCAAACATCCCGGCATCAAAGAAGGGACGACGATAGCAGGTATCGTGGATGCGGTTGCCATAGAACTGCTTGGGACGGCCCTCATTGTCAAGAGGCGGCACCGTGCCGAACAGAGCAACGTGCATAACCACGCCCGTCATAACTTCCGGAATCGGGGGGCAGCCCGGTACATTGATTACCGGAGTCTTGCCTGCGAAATGGGCAATACCCGCAGAACCCGTGGGGTTCGGTTTAGCAGCCTGAATACCGCCGGATACGGCGCAGGTGCCGTACGCAATGACGGCTGCCGCATTGTGAGCAGCATGCTGCAGGGTCTCGATGAAGGGCTTGCCGCCGGACATGCAGTAAACACCGCTGTCCTTGGTGCAGACAGCACCTTCCACGCACAAGATGTACTGACCCTTGTACTTGTTAATGGTTTCTTCCAAGTGTGCCTCGAAGGGCTCGCCACTGGCGGCACTCAAAAGATGGTCATACTCCAGCGCAATCTGGCTCAGCACCAAATCGGATGCGAGCGGCGAACCGGAACGGATGAAAGCTTCATCACACCCCGTGCACTCATGCCCGTGAATCCAGACTACAACCGGTAAAGGCTTCTTTTCGGCAGCTTCAACCACCTTGGACACCTGGTCCGTGCTGAGTCCCATCAGGGAAGTCAGCGCTACACAGCTCTTCACAAAGCTGCGGCGGCTCATGCCTTTTCTGAGATATACATCCCACATACTCTCCCGTTTGTCCACTTTTTTACCTCCTCTTGATTATCCTTGCAATAATTGCCACAGAAAATTCCACCGCTGGCTCATTTGCGGTTTCATAAAGAAAATCTATTAGCGAACAGTCTTATTATACGCTGAAAAAATACAAAATGCTATATCTATAAATGCATTTATTCACCATAAATTAACTTTATTTTTGCCATGCAATAAAGCAAGAATATCCTTTGATAAACAGGACTAATAACGCCCATTTTCCATAGATATCCATGTTCACCATTTTCGCCAAAACCCTGCTTTTTTCCTGCTACGAAAAAACATTTTAAGCCTGAATAAAAACGAAATTATCCTGTTCATCTTGCAAAACAATAGAAAACGCGGTATACTTCTAATTGTTTGCTGATGAAGCATAATCCACATTAATTGGGGACATAGCTCAGCTGGGAGAGCACCAGGTTCGCAATCTGGGGGTCGAGGGTTCAATCCCCTTTGTCTCCACCAATTTTGAAATAACAAAGCCTTCCTCTGGGGAGGTTTTTTCTTGTATATACGAGGAGAATAAAACATGGAGCGCCGCGTACTTTCCACCATCATGCTCACATCTTTCCTTACCCCATTTACAGGCAGTGCCTTGAATCTGGCTCTGCCTTCTTTGGGTGCAGAATTTGGCGCTTCGCCAGCGTCCTTAGGCTGGGTGCTGGGCAGTTTTCTGTTGGCGGCCATTGTCGTGCTGTTGCCTTTTGGGAAACTTGCCGACCGCTATGGAAAACGGCGATTTTTCATCATGGGTAACGGGATTTTTGCCCTGACTTCTTTGGCCGCTTGTTTTGCCCCAAACCTGCCTCTGCTGATTGCCGCCCGCGCAGCCCAGGGAATCGGTTCTGCCATGACCTTTGCCACCTCCATGTCCATCCTGACGCTGGTAATCCCCAAGGAGCGCCGCGGCTGGGCCATGGGCTGGAATGTAGCAGTTGTTTACACCGGCCTCACCTTAGGGCCTGCCGCCGGCGGTTTTCTCAACTACTATTACGGCTGGCAAAGCATCTTCGTGGTGCTCGCCTTCCTTGGCGGTATCGCCTTTCTGGCCGCCCGCCACTTCCTGCAGGAAGAATGGTACGAGGACAGCAGCCCCCAATGGGACAAAAAAGGCGCCGTCCTTTACGGCGGCGCAATTCTCCTCGTCATCTACAGTCTTTCCCAACTGCTTGCTGAACCACTGGCCCCCGCGCTTTTATGCGCAGGCCTGCTACTGTTTGCTGTGTTCATTCGCTATGAACGGCACACGAAAAATCCACTTCTGCCGGTAAGTCTGCTGTTTACCAACCGGCCCTTTTCCCTTTCCTGTCTGGCAGCACTGCTCAACTACTGTGCCACCTTTGCCACCAGTTTATTGCTATCTCTTTACCTGCAATCGATTCTGGGACTGACCTCGCGCAGCGCGGGACTTATCCTGCTGGCCCAGCCCATCATCATGGCCAGCCTTTCCCCCTTGATGGGCAAGCTATCGGATAAATACTCTCCCACGAAACTTGCCGCCTTGGGTATGGCAGTCATCACCATCGGCTTAGGCGGTTTTGCCCTGACGGTTCACAATCTCTCCCTGTATCTGCTCATCCCCATGCTCATCATCACCGGCACCGGCTTCGCCCTATTTGCCGCCCCCAATAACAATGCCATCATGAGTTCCGTTGAGAAAAAACATTACAGCCTCGCCGCCAGTCTGTTAAGCACAACCCGCCTGTTTGGTCAGGTACTCAGCGTTGCCATCATGAATTTAATCCTGTCCCTCCAATGGGCAGATTGCGCCCCACGCGAAATTCTCTTACAAAACCTGCAAATCGCCCTGCTCTGCTTCGCCCTCTTCTCCGCAGCAGGTGTAATACCCGCAAAAGCACGAAATTAGAGAGCGAAATTACAGTTTGTTGGGGAGTTCGTGATAAAAGTATCCAGTTCATACATCGTCAGGGGCGAACGGGGAGTAATTTTTCTGTTTTCCGCTAAACGCCCCCCTCGTAAAATAGAATTATCCAGTTACTCGCGCCGGGCAGGCCAACGGCGCTGCTTTCAGCGTATTTACTTAGCTGTTTTCTACAGGGGCCGGCCTTCACTTCGTTCAGGCAGTCGCTCCTTACAGAAAAATCACTCCCCGTTCGCCCCAAGATACGGTCTATGCTATTGCCACGAACTCGTTGCTCCCGTAACAAGAACATCGATGTACTTGTTGCTTATCGCTGCGAAAATGCCATCTTATACGGACATCGCTTAGGGCGGAGGTGGTGATGCTTTTCGCCATGGAACGGCTGTCCGAACGCAGTGAGGACTGGCCCACAAACGGCACAGCCTAAACACTGAGCTGAACATACGCGCCGCCGGTCTTGCCCGGCGCAGGTAACTAAA
>NZ_KL370794.1:7061-172073 GCF_000701565.1 Selenomonas sp. FC4001 | reverse complement strand
TGCCATAACTGCTGTTGACACGCTTGGTTTTGTATCCGTTGCGGGAATTCTCACTATCGGAGCGTTCAGACTTACTGTAGCCCAGATGCTCATCCATTTCCGTTTCCATCATTTGCTTGATGGTGCCGCCCAGCAAGTCTTTCAAGGCATCTTGGATATCAGTAGCGCTCTCGATGTTGTACTCTTGGAACAGTTGCTGGATGATGGCTCGCTTGCCATCGGTCATTTCTACTTTGTGAATCTCTTTTTTCTGTCTTGCCATGATAAAAGGCCTCCTATGATTTGATTATAGTTTATCATAGAAGACCTTATATTTTCGGGGAAAGTTAATTTACAGAGATTTTTTCATACTCTCGCGCAGGCAGTCACCTGCCCTGCCGTCACGCATCGACCTATCTTGTCTTACTTTTTGAAGAGATTTTTGATGTTATCCAGGAAGCTCTTCTGCTCCGGATTCACCTTATCCCCGCTGATTTCGCCGAACTCTTTAAGGAGTTCCTTCTGGCGCTGGTTGAGGTTCTGCGGCGTGAGCACCTTGATGACCACATGCTCGTCACCGCGTCCATTGCCGCGCAGGTGCGGAATACCGCGCTCACGCAAGCGCAGGATTTTGCCCGACTGCGTGCCGGCAGGTACCTTGACTTCCACCGTACCATCAATGGTCGGCACCTGAACCTTGTCGCCGAGTGCAGCCTGTACAAAGGAAATGGGCACTTCCACGATTACATCATAGCCCTCACGCTGGAAAATCTTATGCGGACGGATAAAGATGTAAACGTAAAGGTCACCATTGCCGCCGCCACGAACGCCAGCTTCACCGCCGCCGCTCACGCGCACGCGGGAACCATTGTCCACGCCTTTCGGGATGTTGACCTTGATTTTCCGCGTAACCTTCTTGCGGCCCGTGCCGTTACAGTTCGAGCAGGGATTCTTGACAATCTTGCCTGTACCATGGCAGCGTCCGCAGGTCGTTTGATTGACCATGCGGCCAAAGGGCGTATTGGCCACAGTCTGGCGAGTACCCGTACCATTACAATCCGGGCAGGTTTCCGGGCTGGTCCCCGGAGCTGCGCCCGTACCATGGCAGTGGTCGCACTGTTCCGTGCGCGGAACAGAAAGTTCCGCTTCCTTGCCAAAGGCTGCTTCTTCAAAGGAAATCTCCAAATCGTAGCGCAGGTCGCTGCCGCGTTCCGGACCGGGACGGCCGCTGGAACGGCGGCCGCCGCCACCGAAGAACATATCGAAGATATCCCCGAAGCCTTCGCCGCCGCCAAAACCACCAAAGCCGCCGCCACCGAAACCGCCAAAGCCACCGGCTCCGCCACCGCCCATGCCATTTGCGAAGGCATCATGGCCGAACTGGTCATAGGCTGCTTTCTTTTGCGGGTCCTTTAAGACATCATAGGCTTCATTGACCTCTTTGAACTTTTCTTCAGCAGTTTTGGGGTCGTCACGGTTCAGGTCGGGATGATATTTGCGGGCCATTTTTTTATAAGCCTTTTTGATTTCGGCTTCCGAGGCACCTTTACTAACGCCCAGCACCTCATAATAATCGCGTTTTTCGCTCACGTTGCACCATCCTTAAAAACGATTGGGAGCCATACGGCTCCCAACAATCCATCAAAGCAAATGATTATTTCTTATCGTCTTTGACTTCCGTATATTCGGCATCAACTACATCATCATCAGCCTTAGCCTGCTGCTGAGCACCAGCATTAGCACCTGCATCTGCGCCCGGTGCCCCCTGTGCGCCAGCGGCCTGAGCCTGCTGATATGCTGCGGCACTCATTTCATAGAGCGGCTTCTGCAGTTCTTCCGTAGCCTTCTTGATGGCATCCGTGTCGCCACCCTTGAGGGCTTCTTTGAGCTTATCAATGCCAGCCTGAACATTAGCAGCCTGCGTCTTATCTGCCTTGTCGCCGAGGTCTTTCAGGGTCTTTTCGGCCTGATATGCAAGGCTTTCGCCCTGGTTCTTAACCTCAACGGCTTCTTTCTGCTTCTTATCTTCAGCTGCATGCGCTTCAGCTTCCTTAACCATACGGTCAATGTCTTCCTTCGTCATGCCGCCATCGGACTGAATCGTAATCTTCTGTTCCTTGCCCGTGCCGAGGTCTTTTGCAGATACATGCACGATACCGTTGGCATCGATATCGAAGGAAACTTCAATCTTAGGAACACCACGCGGTGCAGGAGGAATATCGGAGAGTTCGAAGCGGCCCAGCGTCTTGTTGCCGGCAGCCATTTCGCGTTCGCCCTGCAGAACATGGATATCAACGGACGGCTGGTTATCCGCAGCCGTGGAGAATACCTGGCTCTTGTGGGTCGGAATCGTCGTGTTGCGCTCGATAATCTTCGTGCAGACACCGCCGAGGGTTTCGATACCGAGGGACAGCGGCGTAACGTCGAGGAGCAGTACGTCCTTAACTTCGCCGACCAGTACACCGCCCTGAATAGCAGCACCAACGGATACGCATTCATCCGGGTTAACGCCCTTAGACGGTTCTTTAGCGAGGAACTGACGAATAGCTTCCTGCACAGCCGGGATACGGGAAGAACCACCAACGAGGATAACCTTGCTGATGTCACTGCCGGAGAGGTCAGCGTCAGCCATAGCCTTACGGGTCGGTTCCATCGTGCGTTCTACGAGGTCACGGGTCAGTTCATCGAACTTCGCACGGGACAGCGTGAGGTCGAGATGTTTCGGGCCCGTAGCATCAGCCGTGATGAACGGCAGGTTGATGTTCGTCTGGGTCATGCTGGAAAGCTCAATCTTAGCTTTTTCGGCAGCTTCCTTGAGGCGCTGAGCAGCCATCTTGTCCTGAGACAGGTCGATGTTGTTTTCCTTCTTGAATTCTTCTACCATCCAGTCCATAACCTTCTGGTCGAAGTCATCACCGCCGAGGAACGTATCGCCGTTGGTTGCGAGAACTTCGAACGTACCGCTGGAGAGTTCGAGGATGGACACGTCGAACGTACCACCGCCGAGGTCGAATACGAGAACCGTTTCGTCTTCATCCTTGTCAAGGCCGTAAGCCAGAGCAGCAGCCGTCGGTTCGTTGATGATACGCAGAACTTCGAGGCCGGCAATCTTACCAGCATCTTTGGTAGCCTGACGCTGGCTGTCGTTGAAGTAAGCCGGAACCGTGATTACAGCCTGGCTTACGGTTTCGCCCAGATATGCCTCTGCATCAGCTTTGAGCTTCTGCAGAACCATAGCGGAGATTTCCTGCGGGGTGTAATCCTTGCCATCAATGCTGACCTTGTAGTCATTTTCGCCCATGTGGCGTTTGATGGAAGCAATCGTGCGGTCCGGGTTGGACACAGCCTGACGCTTAGCTAGCTGACCAACGAGGCGCTGGCCGTCCTTCGTGAAACCAACAACAGACGGGGTGATACGGCTGCCTTCCGGGTTCGTGATAACGGTCGGTTCGCCGCCTTCCATAACGGATACAACAGAGTTCGTCGTACCTAAGTCAATACCAATAACCTTTGACATGATTTATCCTCCTAAAAACTTTATAAACGAATTAATTAGCAACTACCTGCACCATGCTCGGACGGATTACACGGCCTTTGACCATGTAGCCCTTCTGCAGTTCCTGGGCGATGTCATCATCTTCCATATCTGCATTCTGCACGCGCATCACGGCCTGATGGAAGTTCGGGTCAAATTTCTGACCTTCCACTTCAATATGTTCGAGGCCGTTCTTCTTGAGGATTTCCGTGAACTGCGTGAAAATCATTTCCACGCCCTTCTGGAAAGCCTCGCCGTCTTTGGCTTCGGCGGCCATAGCGCGCTCGAAGTTATCCAAAAGCGGCAGCATATCTTTGAGCATTCCCTGGGTAACCACAGCGGAGAGTTCTTCCTTTTCCTTGCTCGTGCGGCGGCGGAAATTTTCAAAATCCGCCTGCAGGCGCAGGACACGGTCTTCCTTCTCCTTGAGCTCTGCCGTCAATTTTTCAATCTGGGCAGCAGCTTCGTCCTGAGGTTCCTGAGTTTCTTCATTTTCACTTTCTGCGCTTTCGCTGGCTGCTTCTTCCGCCTCATCGGCTTCATCAGCATCGACAGCATTGATTTCCTGCTGCATTTCCTCCAGCTTTTGCTCATCCTTCTTCTTTAATTCATCTTTCATGAATGATGGCAATTCCTTCACCTCTTTCCAAGGTATTTATATTTCGCTCCAATACTGGCAGCTACCAGTGAAAGCGTTTAATAACCTGTGTCAGATTACTGTTCATGTACTCCAAGAGGCTCATGGCCTTGGCGTACTCCATGCGGGTCGGCCCCAGCACTGCAATGGTTCCTAAGAGCTCACCATCCAAATGATAGGTCGCTGTGATGATGCTGCTGTCCTTGAAGTGGCTGTCCTCGTTCTCCTGACCGATGGTGACTTCCAAGCCATCACCGATATGAGCTCTGAGGATATCCTTCATGAGTTCTTCTTCTTCAAGGGTCATGAGCATATGCTTGACCTTTTCCACATCATGGTATTCGGGCTGTTCCAGCATCTTAGTCGTACCGCCTAAGTAGAGGCGTTCCTGCTTGCCGGTGTCAAGTGCCCGCTGGATAATGGACAAGGCCGATTCATAAAGGCCTTCGTCGCGGATTTCATCCCGAATTTCTGCCAGCGAGTGATGCTCGATTGTCTGCAGTGTATGGCCGGCCAGATTCTTGTTGATAACCGCCGCCATGCGCTGGAAGTCCTCGAACTCTGCTCCTTCCGGCATCTCCATAATCTTGTTTTCGATAAAGCCTGCATCCGTCATCAGCACCGTGATAACCCTGCGGCTGTCCAGCGGCAGGAACTGCAGGCAGCGGAACTGGGCCTGTGTCATCTGCGGCGCCAGTACCAACGAAACATTCTTGGTCACCGCCGATATCAGCTTGGCCGTTTCCTCAAAGACCTGGTCAATTCGCTGCACCCTGGTCTTATACCAGCGGTCAATCAGTGCTTTTTCTTCATCGCTTACAGGCTTGGGCGGAATCAGACCGTCCACATAAAAGCGATAGCCCTTGGAGGATGGCACCCGTCCCGATGAGGTGTGCAGATGCTGAAGATACCCCAGCATTTCCAAATCCGCCATCTCATTGCGGATGGTAGCCGGACTCACCCCCAAATCATGTTTGCGGGCCAGTGCACGGGAGCCTACCGGCTCTGCCGATTCGATGTAATCGTCAATAACGGCCTTTAACACCCGCTGCTTGCGCTCATCCAGCTCATACAGCTTACCGGTCATGTGCTCCCTCCTCCTGACTTCTGTTAGCACTCTGAAATGATGAGTGCTAAATTTAAGTCTATAAGAATGATACCGCGAATAAAACAAAAAGTCAAGTGATAAAAAGTCAAAAAATCAAAAATCCTTTTCCAATTCTGCCAGGGACGATTCCTTACCGATAATGAAGATGTTATCCCCCTCCGCAAAGCGGTAAGTCGGCGGCGGCGTAACCATGGTTTCATGGCCATGACGGATGGCCACCACGTTGACATTATAGCGTCCCCGCAAGTTGGCCTCCAGCAAAGTCTTTCCCAAAAGCCCTTTCGGTGTTTTGACATTGATAATCTTGAGACTGCCAGCCAAATCAATATAATCCACCGCATTGTCCGACACCAGATGCATCACGGTGCGGCGGGCCATATCCCGTTCAGAAAAGACTACCTTCGTCGCGCCGAGCCTGCGGGCCATGTCCGCATGACGGTCATCGATGGCTTTGACCAGAATTTCCGGCACATTGCGCTCCTTGCAGAGCATGGTCGCCATCAGGCTGGCTTCGAGATTCTTCGAGGCGATAATCACCGTGTCGAAATGGTCGATGCCCACCTGGTCCATCGCCCGGGCATCGCGCATATCAAAGCTCACCACCTGCGACAGGGATTCTGCCAGCGAGGATACCAGATTTTCATCCATATCCACGCCCAATACTTCATATCCCATTTCTTCCAGCGTCTGGGCTGCGCTGATGCCAAAGCGCCCAAGTCCCAAAACCGCAAATTGCCGTTTGCTTGCCATAATAACCCCTTCCTTATCCAATCATAATATCTTCTTCCGGATGTTTAATGGTGGATTGCTTCTGCCAGATAAAGGACAGCAGGAAGGTCATAATCCCCACCCTGCCCAACAGCATCGTCAAAGACAGCAGCCCCTTGCCCCAGTCATTCCAGCTAAGAGTTATGCCAATGCCCATGCCGACCGTGCCAAAAGCCGACACCGTTTCAAAAACCACATCTTCGAGGTCATGTACCTCACCATCGATAATGGAAAGTAATATTCCCATGGACACCACCCAAAGTGTACCAATGGTAAAGATGGCAAAGGCCTGATCCCGCAACTCCTTGCTGATGGCCCGGCCAAAGACGGTAAGTTCACTCTCCCCGCGGAAAACAGCCCACACCGACCGCATGATGACGAAAAAAGTCGTTCCCTTGATGCCGCCGCCAGTGGATAGCGGCGATGCACCGATAAACATCAGAATAATCATCACCAACTTGGTAATCTGTGTGCATTGCGCCAAATCAAAGGAGTTAAAGCCCGCCGTCCGGCAGGAAACCGACATAAACGCGGCGTGCGCTATTTGCTGCCCCAGTGGCATTTCCCCGATGGTATGACTATTCCCTGTTTCAATGCCCCAAATCAGGAGCGTACCGCCTATAATCAAAATCAACGTGCTGACCAGAACAATCTTCGTATGCAGGGAATACTTCCGCCAGCCGCCTGCATGCAGCACATCATACATCACGGTAAACCCTATCCCGCCCAAAATAATGGGCAGGCCAATCCCTGCCATGAGGAATATATCATCCGGCCGTTTACAAAGACTGTCATAATTGCCAAACAGATCAAAGCCCGCATTGCAAAAAGCCGACACCGCATGGAAAATTCCATACCCCACCGCATCAAAACCAATTTCAGGGTAAAGATGCCATGTGAGCAGCAACGCAAAAAAGCCCTCCACCACCAGCGTATAGATAATCATGCGCCGAATCAGGCCAAAGAGTCCAGCACGCCCGCTTTGATTTAAGGATTCCTGCAGGACAAGGCTCTGCTTCAGGCGGAAGCGATAGCCCATGGCATGCGCCGCCATGGTGGCCAAGGTCATAATCCCGAGGCCTCCCACCTGAATCAGCATGAGCATAACGCATTTGCCAAAGAAGCTCAAATCGTTCTTCACGTCCACTACTGTAAGCCCGGTAACGCAGGAAGCCGATGTGGATACGAAAAGCGCATCCATGAACGGCAGGCCCTTGTCGCTTGTGGTGCTGACCGGCAGCATAAGCAGCATCGTCCCTAAGCTGATCATCAGCACAAAACTCAGCAAAATGGTCTGGGTCGGCTTTAAGCGGAATTTCTGCTGGGCTTTTACATTTGTGACCTTATGCAGGAAATCTTCTTCCTCATCTTTTATCATCAATATCCTCACTCCCTTGTGAGCGAAAATCCATCATAACAGCTGACGGCAGGAAGCGCTGCCAGAACTTACACCAGCCGCTTCCTACCGTCATGACAATCTATTATTCCATTACTACAATCGCTTCGATTTCGCAAAGTGCCCCAGCCGGCAAGTCCTTCACTGCCACACAGCTGCGGGCCGGCTTGCTGATAAAATGCTTGGCATAGACTTCATTAAAAGCCTTGAAGTCTGCAATCTCTGCCAAAAAACAGGTGGTCTTTACCACTTTGCTCATATCGGTACCGGCTTCTTTGAGCACCGCTTCGATATTGCAGCAGCACTGTTCGGCCTGTTCTTCAATGGTCGTGGCCACAATCTTGCCTTCAGCAGGGTTGATGGCAATCTGCCCGGACAGATAGAGCGTATTGCCTGCCTTGATAGCCTGGCTATAGGGGCCTACGGCCGCCGGAGCCTTGTCGGTATGAATAACTTGCATGATGATTCCTCCCTAAAAAAATGGATACGGCACAAACGTACCGTATCCATTTTACCGCAATCTATATGTTGTTACAAGTTAACAGTCAGATTTTGATATTCGTGATAATGCGTCCGAGACGCGTACCGGACAGGAGGTTCCAGGTCCACTTGATGGCCACTGTGATGTTGGTATGGGTACCGGCCAGACGGATGAGGTGAATGAACATCCAGGCGCACCAGGCGATAAAGCCGGTCATTTCCGGATTCATGCTGGTCTTGGCCACGACAGCCTGACCACGGCCAATCGTTGCCATAGCCCCCAAATCCTTGTAGACGAAGGTCTGCAGATTTTCCTCACCGCGAATCAGGCGCAGGATGTTTTCATGTGCGACCTTGGCTTCCTGCGTGGCCACCGGCGCCACTGTCGGCAGCGGGCGCTCCGTGCCGTGACAGAAGTTAGCGCAGTCGCCAATGGCGAAAACATTCTTGCTGCCGTTGACGCGCAGGTTTTCATCCACGATTACGCGGCCTGCTCTATCCACTTCGCCACCGCAATCTGCGATAAAGGGAACCGCCTTGACACCAGCAGCCCAGATAAGAGTACCCGTAGGGATTTCTTCGCCGCTCTTGAGCTTGATGATGTGCCCGTCATAGCCGACTACCTGCGTATTGAGCAGGACTTCCACACCTTTGCCCCGCAGAACTTCCACCGTATGGTCACGAAGATTCTGCGGCATCATGGGCAGTACGTTAGGAGTTGCTTCGATAAGCTTAATGGAAACTTCGCTGAAGTCGAGATTGTGGAATTCCTTTTTCTGGATGCCCACCAGCTCCGAGATAGCACCGGCTTCTTCGATACCCGTGGGGCCGCCGCCGACGATGACGAAGCTCAGCATCTTTTTGCGTTCTTCCGGGTCCTTGCTCTTGTTGGCACGCTCGAACATATGGAGCACATGGTTGCGGATATGCAGCGCTTCCTGCAGGGACTTCATGCCGAAGGAGTGTTCCTCCACTTCCTTCATGCCGAAGAAGTTCGTAGTCGCACCAGCAGCCAGCACCAGATAATCATACTCGATTTCCCCGTGGTTGGTCAGAAGTACATTGCGGGACTGGTCAACGCCCTGGGCTTTCGCCATGAAGAATTCCACGTTGGGGTTCTTCCGGAAGAAAGTGCGGATAGGATAAGCGATTTCATCTGTAGACAATACCGCCGTGGATACCTGGTACAACAGCGGCTGAAACAGGTGATAGTTATGACGGTCTACCAAAGTGATCTCCACATCATCTTTCGCAAACAGTTTTGCCAGTTTGACGCCGCCAAAGCCTGCGCCTACTATAACGATACGCGGTTTCTTATCTGCCATTAAAAGCCCTCCCAGTCACTGCTCATTATAATTCGTGAAAAATTTAACTTTAACTTGTGAAAAAAAGCACTTTTCTCTCATGGATAACATAATAACACGTTCAGCGATAATTGCAAGAGGAAATTTACATTTTTCAGTCAATTTATTATTGTCTATTCTTAGCGACAGGAAATACGCCATTATTCTCTCCGACTTCCCCTTTTTTAGGCGTAAAAATGGAGACCGTCACATTTGTGCAACGGCCTCCAACGGGTAACGATTTATTTTTTGAAGAAGTGAATTTCCTTGTAAACCTGATGCTGAACATCGGATTCAAACAAGCGGTTCCAAGGGAAGTAAACATAGATTTCTTCCAGACTGGGGAACGGCGGCAGATTTTCCGTCGCGAAGCGTTTCATCATGGTCTGCGTGCGCAGGGACACAGCCTCGCGCTTGGCATCCAGACTGCCGTATACACCTTCGCCCCGCAGCCAGGTAAGCTGGCGGGCAATGGTATTGCGCACATTAGCCTGATACCCCCAGTCATCCAGATAACGGGTCAACAACAGGGCATCCACATCATCTTTCTTCATGTTGCGCACCAGCATGCCCTCACCAATGACAAAGCCGGAGCTGTTGGTGGGCGTGTTCCAGCCGGAATACGCACGAATCTTAAAGAGCAGCTTGCGTTTTTTCAGCTGTTCCATCAAAGCGTTGTCGGCGCCATTGGCATAGGCAATATCCGCAATGCCTACGGGATAGCCTTTGCCCACGTAATCGCTGACCAAATCCGCAAAGTACTTGGTGCCTTCCCGCTCCGAACCATCATTGCTGCGCGCATTGGCTTCGTAAGTCTTGCCATTGGGATTGGTATTGACCATCAGCACCAAATCCGCCCGCGCAGGGCTGGTAACCGGCATGCCGCCAGCCGCGATAATGGCATCCTGAATGGAAATGTTGATTTTTTCATCGGAATAGGCAGGCACGGTATTCGGCCCGCGTCCCCAGTTGTAGCGGGTATAGACAAAGGGCACGTCCCGGCGCAGGTTATTTACAGCTCTGGCCATCAGCAGCATGGCCATTTCGTCAATGCCTGCCATGGTCTGGAAGCGTGCCTTGCCCAAATCCTTGCCGGATTCCGACAGATGACGGCTCTCCATATGGGTCTGGCAATAAGGCGCATTATCATCCCGGCCCAGCACCAGATAGTCAAAGACATTGCCACGGGTGAGCTTGATAAGTTCCTCATTGACCGAATAATTCTTGCCCCTTCGTCCCAACCAGTCTGCCAAATCCTTTTTGGGAATAAGTTCCTGCAAAAAGGCCTTTTCCTTCGTCTCGCGGCGGCTCAGGCCCTCCACTTCTTCCTTGTCGCTGAGCACCGTGTAACGGAAGATATCACCGCCATAGCTGCGGTAGTACTTGGGTTCCTCATGGCCCGAAGCCTCACCGCTGCGAGGCGTGCGCATGATGGATCCAAAGACATAGAGCGGCAGTTTGGGATTTTCCTTACGGAACTGACGGAAGCGGGAAGCCCGTTCGAGCACTTCCCCCTTGTTGTAATTATGCTTGCGGGATCCCACCAGACTGCCATATACCAGCGAGTCCGAAGAAATCACCGCTGCCTTGGCATCCTTGGCATTGGCATGTATCCATGTCCAAAGAGCATCCGGATTGCCCAAATTCTCCCGGTTTCCCAGCAGATTATCCGGCGGCACGACCACCTCATACCCCAGTTTTTGCACGACCTCCGCGGTCTGTTTGTCCGAAATGGGCCGATTGTCATGGGGGATAAACAGAATCTTATCTGGCTTTACTTCCTTATGCCGGGCAAAACCGGCAGGCATAAACATCACCATAGCCAGTAGCAGGGCTAAAAAGGCAGTACCCCGCTTATACCAACTGGACAAAAAATCGCTCCCTTCACAGCAGGTTCAACTGCCGTCATTTATTCTTCTGTGGCAAAAGTGCCTTCAAATCATCTTTCACATCATCGGGTACATGGAGTTTGGTCTGGAACATGATGCCGCCCTCTTTCGGGGTGGCCTTCTCTATCTCAATCATGTCGAGCAGGCGGTGGCCATGGAACATGGTCTTGCCAAAGTCCGACTCTGCCAGTACCTTGCTGTAATCAATCCGCACGGAATTACTCTTAATCTCTACCGGCAAATCCTCGGAAATCTCCAATTTGCCTACCATACGCTGCGCCATGGCCAGCGATATCCGGGAAAACACCCAGGACATCAGTCCGTGATTGGGAATATTGCGTTCCCGCACCCGATAGACCATATAGGATTTGTCCCCATCATGGACAAATTCCTTCACTTCACCGGAAAGTTCCACCTTGCCAATTTTAGCCGTATCCACGGTAACATTCAACCGTCCGTTTGCCTTGGATTCAAGCACTACGGACTTGGCGGGACTATCTTCTTTGATATTCTTGGCAATAACTTCATTGAGCATTTTGTCCGACACAAAGAGATTACCCTGGCTGATTTCGGCCAGGGTTTCTCTATCCCATGTATCTTTAATGACCTTCAACGCCGGGCCATAGTCAGCAACTTTCTCCTGCACTTTGCCCCAGTCGATGTTCTGTAACTGCTCCTGCCAATTTGCTGGCAAATCAATCACTTGTTTTCCTCCTTAGTTTCGCCCTGCTCCTCGCGAACGCTCTGCCACAAATCGCGGGCTCTCTTATAGAGCTGAATATCGCGGTCACGCAGACTCTGGTCACCAATCAGGCGGGACAGATACTGGGTGGCTTTCTCAAGCTCATGCATGCGGTAATAAATAGCCCCCACCAAATAAACTGCCGTGTCATCGCTCATTCCGTTCTGAGGATAACGCTCCGTCATAATGGAATGGTCATAGAGGTCTGCAGCCTTCTGCATCATTTCAAATTCCTTGTCCTGTTCGCCGGAGTAACGGAAAATCCAGCCCAGCCCCAGGTACATACCGGCACGCTTTGCTAGTGGCTGGTCCGTCATTTCCGCATAGAAAATAGCCAACTTGTAAGCTGCTACTGCATCAGGAACACCGCGTTCTTCAACGAACTGCATCCCCAGCTTGCGGTTATCGAGGAATTCCTTGATTTTTTTCTTGTGAACCGCAGGCATGGGAGCCAGAAAAGTCTTTTCGTCCGCTGCATAGCCGCATTTTTCACAGAACCATATTTTATACAGATACGGGTTGAAATCTTTGTAATGAACACAAAAGTCCTCATCTGTGCGCTCCACAGTAATCTTGGCCTTTGTTTTCACGACTCGGGTAGATTCGCCACAAACCGGGCACTTCTTCTCAACGGTAAACGTAAATTCTCCCATCGCTGATTCCTCCCTTGGACCCATATTAGCATCCTATTCTTAGAGTTTGCTGAAAAATTCCCGCTAAAATGTCAATACTTGTTACCATTATATCATTTTCCCCGGCAAAAATAAATGAAAATTACCGTCCTCGCTCAATAACCGGCACCGCAATGCGCGTGATGAATTCCTGCGCATTCGCCGTGCTCATATCTTCAATCAGACTCTCCTCGTAGGCAAAGCCCGCAGGCTTCCAATCGTGCTTCTTCATATAATTTCTAAGACGCTCATAGGAAGCTGCTATATTCATATAATCCCCGGCAAAGTAAGTCACCAGATAAGTTCCACCCTTACGCAAGCGGCGGTAATTTTTCGACAGCTGACGCCATGGTTTATCCGTCAGCACATAATAGTAACTGACCATCTGCTCATGGCCTGGCCGCATGAAATCTTCCGGTGACACCATAGCACCGAAGGTATAGCCGGTCAATACTTCTCCTTCCATCACATCCCGCAGGTGGGTGGCGAACTGCCGTTCCACAGCTTCCCAATCTTCCCGCAGGCAAAGCTGGCGCAAATTCTCCGAAACCACGAGCCTGCTGTCGGCAAATTCCTGTTCCTCTACTTCATCCATTTTCACTTCCCGCGCCTTGGCCAAAATATGCCGCTGATTGGCCACAATCTGTTTCATGCGCCTGAGCTTGGCCATTTCCTGATTGAGCCACGCTTCCTGCTCGGAAAGAAGCTGCGCGAACTTTTCGGGGGTGCGCCCCTGCATATACTCCTTGATTTCCGAAAGGTCAAGGCCCATATCCCGAAACATCCGAATCATATAGAAGGGATAGAACTGACGGGAAGAATACGCCCGATAGCCATTGGACTCCACACTGTCCGGACTGAAGATGCCCTCACTGTCATAATAATGAAGGGTGCGCTTGTTTACTCCGGTCATCTGGGCGAACTCTCCCACGTGGAAGGTCATGTGACGTGCCATAAAAAATCCCCCTTGACATTACAGTTACTGTATCCTTTATGCTTAATATACAGTATAAAAATCAAGTCTTCAAGAAATTATGTTGAAAAGAAAGGATTTTATTTAATGGTTAAGAACACACATAATCCCCTATCCTATCATCACAGTATGTGGTCACTGCTGATGTTTGCGACCCCGTCCATCGGAATGATGATTGTGATTTCACTCTACACCGTAACCGATGGCATCTTTATCGGGCGCTACGTCGGCAGTGACGCACTGGCCGCATCCAACATCGTCTATCCGGCGTTCAATCTCGTATTGGGGCTGGCCATTATGCTCGCCTCCGGCGGTTCGGCACTGGTTGCCAAAACCTTGGGCGAGGACAATCGCGAGCTTGCCAATAGACGGTTCACCCTGATTACCATCAGCGGCGTGTTGCTGAGCACCTTCCTAGCCTTTATGCTCTGGCTCTTTATGGAGCCGCTGCTCGCCTTCTTAGGTGCCAGCCCTGCGCTCTATGACGAATGCGTAAACTACATCGTCACCCTGCTGCCCTTTTTCCCGGCAGCAGCCCTGATGCTGATTTTTAACGCCTTCTTTATCGCGGACGGCCGTCCCATTCAGGGCTTTCTGGTTTCGCTGGTATCGGGAATCTTAAACGCTGTCCTTGACTACCTCTTCATGGCAAAAATGGGACTGGGCATTGCCGGTGCAGCGTTAGGCACCGGCCTTGGCGAAACCGCCGCCGCCCTTATCGGCCTGCATTATTTTGCCTGCCGCAGCCGCCTCATTCACTTCATGGCTCCCGTTATGGAATGGCGGGCCTTGGGACAGGCCATGTACAATGGCTCCTCGGAACTCGTCACGGAACTTTCCATCGGCGTGACCACGTTTCTCTTTAACGTGATTACCTTTGCCTGGGCAGGCGAAGACGGCGTGGCCGCAATTTCCGTCATTCTCTATGCCGAAATGCTTTTAACCTCCGTGCTCGTTGGATTCAGCAACGGCATTGCCCCTATCTTCTCCTATCAGTTTGGGGCCAAAAATTACCGCGAACTGCTGCGACTGATGAAGTTGGCGCTTCTGGGCATTGCACTGTTCTCCCTTACGGCGTTCATCGGTTCCCGCGTGCTTGCCGAGCCGCTTATTCACCTGTTCCTGCCGGACGGCGGTTCTGCCTACAGCATTACGGTGAACGGCTTCCTGCTCTTTGGCTTCAGCTTCCTGCTTTCGGGCTTTAACCTCTTTACCTCCGGATTCTTCACCGCCATATCCGACGGCAAGACCTCGGCGATTGCCTCCTTTGCCCGGAATCTGGCAGGAATTGTCATTTTCCTGCTGCTCTTGCCAAACCTTATCGGTTTCAACGGCGTATGGCTGGCCGTTCCCGCAGCAGACCTAGCTGCTGTCCTGCTTTCTTTCTTCCTGCTCTACGAGCAGCGGCAGAGTTTTTTGGAACGCTACCAGGAGCGCCGCATACAGCGCAGCAAATACCGCCATATTCCCCAAACTGCCAACTTGAAATAATTTTTTCAAAAAAGTGTTGACAAGTTGGTAAAACATCCGTATAATTTATTTCTGTTGACAGACGTCACACAGGGGTATCGCCAAGTTGGTAAGGCACGGGTCTCTGAATCCCGCATGCGTTGGTTCGAGTCCAGCTACCCCTGCCAATTAAACAATCAAGAGTCGCAAGTGCGGCTCTTTTTTTACAAACAGGGGAGCTTGTGTCAGCAGGCTGAGAGGAAGTAATCCAACTTCGACCCTTTACCTGATGCGGGTAATGCCGCCGTAGGAAGTCATACTGAGAGATTCATTGCAGGAGATGCCCGGCGGCGTCTCCTGCTTTTGTCTTATCTGGAAAGGTGGAGTCAAAAATGATGAACAGCAAGACACAAAAAATTGTAATGGCCGGTGTACTGGCAGGCGTTGCCGTGGCTGGCAGCCTGTTTTCCATTCCGGTGTTGGGCAGTAAATGCGCCCCCATCCAGCACATGGTCAATATCCTCTGCGGCGTTCTACTCGGTCCCTGGTACGCTGTGGGTGCGGCCTTCACCGCCTCGCTGCTGCGAAACCTGTTAGGCCTCGGCAGCGTACTTGCCTTCCCCGGCAGCATGTTCGGCGCCCTACTCTGCGGGCTGGCTTACCGCCACACCCATAAAATCACCGCCGCCCTGCTCGGCGAAGTCTTCGGCACCGCCATCTTGGGCGGCCTTAGCGCTTACCCGCTGGCCATCCTGTTCTTAGGGCAAAGCGCAGGCAATGCAGCTTTCTACGTCTACATCATGCCCTTCTTCATCTCCACCGCCGCCGGCGCCTTGATTTCCGCCGTTATCCTTTACAATTTGCAGAAAGTAACCCATATAATCCCAACAAACGGACAGTAATATAATAGAAAAAACCACCCTCGACCAAAAGGGTGGTTTTCTTGGTCCTAAAATGCTACAAATTATTTATCTCTGGCTTAACGCCATCTACCATACACCATTCAATGTAATCATCCACGGATGCCATAAACGCATCTTCACTTTCCTTTGCTGATTTGCCTTGAAATGTTATCACAGTTCTGGTATTGATAACTTCACCAGCATAGATGTGACTTTCTTTATCATATTCCACTTTACCAATATAGCCCTTATAATTCATCTTCTCTCCTAAATTATCCAAACACATCTTTCAAATCCTGTTTATCTGTTCCATATGACCACCTATATGCATTAGCCCCACTCTCTAAGGGACCTTCTCCATACGGATATTCCTTTTCCCTTCTACATACGTTTATAACCTCTTGATTACCATGCGTATCATAAATATAGCGAAACTGATGCGCATGCCATATTTCATGCATGATTAATCCATCCAGAATATCAAATATCTGGGAAGATGATACTTCTTTCTCTCTGTTTACTATTTCTACTAGTTCTCTACGGAGTAATTCTAACGATATTACTATCATCACTTTTCCATAATCATCTATAGTAGTATAGCAGCTTACTATCTTATTCCCATCTTTTTCCAGGAATTCGGTATCACTATTTGGATTATCTAAATTGATACTGCTAGTCTCTTTAGCTACCTTTTCTTCTGATTCAAGGCATAAAATCGTATTATTAGGAATATCGCAATTAAGGAATATGTTTTGTATTACTTTCTTTAGATATGCTGCATCATAATTATTCTTGCTTGCTTTATAAGAATACACCCTTGAGGCAACAGCTCTATACAATTCAGCAAACATAGATTTTTCCAATCTATCCCAGACAAACATTTATCGCATTTCTACATTTATGCCTCGGCCTCGAAGATACGGATACCATTGATTATCAAGGAAACTCTGTTCCTCGGGAGAAGTGTTATTATCCGCCCTAATAACATCATTTACCAATCCTTTTAATAAATCAAATTTCTTGTCAGCAACATTATCTAAATAATTTGTGCATATCCAATCAAAATCATAGCCATCAATATTTTTTATACATTTATTTAATTCAGACCGAACGTACTCACTATGAAATGTTGAATCAGGTGCGCCAAGTTGTTCCGTAATAACAGCAATCTCACCATCATCTATGCCATCCACATTGCTTATATAAAGGCCCAAAGCAAAAGCTCCTATTTGAAGATTATAGTCATTTTCCAAGATTCGAGCCAATTTTTCTTCCGCATCACTCCCACGTTCTGTACGCCCATGAACATATCCTTGATTATATCCTTCCAAACGGCCTTCTCTCCTTGCTTCATTTTTTTCATTCTCATCGCTCCAGCCACCAACAACGTGAGCAACCGTACCAGAAGCAGCCCCCACTGCTAATAATGATGCTCCTCCAGTTACAGGTGCCAATGCAATACCAATTAAAGCGCCACCCACAAAGCGAAAAAGCCCCATAACAATTCTCCTCTCTTTAAGCATCCTACCTCATAATGATTCTACATCTACTCCTAATCTAGCCAGCCTCTCACGAGCCTTCTCTTCCTTCTTGGCTAATTCGCCCTCGATTGTTTTACGAATAAACTGCCTACGTATTTCTTGTATTTTCTTTCTATCATTCAAGAATAGCCATAAAGTCACCATCAATCCTCCAACATCAAGATACTTTATATTCTTTGTCAAGCCTACAACGCCAATATTCAATACTGATGATAAAGTATTCGAATACAAAATAATTTTTCTTGTCCTTACTTCATAAAGTCTTTTATCCTCATTCGGATTAAAGAACAAACGATGACACATTTCAATAATTTTGTTTATCAATATAGCCAACATAGCGCCACGTGTTACACTATAAAAATCAATTTGATTCCCCACAAGGAAACGAGATATTTCTGGTGAAATTGTATTAATTATAGGTACAGGCAATCCCTGCTTAGTAAACACATCTGTCCCACAATGAATTATTTGCTTTATAAATGAAGCACCAACAACTTCAGGTTTATCCGCCAATAGATTTCCTGACCACTCCAAAATATGATAAATATCCGTCTTACCATCTATTTCGCCATTTCTAACATGATATGACGGAAACAGCTGTGACCAATCATTTACGGAAAGAGTATTCGTTGCAATATTTGCCGTTCCAAACAGCAAACCAGCCAAAGGGTCATGTCCAAGTGCTTTAACACGATGATTAGCTCCTGAAAGTCCCGTAGATTCTCCATCATATATCTTTATAAAGCGGTCAGACCTTTTCACCATATCATAAGGTACTTGATGGTCCATAATCAACTGTTCCACAGAGGCCGGAAAATAGTCTTTCATACCTTCTACGAACTTTTCACCTTGTTTTGCATTATCGACTCGGCCAACAGCATTGTTTACCATTGCCCACCGAAGTGTCTGTAAACATGCCGCAACCATTAGAAAACCAAGGTCAACAGCCGTCAAAGAAGTCTTTTCTTGAAATATTTTCTCAAGCTCATCACAATGCTCCACGTATTTTTGTGTTTTGTATTGAATTTCTGCATCAGACAGACGTAGCTCTGCCGCATAATCTGGCTTTTCCACTTCAGGTGCATCAAATCCTTGCAACCAGTCACTCCTATATTTTCCTTTTTTATGAAAACGGTCGAGATTCATAACTTGCCCTCCCTTCCGTCAAGTTCTCCCTATATCCTCTTACAAGCTAAATCCTCCGCATAACTTTGTGTTGTTATATTCGTTGTTGATTATGCAATTCCTGCCTAGCATCACAAATTTCTGTAACGCTCCATCAACGACCTACTGCACATGCTAAGATAGATACAGGTCCCCCTATATTCTTATGTTGTCAAAGGCCTTCGATTTGTTGCTGAAAATTCTTCCATTTCATGGTATAATCCAATTAGAAACCCAAAGGAGCGCGTTTACCATGACCTACCCCAAAGACCTGATCAAACAGGCTATTGAAAACGATATCGCCAACAAGAAATACAATCCCATGAACGATGTCCTGTTCAAGTTCATCTTTGGCAAGGATGAGCGGAAGCAGGTCACCATCGACTTTCTCAACGCTGTCCTTGACCGGCATGAGGCCAAGGCCATAAAGGACATTCAATTCCAAAACAGCGAAATTGTCCCCCTCTATGATGACGACAAACTCACTCGTTTGGACATTTTCTGCGTCACCGAGAACGGCACGCAGATTGATGTGGAAGTCCAGATTGTAGACAAGAAAAACATGGAACGCCGCACCCTTTACTATTGGTCGCAGATGTACCTGATGAACCTGGCCAAGGGCGGAAAGTATCAGAATCTGAAACCGTCCATCACCATCAACATCCTGCGCTACACGATTTTCCCTGGTGAGCCGGCACACTCCATGTACAGCATTTACAACCAGGAAACCGGCCGCCGCTTGAACGAAGACATGGAACTGCATTTCCTCGAAGTCCCCAAGTTCCAGAAAAAGCCCATCAGCGAAATGACCAGTGTGGAGCGCTGGCTGGCTTACTTCTCCAACAAACTGGATGCCAAAGAAATGGAGGAACTGGCTATGAATGAAGCTGCTATTCAGACTGCGTTGGACGCAGCCGCTATATTTATGCAGAACCGGCAGGAACGCCTCGACTACCTGAATCGCGAAATGGCCATCATGGACTATGAATCCGATAAAGATGCCTGGATTGAAGAAGGCAAAGCGGAAGGCCGTGCAGAAGGCATGGAAGAAGGCCGGGCTAAAGGAATTGCGGAAGGAGAAAAAAATGCTGACCGCCGCACAGCTATGCGTATGCTGGCAAAGAACAAATCTATTGATGAAATTCTGGAATTGGTTGATTTAACCCGGGATGAAGTCGAACAGCTCTGTCAAAATGAGAACTAACTCTAAGCGAAAAATAATAAGCCATCTTCAAGGCGCCTTGAAGATGGCTTATTATTTTTTCGCTATAGTCCTTTATTCAAAAACCTGTTTCTGCTTCTTGCGTTTACGATAGCGCAGGTACATCACAACGATAATCAAGGCGCAGACACCGACGAAAATCAGGCTGGCCTGATGGCCGACCTTAAGCATAATCTCCCAGCTCTTACCAAGCATCATGCCAGCAAAGAGAATCAGTGCCGTCCACGGGAGCGAGCCCAGGAAAGTCAGCGTCAGGAACTTTTTCATATCCACATGGGCAAAGCCCGCGGGCAGGGAAATGAAGGTTCTGACTACCGGCAGCATACGGCTGAAGAATACCGCCTTGAGGCCGTATTTATCAAACCAGTTCTGCGCAATATCCACATGGGATTTTTTGACAAAGAAATAATGTCCGTACTTGTCCACGAAGGTACGGCCGCCGTAGTGCCCCACAGCATAAGCAAAGATGGAACCGGCCATACCGCCCACCATACCAGCAATCAGTGCCCCGGTGAAGGTCATCTGGTCGGCAAAAATCAAATATCCGGCAAAGCCCAAAATGAGTTCACTCGGAATGGGAATGCAGGCATTTTCGGCTGCCATAAGAATAGCCACCGCCACATATCCCCAAGAAGCGATGAACTCCAGAAAAATCGTTGAAAACTGTTCCATTACAATCTCCTTTCTCGTATCTTGCGCTATTATAACATTAGAAGGAAGCAATAAGCAATAAAAATTTGTGCCATTTACAGCGCGAATAAAAGATGCTAGGATAACAAGTACATATTTATAGAAAGAACGTGCATAGTTTGAAAGATTTCCTCTTTACCCTTTTGGTTGCTGCCTGCGGCGGCTTTGTGCTGTCCCTGATAAATGCGCCCCTGCCCTGGACTTTGGGGCCTATTCTGGCAGTCTCCCTCACCTCACTAATCCTGAAGCGCCGCCTTGGCTGGCCGCTTCTCATCCGCAATATCGCGCTGATACCTCTAGGCTACTCCATGGGACGGCCCTTCACCGTGGAAACAGGGCAGGCTATCCTGAACCAGCTGCCCTTTATGCTGCTGGCCACCTGCGTCACCATCAGCGCGGGAATTTTTTCGGCTTGGCTGATGTTCCGCCATACGAAAATCAATTTTACCAGCTGTCTTTTGGGCTGCGTGCCCGGCGGGTTATCCCAGATGGTTATTCTAGCAGCGGAAATGAAGGAAGCAGACCTCACCGCCGTCACCATCATGCAGACCATGCGGATGTTGTCCGTGGTGTTCGTGATTCCCTTTCTGGCCATTCATGTGCTGCCTGCGGCAAATTCCGCTGCGCATGCCGTTACGACGGAACCGACGGGAAGTATACCGGCCTTTGCATTGGTGGCTATAGCCGGTGCTCTGATTGGCAAACGCATCAAACTGCCCACGGCCACGCTTTTAGGGCCGCTGCTATTCACGGCGATTTTTATTGTAGCATCCGGTGATAATGCACCAGTTATTCCCCTGCATTATCTCAACATGGCGCAGATTTGTGTGGGCAGTTATATCGGCAGCAGCATTGACCTGCGAAAAATCAAGGAATACCACGGCATGGGGCCGGTTCTCATAGGCAGCGTAATGCTGGTGCTGGCCGTATCCATGAGCATGGGACTGCTGCTCTCCATGCTCACTCCGTCAGATATTGCCACCACCTTCCTCTCCACCGCTCCCGGAGGACTTGCCGAAATGGGCATTACCGCTCTGGTGGTCGGTGCCGACAGTTCCACCATGACCGCCTATCAGCTCACCCGCCTCCTCTTCATCATGCTCTGCTATCCCGCCATCGTGCGGCTGATTCTCTCCCATCACCGAAAATTGTCGCATCAAAAAGACCAGTTATCCTGAACTTCAGGACAACTGGTCTTTTTTCAAAACATATCTTTTTTCCATAGCGCAATCGCTCCTGCGGTACTGATGCTCAAGGCAATCAAGGACGCATACAGGAAGCCTTCCGCCTTGTCCTCAAAGGGAACCGGCACGTTCATGCCAAAGAACCCTGAGACCATAGTCGGAATGGCCAAGATAATGGTCACTGCCGCCAGGAATTTCATCACACGGTTCTGGTTGTTGGCGATAACCGAAGCAAAGGTATCTGCCATGCGGGCCAAAATCTTGCTGTACATATCCACCATCTCTTTGGCCTGCTTGTTTTCGATGATGACGTCTTCCAGCAAATCCTCATCTTCCTCGTAGGCCTTGAGGATAGGCGTCAAGGCAGGACTTTTCCGCATGCGCAGAAGTTTATCCAGCACTGCACCATTCGAACGGATGGCGGCATTGAAATAGGTCAGGCCCTTCTGCAATTCCAACAGACGCATGATTTCGCTGTTCTTCATATCATGGCGCAGCTGATTCTCGATGTCGTCCGAGAGCTTGCTTATCTGGCGCAGATAGCGCAGATAGAACGTAGCGGATTTGTAGAGAATCTGGAACAAAAAGCGGGTCTTCTTGTAGGTACGGAAGAGTTTGGCCGTGCGTTCGTTGAACTCCGACATCACCGGCGTTTCTTCCAAGCAAACGGTGATGATGTAATCCTCGCTGACAATAATAGCCAAAGGCAAAGCATCATAGCTGTCCCCGCCCCGGTACACCGCCACATTGGTCAGGACCATGACGGAATCGTCTTCGATATCCGTATGGGAGCGTTCCTCATCATCCAGTGCGGAGCGCAGGAAGTCCGGGTCAACCTCTGTAAGGTTACTGACGACTTTCAGCTCATAAGGTGTAGGGTCAACAATGTTAATCCAAGCTCCCTTTTCCAGCGTCTTTAAGGTCAGCTCCTGCAGTGGACCGCTCTCCATGGATTTGTAAATCTTTAACATGGATATCTCCTCTCTATATGGAGAGCACCATGCCGCTTATCTTAAGCCGTAAGGATAATGGCACGCGCTCTCCCTTTTGTAAAAGTGCATCGTTTTGGGTTTGCCGTATCAGGGTGATCGTCCATTATCCTCACCAGCCTTTCTGTCGAAAAATTTACCACGTTTGATTATACATCTATTTGTCAATTTTTGCCACAAAAATTTGACAGGTCAAAGTTGACCTGTCAAATCTGCTGTCAGCATTATAATTTGAACTTATTAATGGCTGCCTGCATATCCGAAGCAAGATGCGCCAAAGACTGAGAAGCTGCCGCGATTTCCTCGTTGGAAGCCGACTGTTCTTCCGTGGCCGCCGAAATGGAGGAAGTGTGGTCAGCAGTCTTGCGGCTGACACTGTCGATGGAATCCACCGCTTCTACGATATTGCCGGCACCGGAAGATACCGAGTTAACCGAAGAAGTGATTTCATCAATCTGCGTCTTGATGCCGTTAACCTGTCCCATGATATCCTGGAACTGCTCGCCCACATCTTTGATGGCCTTGGCCCCGAGCTGAACTTCCGTCTTGCCCTCTTCCATGGCCGCCACGGCATGGGCCGTATCCTGCTGGATAGTCTGAATACGTGCCTTAATCTGTTCGGCCGATTCCTGCGATTCAGCGGCAAGTTTACGCACTTCGTCCGCTACTACCGCAAAGCCCCGGCCATGTTCACCGGCCCGGGCAGCTTCGATAGCCGCGTTGAGGGCCAGCAGATTGGTCTGGTCGGCAATGGAGGAAATGGCCTCTACAATCTGGCCGATTTGCTGCGAGCTTTCGCCCAGCGTACGCACCACATCTGCAGAATTCATCACGCTGGTTTCGATATGGGCCATCTTCGTGGTCGCATCCTTCATGAGGAGTTCGCCCTGCTTGGCCGCATCAGAAGTATTAATCGAAGCCTCCGAAACCTTCTTGGTCTTTTCCGTCATCGCCGTGATGTCGTTGAAGACGAGGTCCACATTTTTCTTGGCACCGTCAATATCCACCAACTGCTTCTCCATACCTGCCGATACTTCCCCAATGGTTTCTGCCACATGCACGGCGGCATCTGCCGACTGCTGGGCATTGGCGGTAAGTTCTTCGGAAGCGGCTGCCACCTGTTCAGAGGTTGCCGCCATCTTCCCGATAAGGTCATGGAGATTTTGCTGCATCTTATTGAAGGCATTGGTCATGGAGCCGATTTCATCACTCGTGGTAATCGGCAGTTTATCCACCCGCAGATTGCCCTCGGCGAGCTGTGCAGCCTGACCTTCCAGCGCCACGATGGGTTTGGTGATACGGGTAGCAAAGGTGAGGCAGATACCTGCTACAAGCAAGAAACCAATTACAATCAGTACGCCATAAATCATCCGCATACGATGAATCGGTGCAAAGACAAAATCCGTCGGCACAGCCATAGCAATAAGCCAGCCTGTGGTGGGCACCGTAGTATAAGCGCAAAGCTGACTTACGCCATCGGCATCATCATAGGTGAAATAGCCGCTGCCGCTCTGGAACATGGAATCGAGCTTTTCACCTACCCCCTTGATGTCCTTGGCTTCGGACATCGGCTGTTCCTTGCCGGAGGTAGCCAGCAGTTTGCCGGTCTTTTCAATAATATAGCCGATACCCTGGTCATGGTATTTAATGCGCTGCACCTGGTCTTTGAGCACCGTCAACGTAATATCGCCGCAGATAGCACCGCGGAACTGTTTATTCTCGCCATAGAATGGTGCCACTGCCGACACCACGAGGTCACCGGTGCTCTTGCTGGTATAAACCTCCGTGTAAACGGTCTTGCCGGCATCCCGTGCCTGCGAATACCAAGGGCGCTTGCGCGGGTCAGTCTTGCCCGTTTCATCCGGGCTGTAATACGGCAGGAACATGCCATCCTCGTCACCACGGGTCATTTCCTGAATATCCTTATCCGAAGCTGCCACACTCAAAAAGTATTGCATGTCCTCGTTGTCAAATTCGAGCCCGCTCTTTTCCATATCCGTCATCAAATTCGCCTGCGCGGTAACGGACCGGGCCTTATCCTTGAGCCAGCCATCCACGCTTTCCCGCTCGGTACTGACGTTCGCCGTAATCTCACCGTTCACCGCATCCGACAGGTTATCATAAGCGGTAAAGTAACCCGTAGCCGAAACCACAATCAGGATTACGCCTACAATACCTGCCAGCAGGATGAACTTCTGCTTAATTCCCATGTTTTCACTCCTTTAAAAATTTCCGCACATCTGCCATGAGGAAACAACCATTTGAGTCAATTATTTCTACACACGACCAAAAATCTCCTGCTAAATCTTATCGTGTCAAAAATATATTTTTCTTGTCTTCTTACATTAAAAATGATATACTTATAAAACATTAAACCTCATTCGGGGGTGTAATGGTCTCGACGGGGTATTGAAGCCACGAGGTTCGCAGGCCAATGGTTATGAAGCCTAACTCTTAACCGCTAAATGTAATTGACGAATTCGATTACGCATACGCTGCCTAAGCCTTGTGCTTAGTAGCCCCCTCGGTATCACTAGCTGCGGGCAGGGCTGAGGGTTTCAAATAAGCGCAGCAGTTTTCCGTGTTTTCGCAAAACACGGTGGTGGAGAACTCTGATTCCCAGAGTAACGCGCCTATGATGCTGGCATCCTCCAGCTATTGCGATAATGCCTTGTGATGTGGATGTATTTCGGACAGGAGTTCGATTCTCCTCACCTCCACCAAGATGGAGATACAGGCGCTGACATGTCAAATTGACATGTCAGCGCCTTTTTGATTTGCATTTTTAACCAAAATATAATCAAAATCTTACACTATTCCAAGAATCCGCCTGTAAGATAGTAGCCATGGAACAGAAAGACATGGATGACCGTATCTATCTTGAAAGGAGATTCCCTCTATGAATAAGAAATTTATGTTAGCCGCCGCTTTAGCCGTAACGACATTCTCCGCCGGCCTCGCAGGTAGTGTTGCCAACGCCAGCCAGGCACCGGCTCCCAAGGCTCCTATCGCCGCAGAACAGCAGCATAGCAAAAAAGATGTGAAGCCCCACAAAGCTGAACCGCAGAAAAAGGACTTCAAAAAACATGATAAGAAAACGGCTAACGAAAAGCCGGTAAAACCGCAGCAGGATAAAAAGCAGCTGCCGCCGCAGGCTCGCTAAGAAAGCGGGGATGTGACTATGAAATCCATGGTCATATCCCCGTTTTCTTTTACACGCTAAACACACGCGTGCGTTTATTGAATTGATTTTAACGCACGCGTGTGTTAGAATATGCGTAAAGGAGGCGATTAGCATGTGTACTTTTCCCAATACAGAAACTTTGACCATTGAATTTAAGAGCGATAAAAAGCCCCTGCCGGACAATGACATTATTGATGCAGTGGTCGCTTTCGCCAACACCGAAGGCGGTGATTTATACTTGGGCATAGAAGATGACGGTACCGTGACTGGGCTGCATCCCAGCCATCAGGATATCACACGGCTGACCGCTTTTATTGCTAACAAAACCGTCCCCCCGGTCAGCACGCGGGCAACCATTCTCACCGACAAGAACCTGCAAGTGCTGAAAATCAGCGTACCGAAATATACATCCATCGTTGCCAGCTCTACAGGAAAAATTCAGCGCCGCAGGCTGAAGGCTGACCACACGCCGGAAAATGTGCCTCTCTATCCTTACGAAATTCCCCACCGTCTGTCCAGCCTTTCTCTGCTCGATTTCTCTGCCCAAACTTTGCCTGATACTACACGCCATGACCTTGATGCTACAGAACGTGAACGCCTGCGCAACATCATCCGCACCTATCATGGCGAACCCACACTATTGGAACTGGATGATTTGGAACTGGACAAAGCCCTGCGGCTTGTCGCCAAAGTCGGCGAAGATTACGTGCCCACCGTTACCGGTATGCTCCTTATCGGCCGTCAGGAACGCTTGCAGGAACTTATCCCCACCGCTGAATCTTCCCTACAAATTATGGATAACGGCCAGCTTCGCATCAACGAAACCTACACACTGCCCTTGCTGGCCAGTATTGAAAAAATCAACAATTACTTCACCACCATCAATCAGGAAGATGAAATGGACGTAGGCATGTTCCGCGTGCCCATTCCCCATTATGCTCCCCAAGCTTTTCGCGAAGCATTGATTAACGCCTACAGTCACCGGGATTATTCCTTGCTTGGCCGAGTTCGTGTGCTCATTGAACGTGAGGGCATCACCATCAGCAACCCAGGCGGTTTCATTCAGGGTGTCACTTATGACAAACTCCTTGACGCCGAACCGCACGGGCGTAATCCTGTGCTGGCTGACTGTCTGAAACGCATCGGCCTTGCCGAGCGCTCTGGCCGCGGCATTGACCGCATCTATGCCGGCAGCCTGCGCTACGGAAAAATGCTTCCGGATTACAGCAATTCCAATACGGATAACGTACGCCTCTACATTCCGGCCAGCCGCCCAGATAAGAATTTTATCCGCCTGCTGACCAAGAAGCAGGAACAACTCCACCGTGACTTCACCATTTATGAATTGATGGTGCTCAGCCAGCTAAAAGGAAATCAACTTCTGACATGTCAGGAAATCTCTGCTCACACAGGCATCCCCACTTACAAATTAGAAAACACCTTGGAAACCCTGACTGCGGAAAAAATGATAAAAACCAGCCAACGGAGGAAAGATATCTATTATACCTTCAGCGGTCAATCCTATAAAGTGCCCACCTGCGAAAACCACTTAGTCAAAGAACCCATCACGGACTACGCCGATTACAACCAGCAAATTATGAAACTAGCCAATAAAAAAGGAAACGTGACCCGGGCAGATATCACCTCCCTTTTACACGTTTCCCCTGCACAGGCCTATCGGCTGTTAAATCGGTTGAAAGAAAACGGCTTGCTTGTTTTGGAAGGGAAAGGGAAATTTTCCCACTACAAACCTGTTTGCTAACTTCAATGAGGAAGCGAGCATGTGCCTATAAACACACATACTCGCTTCCTCTGTTTACTATTTACATTTTACTCTGACTTCGATATCGGAATATAAACCATCTTCAACGGAATCATCTTTTTATATTTGACACTCAAATTATCATAGTATTTCAATATCAACTCGACAAGCTCTGTACCATTTATCCCCCTAATTATCGGCGTGGTTTCAAGATACTTCTGAGCATTTTTCGTATAATTAGACAGCGTAACAAACAACCCATAATCCCCCTCACGCATAGCACCTTTTAGGGACTGAATCGTTGCTTCCTTAATATCGCTATCCTGACTCTTAACCTGCACCAAAATTCGTGGTGGCAATTCATCCTTATACGCAGTAATATCTATACCGCTATCTCCTCCATGTGGAGAAACTATCGTTCGATATCCCATCGCACCTAAGAGGTCAGCCACAAACTCCTCTAAATCATATCCTTTTAATTGACGGCTAAGCTCTTTAAGGATGAAGTCTTTCGTATTTTCAATTATATCATCAGCGGTTGCCCCGACACTCTCATCTTCGGCATCTGAAGATAAAGACTTCTTGAATTCGTTATTGAGTGCCCCCAAAAACTCTTCTGCATAGTTTTTCACACTAAAAAACGTCATAGCCGAACCAATTTCATAAAGTGCTCCTTGCGAAAATGCCATACGCGGCATATGTTTCAGCCACTTAACTTTTCTAGTCTGTACATATTCTTCCTGTGTGGAATCATAACTATACTCACCTTCTATCACACCAATATTTACCTCGCGATTAATCTTGGATGGAAATACAACATAATCCCCTATTTGCACTTCATGGCAAAATCGATAAAGCATCCCCGCACTAGTCGCGATGTTCCCCTTCTTAGCTTCAGGATAAACCTGCACATATTTTTCCTTAAATGCCTCTCTGTTCGCTTCCACTAAGGCAAGATCCCCCATCTTCGGCCAGCCTACTGCAATGATATTATCTTTAAGAAACAGATTATCATTCAAAGTATGTATTCCCCAAAATCTGCTTTCTTCATTTTCCATAATTATATCCTTCCCTCCTCCAATAATCTTCTTAAGCATAATTCTCTGTCATCCTCTTTTTTCCTGCCTTTCCTCTACAAAACAGGCTGTAAAGTTACGGATATTCAAACCGCAGCTTCACAGCCTGTTCGTCTTAATATATCATTTGCTGATTATTTGTCCTGCAATGTATTATCGGCTTCCATCATCAGCCTGTCAAAATCGCTGACATAGGCTTTATCCTGCAACACCCTGTACTGTTCAAATTCACTTTCAGCGAAGGCTTTTGCTATAGCCGCTGATACTTTGCCTTTATCATGTAGGATTTCCGCATCATTAAACTGCAGGAAAGCGTCCAGTTTGCTTGCCCAATCAGCCATGGTCATGGGAATATGACGGCGAGCCTGGCGGGTGGCATAGTCCAGATACATTGTGACAATCTCGTTAAGTTCCTGCATTTCTTCTTTAGCCAAATAGTTTTTGGCAATCGACACATCAGCCTTTACGATTTTGCCGTCAGGGGCATTTTTCCATGATGTCAGTCCCATATGTTCCTTTTTATGGTCAGCCCTCTGCATGATAAGTTCTGCGGCGGTACTGCCATGGACAGCATAGTGCATTTTATTCTGCACCGTGGCAAAGAACTCTCGCGTTGTCTTGCTATCCAGCGTGTAATCAACCGCTGTAGCATAGATATCCGTGATTTTCTGATAGAAACGCCGCTCACTGGCGCGAATCTCCTGAATCTCGGAAATCAGATGGTCGAAGTAATCTTCGTCAAAAATCTGTCCATTAACCAAGCGATTCTTATCCAGCACATAGCCTTGCTTGGCAAAGGTGTCCAAAACTTTTGTAGCCCATTGACGGAACTGAATAGCACGCTGAGAATTCACCTTATACCCAACAGCAATAATTGCTGACAATGAGTAGAACTTGTATTGATATGTTTTACCGTTATCTGCAACTTGTGCAATTTTTGCACAAGTTGAACCCTCATCCAATTCCCCATCTTCAAAAACTTTTTTCAGATGCTTACCAATAACACTACGGTCAACATCAAACAGCTCTCCCATAGCCTTCTGCGTCAGCCACACATCATGGTTTTGCACGCGGACTTCGATGGAGTCAGCCCCGGCATCTTTGGTAAATACCAAAAAATCAACTGTGCTGTTGCGGATATTTGCCTTATTCGTTTTCGCTTTTTCCATTTGCCACTTTTCCTTCCTTTACCCCAGCGCCACATCCAATGTCATCATCAACGTGAATCCTACAGCAAAGGTAATAACGCCGATATTGCTGTGTTCGCCTGCGGACATTTCGGGGATGAGTTCTTCTACCACCACGTAAATCATGGCGCCGGCGGCGAAGGCTAATAGGTAGGGTAGAACCGGCAGGACGAAGCTGGCGGCCACGATGGTGAGCAGGGCGCCGATTGGTTCCACGATACCTGAGAGCATGCCGCTAACAAAGGCTTTGTGTCTGCTCATGCCTTCTGCCCGCAGCGGCAGGGAAATAATCGCACCTTCGGGAAAGTTCTGGATGGCGATACCGATGGACAGCGCCAATGCCCCGCTCAAGGTAATGTCGGCATTGCCGGCCAGCCAGCCGGCAAAGACGACACCTACCGCCATTCCTTCCGGGATATTATGCAGCGTCACCGCCAGCAAAAGCATGATGTTTTTGGGCAGTTTGCATTTTATGCCCTCTGCCTCCTGTGCGTCCATGTGCAGATGCGGAATGATATGGTCTAGGAGCAGCAGGAAAAGCGTCCCTGCCCAAAAGCCAACCACCGCAGGCAGGAAGGCCAGCTTGCCCATATCGACGCTGGCATCCATGGCAGGAATCAGCAGGCTCCAGACGGAGGCTGCCACCATGACCCCGGCGGCAAAACCGGTCAGGCCTTTTTGCACACCGGTCTTTAATTCTTTTTTGAGGATATAGACACAGGCCGCGCCCAAAGTAGTTCCCAAAAAGGGAATCAACAGCCCCTGTGCCACTTCCATTGATAGCATATATTTCCTCCTTTATCCTGCCTGTTCTGCATCCATGGGCACGAAACTGCCATTTTGCAGCAGGTAGAGATAGGTTTTGTCCACTTTGCGGCCTAAGATGGCCTCGACGGCCTGACGGTACAAATCCAGCTGAATCTGATAGCGCCGCCGGATGCGGGCTGCATCGGTCAGCCTGTCGGTCTTGTAGTCGATGAGGATTAGCTCCCCTGCCGCCGTTTCGAGCAGCAGGTCAATGACGCCCTGCGTAAAGACCCGCTCATCCTCCTCTTTGACTTCCGGGTAAAAATCCTTGGCTTTCAGCATACGGCTAAAGGGCAGTTCCCGGTAAAGCGCCCGGGCATTTTGCACGAGCTGACCGATTTTGGAGGTGAAAAAGCTCTGTATCCCCTTGATGTAGACGATTTTTCCGGCACCCTCCGGCAAAATGCCCTTGGCTTCCATGGCCGCCACCTGCTTTTTGATGCCCTGATAGCTTATATCACCGTGGAAGTCCAGCCGCTGCATCACCGTGTGCATGATGGTGCCCCGTTCCATGGGCGAAAGTTTTTTCTCCTGCTCCTGCATAAAGCGGGGACGAGGCCAATCGGCATCCTCCGCTTTTGACAAGTCAATATTTGACCGGTCATTTTTTGACTGGTCAATTTCTGACTTGTCAACTTCTGACGGGTCAGACTCTGCCGCTTCCAGTTCTGCGGCTTCATTCAGCACAATCAGCTGGCGGGCGGCAGGCATTTCTTCATCCCATTCGCTGCTTGCGGCAAAGCGGCGCTTTATCTCCGTCACCGTAAGTTTGGCCGGAACACGTTCCAGTCCCCAGTCCGGATACTGCCAGTCCAGCATGGCCTCGACCTTTTCCTTGTCCGCAGACGCGGGCATCGGTGAAAAGTTCATGGCCGCCTGCAAGAGTTCATCCGAGCCTTCTTCAGAAGCAGCAATTTCGGCCACCTCCGCTTCCGGATAAATATTTATTTTCACCTGCGCATCCGGCTCTAACTGCTGTTCCAATCCACCGTCTGCTGTTATCCCGGCCAGCTTCCGCAGAGGAGCTGCCCCGCTATGACGGCAAAGGGCGGCTGCCACCCAATCCAAGTAACTTGAGCTACCGCTGATGGCAAAGTCCGGCAGCTGGGGCACCTCGCTTTCCACATAACGGCAGTAGCCCTGGGCTTTTTTCTCGGCGCTGTCCTCAGCGATTACGCCCGTCAGAATGAGTTTTTCCCGTGCGCGCGTCATGGCCACATAGAGGATGCGCATTTCCTCCGCTTTGGACTCGGCGCGGATTTTAGCCGCCACTGCCTGCCAGGGCAGAGATTTGTAGATTTGCCGTCCGACCTTGGAGCGCTCTGCAATGCGCACGCCAATGCCGAGTTCCTTGTGCAGCAGGAAGGTGCCCATGGCATCACGAAGATTGAACTGCTTGGCCATATCCGCCACGATGACCACGGGAAATTCCAGCCCCTTGCTGCGGTGAATACTCATGATGCGCACGACATTTTCACTGGCCCCCAAGGTACGAGCCACAGATAAATCCGTATCTCGCTTTTTGAGATTTTCGATAAAGCGCAGGAAGCGGAAGAGTCCGCGATAATTGCTGCGCTCGTATTCAGCCGCGCGGTCTGCCAGCATGCGCAGATTGGCCTGACGCAGGAGGCCGCCTTTGAGGCCACCGACATAATCGTAGTAGCCGGTCTCCCGATAGAGCAGCCAGATAAGTTCCGGCACACTGTGACTCACGGCATAACTGCGCCATTTAGCCAATTCTTCCTGAAACTTTGCCGTGCGGGCCGCAAGGTCCTGCGGCAATTTGCTGTCCAGAGAAAAGCTGGCCAGCAGGCCGTCATATAAATCGCCCGTAGCCGAAGCCAGACGGATTTTGGCCAGTTCTTCCATGGAAAAGCCGCCAATCGGCGAAGCCAGCACCGCAGCCAAGGGAATATCCTGCCGCACATTGTCGATAACCGTGAGCAGGGCCAGTACCAGCCGCACTTCTGCCGCCTCGAAATACCCGCCATCCACATCAGCATAGGCAGGCACACTCCTTTTCCGCATGGCTTCCAACAGGATGTTGGCCTTGCCACTCACCGCACGCATCAATACCGCAATATCACGAAACTCCAGCGGACGGTAGCTGTCGCTGTCCTTGTCGAGCACCATATCCCCCTGCTCCATCAGCTGACCGATGCGCTTGGCGATATAGGCCGCTTCCAGATGGAAGCCGGATAAATCCTCCGCCTCATCCTCGTTGTCACTTCCCGCAGGCGCGGCCTTTTCCTCCTTGCCGCCACGCAGGACTAAATCCAATTCCATCGCCCCGCTTGCACCGGCAAAGCTGTGCTCATGGGCAGGATACTCCTTGCCGGGATAGAGCTTGCTGTTTGCATCGTATTCAATATCCGCCGCGCCTCTGGTCATAATCTGGTCAAAGATAAAGTTTATAGGCGCCAGCACCTCGCTGCGGCTGCGGAAGTTCTGCTTCATGTTGATAAGCTGATTCTTATCGTCTGCCGCGGGTTCTTCGGGGAAGCTGTCGTATTTGGCCTGAAAGAGATACGGGTCGGCCAGACGGAAGCGGTAAATGCTCTGCTTCACATCCCCAACGGTAAAGCGGTTGTCCTCCCGAGCAATCAAATTCAAGATGGCTTCCTGTACACCGTTGGTGTCCTGATACTCGTCCACCATGATGGATTTGTACTTTTCCTGCAGGGAGAGGGCCACCGGACTTGCCACCACCGAACCGTCCTCATCATCAACGCAGAGAATTTCCAATGCAAAATGCTCCAAATCGTTGAAGTCCAGAATGTTACGCTCCTTCTTGGCTGCCTGCAGCGCCCGCCCAAAATCCAGCGCCAGCTGGGCATAAATTGCAGCCGTCCGCTGATTGGCTGCAATGTCTTCCTCAATCTGCGCCGCCTCCTGACTCAGGTAATTGTCGGCAAATTTCTTCAACGCCTTTTTCACTGCATCCCGCCGGCTGTTAAACTGCTCGCGGATATCGGGATAGAGCGTCTTGAGGTCGTTATAGACTTTCCCCCGCATGGCAATCCAGGAAAACTTGCTGACCTGCCGGGCCAGTTCATCCCACTTTTGCCCGTCAGGATTTGCTTCGAGCACGTTAAAGGCCTCACGGATGGCGTCAAGGCCTGCCAAATCCTGCTGCATCAATTCGCCATAAGGCAGCCAGGCGGCAGTCAGCGCAGGGTCATCAGCTGACTTACCCAAAGCGGCCGCCTCCTCGTATTGGCTGATAACCGCCATTAGGCCCGCCCGCATTTCCGGCACAGCCGCCGTAAGCCAGGGTGAATGGGAAAGGTCAGTTCCCTTGTTTTCCTGCTGGCTGGTCAGCCATTTTTCGGGGAAGGGCTGGCTCTGGGCAAAATTATGCAGCTTCAGCACGGCTTCTTTGACTTCTTCATCGCCCTTTTCGTCGCCGTAATCGTCCATAAAGGAAATGAAATTCTCCCATTGCGGCATTTTATCCGCTTCTAAGGGGCGCTCGTATTTTTCTTCCAGCAGGGCTTCCAAGGTGTCGTTTTTGAGCAGCACCAGTTCCTGCTCGCTGGCCAGACGGAACTTGGGGTCCACGTCAATCGCTTCGATATGCTGACGGATAAGACGCTGGCAGAAGGAATGGAAAGTGCAGATATCCGCCCCGGTCAGAAGCACCATCTGCCGTTCAAGGCGGGCGGCCATCTGCTTGTCGGTAACCTTTGTCCGTTCCTTTTCTAGCGCGGCCTCGATACGCTCGCGCATTTCTGCCGCCGCCGCATTGGTAAAGGTCACCACCAGCAGTTCATCCACATCCAGCTCCCCGCCAATGAGCTGACGGATAATGCGCTCTACCAGCACCCGCGTCTTGCCGGAGCCGGCGGCAGCGGCCACCAGGATATTTTTATCCCGGGTATCAATGGCTTTCTGTTGGTCCTTGGTATATGGCATGGGCTAAATCCTCTCTTCCAATCTTTTCCGCCATCCGGCGTTCCATTTCTTCCTCGTCAAAATTGCCCACCTCATTGTAGGCAAAGCCCTCGATATCCGTATCGAAGCCGCAGAGCATTCGATAGTTGCAATAGGTGCAGGCCGTCCGTTCCGCTTTTTTGTCGTAACGGCAGGGACTGATGCGGATATTGCCGGATAAAATCTCGCGGCCCGTATCCTTCAGGATGTAGTCCACATAACCTAACAGCAGTTCAAATTCCTGCTGGGTGCGGACATAATGACCGCTGATGGTCTTGGCATCCAGCTCCCCATCCTTTTTCGTCTGGGGCTTGATGTGTTCCAGCTGTGCGTCAATGCTGCGCAGCACATCCATATCCGCCAGTACCCAGCCCGGCATGGTGAGCTTCTTCTTAATCGCCGCCTGCATTTCCTCGGTGCTCATCCGCTTGTCCGTGGCAATGGTGGGATTATGGAGCAGGGCGTAGAGAATCCCGGCGGGCAGCCGTTCCTTGTCCTGCTGTTTCAGAAGCTCCTGCCCCACCAGCACATAGACCAGCAGCTGCAGTTTGAGTCCATAGTAGACCTCAAAGAGATTGATGGCCGCCTGCCCCGTCTTATAGTCGAGAATCAGGAAGTAGGGATTTTCCTGATGTACGTCCAGACGGTCAATCTGCCCCTTTAATGACAGGGAAAAACCATTGCCCAAGGGCAGTGGCGTCAACTGTACCCGGTCAAAGGCATGACCAAAACCTTCCTCAAAGTAGGCGGGCTGGAACTCGGACATGGCCGCCCAGGCGGAGAGATGATTCACTGCCTGCAGGGCCGTAGCCTCCATGCGCCGCTTGTAATGGCGGTAATCGGGACGGCTGAGCAAAATTTCACTTTGCAGGCGGGGCGCAATCTCCTCCACCAAATCATGGCAAATCTGCCCCCGCGCTTCCTCGGGCACATCCTGCCAGCGACGGTTATAATCCTTGGCCACCATTTCCCCGTACTCACGGATGACCTCATGCAGGAGCTGGCCCAAATCCATCTGCCGAAATTCGTAGGTATGGCGTTCCTGCAGCTTCAAGCCATAGCTCGCAAAGTGGGCAAAGGGACAGCGGCGGAACTGCTCGAACTGGGTGACACTGCCCCGCAGGAATTTGCCCCGCAGAAAGATTGCCTGCGCAAGTTCGGCTGGAATCTCCCCTACGGGAGCTTTGGGTGACAAGCCGGCCAGGGCCAGTTTCATCGGCCGCTGCAATCCTGGCTCTTTTAGCGCCCAATTGTAGACATCCTGCCAGAAAGCATCCATCTTCCCCTCGTCCCGCTGCCCCCGCAGGGCATTGCTAAGCCCCGACACCGCAGGTCCTGCGGCCGAGAGCTGCAGCATATCATGGCGGCCTAAAGTCTCCAAGGGAATGGAAAGCAATTTAAGTTTTGGAAAACACTGCTTCAATTTCCCCACCAGCGGAGCAGGCTGCAGGCCACTTCCTTCCGCATCCGCCAGCGCATAGGATACCCAAAGATATTCGCGCGATTCATTGAAACCGCGATAGAGCAGGAAGCGCTCACCGAAGCTGCGCTCCTGGCCGCCACGGGAAATGCTCAGGGCTTCACCGCCCTCTGTCTTCATCTCTTCCAGTGCTTCTGCCAGATGGAGTCTGTCCGCATCCGTAAACATCCCCGTCTCACCAATGCGCCGTGGCATGGTGCCGGCGTTGGCTCCAAGAATATAGATGGCCCTTGTTCCTGCCAAACTGTTCTGGTCAAAGGAAGCCACCGTCACATAGTCAAGGCCGGGCGGAATCAGCGACAGGCTCACGGCATCGAGACCGTCTCCGAGCACTGCGGCAAAATCGCTCAGGCCCATCTTTTCTCCGCCGCTGATTTCCACAAGCTGGTCGAAAAATTCCATGATGTCCGCCCAAATCTGCTTATGCTCAGCGGCATCGGCCAAACGGCCTTCGGCTTCGGCCATTTCCTGCCACTTCGCCAGATGGGCCGGCACCTCCAGAGCAAGCAAAAAGTCATAGAGTGCCGTAACCTGACCGGTCACATCTTCGGACTGCCGAATTGACTGGTCAAACCCGGCCAAGGCCTCCACCGCCTGCCGCCGCAGGCCGTCAATCTGCGCCAGATGTGCCTTGGTTTCCTCGTCAGTATCTTCCTCCTCCCCATCCAACGAGTACCGCCGATGCCAGTTCCAATCCGCCTCCTGCAGCCAGCGCTTGCGGCCTCGCAGGCCGAATTCCAGCACATAGTTTTCGAGCTTGTCCACATCATCCCGCACCAAGGGGAAAAAGCCCGTGCGCAGACAGCGGAAGATGTTTTCATAATTCCAGCCCTTCTGCACGACTTCCAGCCCCGAGCGCAGAAGTTCCGCCAGCGGATGATGGATGCTCTGCCGCTTGCCGTCCGCAAAAAAGGGAATACCATAATCCTGAAAGACCAAGGGCAGGATTCCATCATAATCTTCGGCATTGCGGATAAGAACACCGATTTCCCGATAGCGGTAACCTTCCTCCCGCACGAGCCGCAGAATATCGGCTGCCGCCGTCTCCAGTTCAATACGGCGGTTGGCCGCTTCCACCAGCCGCAGATTTTCCGGTTCGTCTTTTGCGGCGTCCACCTGACCAAATAACTTTTCCTCCAGCCAGCCAAGCGCAGGATTTTGCGCACGGTAATTATGCGTCAGCAGGGTGACGGGCTGCCAAAAGCCTGCTTTTTGCGGTTCCAATTCCTGCATTAACCGGCAGATATTTTCCATCGTGCGATAAGGCCGGTTAAAGAGTCCCGTTTCACTGGTGTTTTCCGTAAGCTGGAAATTCACCTGCCCATCAGTCAGTTGTTCTCCCATCATGGGCAGCGTGATATGCACCTTGGCAGCGCTGGCGAGAATCGCTGCGAGCACATTCATCTCCTGCGGGTTGAAGAATACAAAGCCGTCCATCCAGACTTCCGCGCCCTGCATGAGTTCCGCTTCCGGAATCTTATCCGCCAAGATGTTCATCAAGTCTTCCGCATCACTTTTGCGCCCGTCCATGGCGGCAGCAAATTCATCCGCAAGCGTGCTGAGTTCCCGCACCTTGCCGGAAAGGCGCTCCTGCCCTGTGCCCACCATTTCCGCCGCCTGCCGCAGCTTATCCGTAGTCAGCCGGTAGCTTTTTATCTCCTTGATGGCATCGGACAGGGTTTCCGTAAAGCCCCGCTGCCGTGCCGCCCGGGCAAAGACCGTCAAATCCTTGTCCTTCTGATGCTGCAGCAGCAGTTTTTGCAGCAGCAGGCGCCGACCCACATCACTGATGCGGGGCAAATCCCCGCCGGTTTCCAAAAGAATCTGCCGGGCAAAGCGGCGGAAGCCAAAAACATAGGCGCGGAAAAAGCCCTGCCCATGTTCCTTCATCATGGTGGCAAGTTCCCGCTCTGCCTTATAAGTCATGTGCTCCGGCAACAGCAGAATAAGCGCGGGGCCTAAAGGCCGCTTTGCCATTTCCTGTTGCATGGCCGTAAGGCAGGCATGCGTCTTGCCCGTGCCCGCCCGGCCGATAATAAAATCCAAAGTTGCAGTCATTGTCATTCCTCACAAAATAAAAAAGCCTTCCCCGCTGGGGAAGGCTCCAAGGTCTCACATAAAGGTAAATGGTGTGGTCACCCGATGCAGCGTGCGCCCGCAGTCGCATGTATCCGTTTCCATCATTACGGCCTGTCCTGTCCGGTAACGAATGAGCGGCATGGCCTCTGCCATTAAGGTCGTCACCACAAGCTCGCCCATCTGATGAGGCTCCGTCACCACCTGGTCACTATGGAAGGCCACGATTTCCGGATAGAAATAGTCTTCCTGAATATGATAGCCCTTATGGGCTTCACATTGGAACAACATGCTGGCCGTTCCGAGTTCCGCCGGTTCATAGAAATTGTACACGGTGGCATGGGTTCTGTCTGCAATATGCCTCTGCATAGCATTCTGCAGGCCCTGCTGATTGCGACAGATAACCCGGGTGATGGGATAGTCCGCTATATTTTTGCCCGTAGCCTGCAGCTGGATAATCAGCTGCATGATGAGCTGGGGCGTGCTGATGATGGTGTCCATGCTCACAAGTTCCATAAAGCGGAGCCACTGCCGGTAGTCCGTGCCCATGGCCACCACAGTAGCACCGAGCATTTCCAGCGCATACTGGATATCCATGCTGCGACTGTCGGACATATCGCCCTGCAGGGCCACCACGGAAGTCTGATTAATTCCCGCCGCCACCAGACTGCGGGTCATCATCTCCACATTATGGGCTATATCACCGTTAGTGTAGAGTTTCGTCACCTCACCATTTTCCTGCTGCACCACGCTGAAGCGCAGGATGCCGGACAGAGGCATGGTGAGAATATCCAGCGAATCAATCTGATAAAGCTCATTCGAGGTCAGGAAAGGAAGCCTCTTGACATCCTCAAGGCTTTGAATATCCTTTGCGGTCACACCGGCCTTGGCAAATTTCTGTTGGTAGAAGAAACTCTTCTCCTCTGCCCATTTGAGCTGCTTTTGCAAGCGCTCCAGCTGCAAGGCCTGCATGCCTTCCCTATCCAATTGTTCTATCTGTTGATTCGCGTACATGATTTAGCTCCGATCCTTTATTGGTATTGTTGACATTAAGTCAATGGTTTCTGATAGAAGAATGGCTGGAAACTGGTATAACCTAATTTGCGGAAGTTTAAGATAGCCTCTGTTGCTCCTACAAAGAGGATGCCGCCGGGCTTGAGCGCCTTGAAGAAGTTGGCGTAAAGCTGGTCTTTGGCTTCTTCGGTGAAATAGATAACCACATTGCGGCACAGAATCAAATCAAAACCGTTTTCGAAGGGGTCTTTGAGAAGATTGTGGCGCTTGAATTCAATGCAGTTCTTAATCTCCTGGTTCACTGCGTACTTCTCACCTTCAACGGGCTTGAAATACTTATTGAGTCGTTCCGGCTTCATAGCCTTGATTTCATCTTTGGTATAAACCCCACGTTTAGCCTTGGCCAGGATTTCAATATCCAAATCCGAAGCTAAGATGCGATGCTTCACATTGGGGGTCATTTCCTTCATGATGATGGCCAGCGAGTACGGCTCTGCCCCGATGGAGCAGCCTGCACTCCAGATATTGAGTTTCGACGAACGCTTTAGGAGGTCGGGAATAACATCCGTCTCCAGCTTGCCAAATTTCTCCGGAGTACGGAAGAACTCGGACACGTTGATGGTCAGATACTCTATGAAGGCCGCAAAATCATCTTTGTTCTTGGCCGCATTATCAAAATACTCCACATAGGAGTTCATGCTGGCTCTGGTAACCAGATTGCCAATACGCCGTTTCATCTGGGGTTCTTTGTATAAGTCCAGATCGATTTCGGTCTTGGATTTCAGTTTTCTCTTAAACTCCGCCCAATCCTTTTCATCCATCATCGTTAGTCCCTCCCAACTCTCCTCTGGTCTGCTCGCAGACGATTCCTTTTCTACTTACTCTATGTACTATTCCCTTTCCATCTAAAAAAATCCTGCCTGTTCCCGCAGACAGTAAAAATATTTTCACATTTCCTTTTTATTCTACCATAAAGAGAGCCTGCTGGCACCCTTTTTCTGGTACTGGCAGACTCTCCCGCTAAATTATCACTCGATATCAAACACCGTGCGGCCATCCTCTTCCTTCTGCTTGGGCAGAACGATATGCAGGATGCCGTTCTCAAAGGCCACGTTTACCGCCTTTTTGTCAATGGAATCAATGTAAAAAGTGCGCTCGAAGTCACCGCTCTTGCGCTCCCGGCACAGATACTTGATGCTGGCATCTGCCGCTTCCGCCCGCTGAGCCTTGATGCGCAGATAATTGTCATCATCATAAGACACGGTAATCTGCTCTTTATAGAAGCCCGGCAGCTCTGCAAAGAGTTCATAGGCGGCCTCTGTCTCGACCACATCCACCTTGAAGGAGGACAGGGCACCGCTGACTTTGCCCAGAGGATTCAGGGACTGCTCCGCTGCGTAGCTTAAAACCTTTTCCAAAACATCATAACCGCGCTCAGCATTTTCTTTCAGATGAAATGGCACTGCTCTAAACATAGATACCCCTCCTATTGATTATGAACGATAATTCCTTGCTTCGATATGTCATATTGTACTATAATATTCTGAAAATTGCAAGCAGGAAAAAGACGTCAGCAGCAGCGCCCCAATTCGTCACTTACCGCTGGGCAAATTTTTCCAAAATATGACTGCAGTCCTGCACCGCCTCCAAGGTTCCCATATATTCGCCGGCCTCATCATACACAGCCATATACTTTACGAGAATCGGCTTGCCCATGATATAGCGGGCCACCTCCAAGGATGTGCGCTTTTTCGCCTTGAAATCTGCCACAAGATTTCTGACCACGGGCACAATATGCGGCGGGTGGCACTCGGCCACATCACGCCCCAGAGCAGCCAAGGGGCGCGGGAACACCCGGCCTTCATTGATGAAGAAGCGCAGCTTTTCCTCCGCATCGATAAAGGTGAGGTCCAAGGGCAGCAGTGAAAAGATGGCGCTGAGCTGCTTGACGGTCAACTCCCCTGTAGACAGCTGAATCTTGCCCGCCAGAATGTCCTGTTCTCGCACCTTTGCCAACTCTTTTGCCGCCCATTCTTCCCCTTCCTGCCACTTCGGAGGATTTTCCACAAAGGCCATGCCCATTTCACCAAAATCCCGGTAAATCAGCAGCCATTCCTCTGCCGTATAAAAGCGCAGGCACAATGGAAAGAGAATCTTTTCCTCCTTGGCAATCATGCCCCGTGCCCGGCTGGCCACGGCGGCAATGCGCCCTCTGTAAAGCAAAACATTATCGGCATCTTCCATGACCGCGCGGGTGAGGACGCCCAATTCCTTCTTGATTTCATCATCCTCATTCCACATGACCTGCGATGGCCCCGTTACGCCGTATTTATAGAGCTGTGCCATCAAGAGTTCTTCCTTCTTGGCATAATGCGAGCGCAGCGCATTGACCTCCTGCATGGCCTTAATGACCCGCGGCGCATCCACTTCCTTATCTCCGCCACACTCGCCCAGCAGAATATCCAATACCTTCTCCAAACCAGCATTTTCCAACCGCAACAGGCTTATCGGATGCCCTGCGGGCAGTTCAACTGACATGTCAAAATGACCGGTCATTTGACATGTCAAATTCTCCTGCGGCACCGGCGCCCCATTTAGCACTTGAAAGCCCTGCGCTTCAAAAGCTGCCATTACCTGCGTTAAATCCAAGCCCTTCATCGCCGCCGCCCGAGGAATCGTCATAATATTGCCCATGACCTTTAGCGCCTCCGGGCTGACCAAATTTCCCAGCCCCAGCCCGCTCAAAATCTCCGCCACCTGCGGTTCATCTTTCACCAGCTCCGCCACCATCAGGCTAAAATCTATCGTCTTCATCAGAATTTCTCCTTATGCTAAACTAAACCGTATTGCCCATTGTCTCCATTATAAATGACTTGCACAATACTTTCTGTTTCAATCGTTACAAAACTATCCGGATAATCTCCCATCCCCCGCCCCATACTGTGATATAATAAAGGAGATAAATTTTTTGAAAGGAGCCTGCAATGAGTCAAAAAGAAAATGTCCAACGCTTAATTCACCAGCTAAAAACAGAACAAGCTGCCAAATATAAAAATGGCATTTATCATTATACGCAGACCAGTCTTGCCTACAACAGCAACCGCATTGAAGGCAGCAAGCTCAGTCATGAACATACCATAAACCTGTTCAACACCCATACGATTCTCAGCAACGGCGACGAAGTCATCGACAGCAATGACATCATCGAAACTATGAACCACTTCCGGGCCTTTGACTATATCCTGAAAAACTATGACCAGCCCACAGATGAAAATTATATCAAGCACCTGCACAAAATTCTCAAAGCCAATACGACCGATGCCGACCTTGACTGGTTCAATGTAGGCGAATACAAAGCTTTGCCCAATACCATTGGCGATAAAGAAACCTGCGCTCCCGATAATGTAGCAGAAGAAATCCAGAAACTGCTGACGCATTATCAAAACATAAGCAGCCATGATTTCCATGACCTGCTCAAATTTCATGTAGACTTTGAAGCCATTCATCCCTTCCAGGATGGAAATGGACGAGTAGGACGCCTGTTGCTCTTCAAAGACTGCCTGGCCTTCGGTATCATCCCCTTCATCATCGACAATGACCACAAACAATTTTACTACCGCGGCTTGCGGGAATTCTACCGTGAGCCGGGGTATCTGACTGACACCTGCCTCTCCGCGCAGGATAAGTACACAGCTTACTGCAAACACTTTGTAAAAGATTTCAGCTAAGGTTTTAACTAATAACCTAACAATAAGCGGCAGGCGGGGACTAGCTGACAGCAGCGTCAGGCACGGAACGTAAAGAAAATATTTTTTATCATACGACAAAAAGGGCTGGAAAAGTCAACTGTCTGAGCACAGCGAGTTTTGACTTTTCCAGCCCTTAAATTAAAGATAAAAAATATTTTTAGTTCCGCGCCGAAGCAGCTGGCAGTCAGTCTCCGCCTGTCGCGCCTTGTGCCACGAACTCAATCGTGGTAATAAACCTTGCCGCCGATAACGGTCTTGTGAATCTGCACCTCTTCATCAAAGATAACAATATCCGCCCGCTTCCCACTTTCCAGCGAGCCAACTTCCTCATACAGCGCCAATTCCTGCGCCGGTGTCTTCGTCACCATCTCGATAATCTGCGGCAGCTCCGCTCCCGTATTTTCCCAGAAAATCTTAACGCAGCGGTTCATCGTCGCCACACTGCCGGCAATGGTGCCGTCTTTTAGCGTGGCGAGTTCCCCCTTGACAAAGACTTCCTGCCCGCCCAATTCCGAGGGGCCATCGCCCAAGCCGCAGGCACGCAGGCTGTCGGTAATCAGCACGATGTTCTTCCCGCCCTTGGCATGGTATAAGAGCCGCTGCGCCGCAGGATGACTATGCACATTATCGGCAATGATTTCACAGTTGGCATCGGTATCAAAAGCCGCACCTACCACGCCGGGTGCACGGTGACTAAAGCCAGTCATAGCATTATAAACATGAGTGAAGTGATGAATGCCATGTTCCTTAACTGCGCTGACTGCCGTATCGTAATCTGCCGCGGTATGACCGATGGACACGGTGATGCCGGCAGCATGGCATTTATCCACGAAATCGTAATCCGGCAATTCTTCGGGAGCCAGCGTAATGATTTTTACTACCTTTTCCCAAGGCTTCACCATTTTGTAATCTGCCTGACGGATATTTTTCTCCGCCTGTGCGCCCTTCTTTGCGGGACTGATAAATGGGCCTTCCATATGAGCACCAAGTACACGCGCGCCCATAGGCTGGCTTTCCATGGCCTCCATGACAGTAGCCAGAGCGTCCTCAACCTCATGCCATCTGCAAGTCATAGTCGTGGGCAAAAAGCCCGTTACGCCGGTCTGCGCCTGCAGTCTGGCCATGCGGGCCAAGGCTTCCTCCGTACCATCCATGGTGTCCGCTCCGGCACAGCCATGAATATGGACATTGAGGAATCCCGGCGCCACATAATTTCCTTGGGCGTCAATCACCTCTGCATTCTTGGGAATTTCCCCTTCTGCCACAAAGCCTTGGATGTTCTCCCCATCACAGAGCAGGACGCCCTCTTGACGAATGATGAAATCGCCTGCTTCATTGGGGACAATAAACTTGCCGTTCTGAATTGCTAACACGAAACTGCGCCTCTTTTCTCCAGTTGTTTAGTCTTCTACATAATGGCTGAAACTGCCGATAACGAGCTGTGGGAATTCCGCATGGAGGGTTTCGATAAACTTCCGCGTGCCCACAGCCTTGCCCTGCGGTTCCGGCATGATGTCGAGGAACGCATCGGGGTCGATATTAAGGTTGCGCACCTGAATCATCTGCACCGGCAGTTCGCGGAAAAATTCCTGCCAAGCCGCCAGTTCTTCCTCGCGGTCATTGAAACCGGGGAAATACAGCAGGTTCAAGGACACATAAACGCCCTTATCCAAGGCATAGCGAATGGATTCCTTGACGTTTTCTAGATGATAGCTCGCGCGGTAATAGGCATCATAGCCTTCCTCGCGGGCGCTGATAATCGACACGCGCAAAGAGTCCAGACCAGCGTCCACAATTTTCTTGACGCCTTCCGTCCAGCCCACGTTGGAATTCATGTTAATCTGGCCCTTATCGGTCTGCTGGCGAATCAGCTTAATGCCCGCGGCGATATTATCCGCCGCCAGACTCGGCTCGCCTTCGCAGCCCTGACCGAAACTGATGATACCATCGGGGGCCACCTGCAGATGGTACACGCCGACTTCGGCAATTTCCTCCGGCGTTGGACGGAAGTTAATGCGCTGCTGCGGGGACGGACAGCACTCAGCGGGCTGCAGAGAGATACAGCCAAAGCAATTGGCATTGCAGACCGGCGAAGTTGGAATCCCGCATTCCCAGCGGCGATAGAAAAGGTTCTGCGCCGTACAGCAGTGCCATTTTAAGGAACAGCCTGCGACCTGCTCCACAATGCGATTGCCCGGCAAATCCTTCTTCGTGCGCTTGACGAGGTTTTTGAGGTCCTTGGTATTGTAATGCACGGGGTCCCATTTCTCGTTTTCGTCCGTATAAACGGCGGCGCAGTAAAGCTCATCCTTGTAGACAACCACTGCCGTATAGCCATATAACGGCAGGCGCTCCGCTTCTTCGGCACGTTCATAGGCCGGCATATAGAGTCGCGTATAACCGGCCGGCAGAATCGCGGCCACAGCCAGCCCGCTGATGGGCATAATCTCACCGTCGCTGGCCATGCCCACTGCCAGATGGTCGGGCAAGAGCATTAAATCTGCACTTTCCGGCAGAGGAATCAAGTCCTCCGGCTTAAGCAGGATATTCTCCCGTCCTGTACGGCCCATCCCCTGCATGCCCGGAGCATCTAAGATATTGCCATCCTCATCGGCATAGACAGCCGTAATCAACTCATTCTGCGGCATTTTCTGTGCCTCCTTCCTGCGTTTCCACCGCTGCTTCAACAGCCTTCTTTTTCTTCTGCTTCTTGGGATTATACTTATTCATCGCCATATCCACATCTTCCGTCACGATGCACTCCACTGCGGGCAATAGATAGTTTATCGCCTCTTTAATTTTCGGCTTGTCCTCATCCGTAAACGGTGCCAGCACATGGTTGACCACCGTCCAGCCCGGCAGGGGACGGCCAATGCCAATCCGCACGCGGGCAAAGTGTTCATCCCCCAAATGCGCCAGTACGGATTTAATGCCATTATGGCCGCCCGCACTGCCCTTTTTGCGGATGCGTACCATGCCCGCCGGAATATCCATATCGTCATGGACAACGATTAAATCCTCCGGCTCCAGCTTGTAAAAATTCATCAACGGTCCGATTGCCCGCCCGCTTTCGTTCATATAGGTCAGGGGCTTGACGAGCAGAATCTTTTCCGTGCCCAAAAAGCCTTGCGCGACTTTGGCATCGAATTTATCCTGCCAGTTATCAATGCCCAATTTGTCTGCCAGCGCATCCACCAGCATAAAGCCGACATTATGCTTGGTCGCGGCATATTCGCTGCCGGGATTGCCCAGGCCTGCAATTATTTTCATATCCATTTCCTTTCTGTTTAATAAGGTGCTGTGAACTTACAGTTTATCGATGTCATTGCGAGATTTCTTTTAGTTGTTACAGCTCAGTGGGGCGGAGATGGTAATACTTTTCGCCGTTGCACTAAATGACCCACAAGTAAATTTATGGGCTTTTAGCTGCCTGCGCCGGGCAAGACCGGCGGCGCGTATGTTCATCTCAATGCCTAGCTGATGACGTTTGTGGGCCAGTCCTCACTGCGTTCGGACAGTCGTTCCACGGCGAAAAGCATCACCACCTCCATCCTAAGCGATGTTCGTATAAAACGATATTTTCGCGGTGACAAGCAACAAGTACATCGATGTTTTTGTAACAGGAGCAACGAGTTCGTGGCAATAGCATAGGCCGTATCTTGGGGCGAACGAGGGAGTGATTTTTCTGTAGGGAGCGACTGCCTGAACGCAGTAAAGCCCGGCCCGACGTAGGCAGCTACTAGAAAACACGTTGAGAGACGCGCCGCCGGCCTGCCCGGCGCATATAGCTAAACAGCGATTTCTTTCAGGGAGGGTCGTTTAGCGGAAAACAGAAAAATTACTCCCTCGTTTGCCCCTAACTGCGCATGAACAGGATACCTTTATCACGAACTCCCCGACAAACTGCAATTTGCAAAAAGTGCGTTGAATTGTATGTCAACGCACTTTCTGTTTATAAAGGGATATTTCACAGCCCCTTTTACTTACATATTATCTGCCGTCGGGTCGCCCACTAAGAACAGATAGGCGATTACGATTATGCCCAGTACGATACGATACCAGCCAAAGGCCTTGAAGTCATTAGTCTTGATATAGCTCAAGAGGAACTTGATGGACAGGATGGAAACGATAAAGGCCGTAACCATGCCCACCACCATGATGACGATTTCCGCGCCCGTGTAATGCAGGCCGAACTTGACCATCTTGAGGAGGCTCGCGCCGAACATGACCGGAATAGCCAGGAAGAACGTAAATTCCGCAGCGACGATACGGCTGGCACCAAAGAGGATACCGCCGATAATGGTCGCACCGGAACGGCTGGTACCCGGCACCAAAGAAAGCACCTGGAACAGGCCGATAATGAACGCCGTACGGTAATCCAAGTTTGCCAAGTCGTTAATCCGCGGACGGCGGTGCTTGTTGTAATTCTCAATCCAAATAAAGAGCAGGCCGTAGAAGATAAGCGTCGTGGCCACCACCGGCGCCGTCATGAAATGCTCTTCCATGTACTTGTTGAACATCAGGCCAATCACGGCTGCGGGAATGCAGGCCACGATAACCTTCATCCACAGGCTCACCGTATCCCGCTTTTCCTTCTTCGTCTTCCAATCCGACCAGGGATTGAGCTTTTCAAAATTCAATGCCACAACGGCCAGAATGGCGCCCAGCTGAATTACCACCAGGAACATATCCATAAAGTCCTTGCTGACATCCAGCTTGATAAACTCGTCCACCAGAATCATATGACCGGTACTCGATACCGGCAGCCATTCCGTCAGACCTTCTACAATACCGAGAACTACTACTTTCAGCAGTTCCACTATGCTTAAATCCACCGTATTACTTCCTCTCGCTACTCTCTATTAACTTCCGCTTCTGCTCGTGAGTCAGCTGTTTGATATGCCACTCACGGCTCTGCGCCTCCCGCTTATCGGCAAAGGCTTCAAAATAGACAAGACGCACAGGCAGGCGGGCGCGGGTGTATTTCCCGCCCCGGCCTGCGTTGTGCGTCCTGACCCGCTTTTCGAGGTCATTTGTCCAGCCTGTATAAAAACTGCCGTCACTGCACTCTAAAATATAGGTGTAGTTCTCGTCCTTATTTGGCATCTTTAATGGTAACTTTTTCCATCACGACTTTTTCCAGCGGACGGTCAGCAAAATCCGTCTCGCTGTGGCCGATGGTGCGGACAACATCCATACCCTTTACCACTTTACCAAAGATGGTGTGCTTGCCGTTGAGCCAAGGAGTCTTATCGAGCGTGATGAAGAACTGGCTGCCGCCCGTGTGGGGCATACCCGTGTTGGCCATAGCAAGAATACCCTCGCCATCAAAACGCAGGTCATCCAGGAATTCATCCTCGATGGTGTAACCCGGGCCGCCCATGCCCGTACCCTGCGGGTCGCCGCCCTGAATCATAAAGCCATCAATGACACGATGGAAAATCACGCCATTGTAGAAGCCTTTTTCCGTCAGGTCGATAAAGTTCTTCGTCGTAATCGGGGTCTTATCCTCGAAGAGTTCAATTTCAAAGGTACCTTTGTTGGTTTCAAAAACTGCAATGCGATTAGCCACTTTTTTGCCTCCATTATCTTTACCGCCAGCGATGCAGCCCGCTGAAAGAGCCGTCATCAATACCAGCATCATAATCAATATCTTTTTCATTGTACAAAATTCCCCTCTCTAATGCAACCATAAATTACCGCCCGTTACTGCTGTAACGATGAATCACCGCGCCAGTCTTGACGCCCGGCGAACTAAAGCCATGCCCCATGACTTCGCTTGCCGACATGATAATCACAAAGGCATCCGGGTCAATGGCGTTTATAATCATCTTCATCTTGGCCACCTGCGTTAAGGTCACCACCACGAACACCACATTGCGTTCCCGGCGGGTAAACGCGCCCTGCCCATGCAGGAAGGTTACGCCGCGGCCCACTTCCATAATGCCCTCGGCAATGGATTCTGCCTGATTGGACACGATTAAAAGCGCCTTGCGGCTGTTAAAGCCCGCAATCACCTTATCCGTCACCATGGCATTCATGAACATGCAAATAAGCGTAAGCATAGCCGGTGCCACACCGAACATAAACGCCGCCGCCAGCATCACCAGACAGTTAAAGCCAAAAATCACGCCGCCCATATTAAAGGAATAAAACTTCTTGGCAATGGCACCGACAATATCAAAGCCGCCGGTACTGCCGTTCATGCGGAACACAATACCATAACCAATACCATTGAACACACCGCCAAAGATAGCCGCCAGCATGTAATCATTGACCGGCGCATAGGCGTTTAATGGCTTGGTAAAGTCCAGACAAAAAGAAAAAATCGCCGTACCGATGACCACATCACAGGTATAGCCCTTGCCGAGCAGCCGCCAGGCCGCCATCAATAGCGGAATATTATAGGCAAAAGTCTGCACACCAATGGGCAGATGCGTGAGGTAATAGACAATCATGGCAATGCCCGTAGCACCGCCCGTCAGCAGGTGGGAAGGCACCAGAAAGAGATTGATGGAGCAGCTGGCAATCAGACAGCCCACCGTAATGCCCACATAACGCAATAAGCGGTGCTCCAACAGCCTGAGCTGAATCATCTGCCTAAGCCTCCCACACGCACTTCTTTATCCTGCGGCAAGTTGGAAAGGTCAATTTCCATATGGACATTATCATCATCAATATCCCCCGGCGTCATCATCGGGTCCCCTTCTTCGGTCATAGCCGTCTGCTCGGCCTCATCCAACGGCAGATTGGTGATGTGCAAATCCAGCAGATGGCCGTCCTCAGAATCCACCTTTAACAGCAGATGCTGATGAGGATGTTTTTCCCGGCTATAAATCAAATAATAATCCCCATCCACAAACTTCCGCGGGGTCTTGCCATAGACTTTTTCCAGCCAGAACTTCGTGGCGCCCTGCCGTACATTGCGGCGGGCAACATAAGTTTCCATATCCACGGTAAAGTCCACGACTTTCCCCGTGCGCACCGCAACGCTGGCCTCGCTGCGGTCTTTATAAACATAAGTCTTGACCTTTACGCCCTGCTTGATAACGGTTTTATCATAGAGCGCTTCGCCCCACTTCGCCTGCAGAACGCTTTCACTGTCACCAAGCATTACGCCCTTGCAGGAAAAATCCTCGTCCACGACTTTCCCCGCCGCCAAGCATACTGTACTCCACAAGCAAAGCAGCAGCAGGCTAAAAGAAAGCACGCGGCGCATATTCTTTACCATAAGTTCCTCCCGAAATTGCCCTGTTCAAAAATCTTAATCTCCCGGCCATCAGCAGTCGTGCCGATGATTTCCAAATCCCGGGTGCCAATCATAAAGTCCTCATGCACCAGCGAGTCATTGACGCCATGCTGCAGAAGGGTCACGCTGTCCATCTTCTCGCCGCCTGCAATACAGGTCGGATATGCCTTGCCCAAAGCCAGATGGCAGGAGGCATTTTCATCAAACAGGGTATTGTAGAACAAGATGCCACTCTGGGAAATCGGCGAATCAAAGGGTACGAGAGCCACTTCACCTAAGTAGCTTGCTCCCTCATCCGTTTCCAACAGCCCCTTGAGGATTTCCGCGCCTTTTTCCGCCGTATAATCGACAACCTTGCCGTCCTTAAAAACCAGCTTGAAGTTTTCAATCAGATTGCCGTTGTAGTTTAACGGCTTGGAGGCTACAACGGTGCCATTTACGCCATCACGCTTGGGCATACTGTAGACTTCTTCCGTCGGCATATTGGCGGCAAACTCTATGCCCAGCTCCGACGTTTCCGCACCGCCAGCCCAAATATGGCCTTCCGGCAGTTCGATTTCCAAATCGGTGCCGCTGGCATTCTTATAATGAAGCTTGACAAACTTCTGCTCATTGAGGAACTTGGCCGCCTGCTGCAGGAAGTCAATATGCCTGCGCCACTCGGCCACCGTGTCGATTCCTTCGCCAATGCGCACCGTCTTAAAGATGGCCTGCCAAAGTTTTTCCACAGCTTTTTCGGCGGTATCTTCCGGGAATACCTTCGTGGCCCAGCCCTTGGTCGGTACAGACACCACGCACCAGGTATTCTTATTGCTCATGAGACGTTCACGGTACTCTAAGAGCGCCGCACCTGCTGCCTGATTGGCAAGCTTCAATTTCTCCGGCTCAATATCGCTGAAAATCTGCGGGTCACGGGCCGCAATGGACACAAACGCCGCGCCCTGCTTGGCATAATCCTGATAGAATTTCACCCGCCATTCGGGGAACTCGGTAAAGAGTTCCTTCTTGCCATGTTCATAGCGGATATGGGCAGAGAGTTCATCCCCCCAGCTCATGACCACATCATGGGCACCAGCCCGAAAGGCCGCCTCGGAAATCTTGCGGGCAAAGTCCGCACATTCAATCGGGGAATTGATGACCAGAATCTGGTCCTTCTGAATATTTACCCCGACATTTACCACTAATTCTGCATATTTCTGCAACAGTTCTGCCTGCATCACAAAGCCTCCGTATCGAAACATAAGGTCACAGGGCCATCGTTCACCGATTCCACCTGCATATCTGCACCGAATTCACCATGCTCCACCGTCACGCCTAAATCCCGCAAATCCTGCATAAAGACTTCATAGAGTTCATTGGCCATGGCCGGCGGCGCCGCATGACTGAACCCGGGACGGCGTTTCTTCAAGTCCGCATAGAGCGTGAACTGGGAAATCACCAGCATGGAGCCGCCCACCTGTTCGAGGTTCAAGTTCATCTTGCCGGCATCATCGGAGAACACCCGGACATTATAAATCTTCTCGGCCAGTTTCTGTGCCGACTCCGCATTATCCTCTGGCCCAACACCTAAGAGCACCAAAAAGCCCTGTTCAATCGCGCCATTTACTTTTCCTTCAATTTCTACACTGGCGGATTTTACCCGCGTTACCACTGCCCGCACAATTTCACTCCTCTTACTGCATATACGGCGCCGCAAACTCCTGCACCGTCTTAAAATACAATTTTTCGTCCTTCTGACAGGCTACCCCATGAACCGCATCATGGATTAAGAGCAGACTCTTGTCCGGGGCTTTTGCATCCCGGTAAAGCTGCTCGGCCATAGCGGGCGGCACCAAGGCATCCTTCGTGCCATGAATAAACAGGATAGGCACTTTCGAGTGCATAACCGCAACTTCCGGCACCGCCTGATTGAGGCTGAACCCTGCCACCTGCTGACACCGCCAGTCCAAAAGATTCATGGCCGGGAATGCCGGCAGCCCCAAAGACTCGTGTATCTGATGCACGAGCAAATCAAAAGCGCTGGTGTAGCCGCTTTCTTCCACGCAAGCTGCTACATTCTTCGGCAAATCTTCCTCATCACAAGCCATCATCACCGTGGCCGCGCCCATGGACACGCCATGCAGAATAATCTTGGCCTGCGGATAGTAAAGGGCAATCCGTCTGGCCCAGTCCACAATATCCACACTCTCGCGATAGCCCATGGTCAGATAACGACCCTCGCTCTTGCCTGCCGCCCGCAAATCCGGCGTCAACACATGATAACCCATCTTCAGATAATGCGTGGCAATGTAATAGGAATTTTCCTGCGTGCCACCGTACCCATGAACCACGATAACCCATTTATCGGCCCCACTATCCTCATCCGGATAAAAATGCGTAGCCTTTAATATCAGCTTATCGCGGGAAGTCAGCGTCCACTCTTCATTTGTAAAATCCGGTTTATCATAATGCCGTGCTTCCGGCGGCATCAAAAGAGCAAAAGCGCGGGGCGGTTCCTGGGGATTTTCCACGGTGCCCCGTTCGAGCCCGAAGTGTACCGCATAATTGCCAACAAAATATCCCGTCCCCACGACGAATGCCGTAACGACCGCAGCCGTAGTCAGGACTGCCGTCAAGAGACAGGATAAGACCAATTTGTGCATGGAATCACCTTTCTAGCATTCTCAATCCATATAGCAAAGATGTTTCCATTTTATCACTGATAGCGGATTTTTTCTATTATTTTTCCATTAAAACTTACTTTCCCCAACTATTTCCACCTAACCTGCATGATGCAGATAGACCTACTCAATCTAAAACTTCAAATCTTTCTGTCATTATTTTGATTCAACAGTCTTGCTAAAATTGCTCTCATCTATTGCCAAAGCCCAAACTGCGTCTTTATATGCCATACACTCATCAATATACCGCAGATGTCGTTCAATATCATTATCCATCGCTATTACCATCGCCCTAATTGCTTCTTCTAACGAAAAAGCGAATGTACCATCTCCAAATGTGAAAACTCCTATCTGATTCTTACCTATATTTCCAAACCAATCAACACCTACTATTACATCTATTATTCTGTAGTAGCTTTCATATTCCTCACACTCGTACAAGGAATGTTGCAAGCCAAGAATTTTCTGTCCCTTTACATCAAATACTGCTTGTTTCAAATTATGCACTTTAACCGTATTGTTACTTCTTCTTATAAATTTTACTACTTCTTTTGGGAGCTGATTAAAAAATAATTTCAATTTATCAAGCCTGTGCTTTGTAATCGATATCGCTACATCTTTGTAAGCTTTACATTCTTTAATAAACCTTTTCCTGCTCTTTATATCATCATCTAACCCCCGCAATAAAACACCAATAGTTTCCTCAAATGAAAATCCAAACGCACCATCATTAATTGTAAATATCCCCACCTTATCCTTATAGATTTTCTTAAAATTACCACCGTTAATTATTTTCACTACTCTATAATATTTATCGCATTCTTCACACTCTAATATCGAGTGCTGCAAGCTAAAACTATTTTTATTATCAACAGAAGTTCTTTTTCTTATGTTATGTATTAGAATTGACATACTTTGTTCCTCATAACCCAACTTCTCTATATCTCATTTCACTTCTGATACCGCAGCCTTTATTCTAGCATTACGCTTATCCAAAAAATCCAATTCTGCCGCAATATATGCCAGATATTCATCAACCGTTCTGGGTAGCGGATAATCAGTAAAATTGCCATCTCCCAGCCAAAACCGCACCTGCTTATAATCTTCGGTCACACAGTCCTGCAAATAAAAGAAATCTACATATCCTTTGAAATCACTGAACAAGGCATAGAATTCACGGTCTTGCTCCATCACATCTGACAATGGACTATCTTCATCATTATAGAATCTTCGGATGCACTCCATCGTCAAATCCCACCTGTCACGAATCTGCCTATTTGTCCCCCTGCGCTGATTCATACTACCAGAATGCTTAGGGAATATTATTGTTCCACCAATAGTATATGCCCTATGTAGAAAATCCTCCATAAATGCTTTATAATCAGGCACACAACGTACAACATCATCAATCATACGTCTGTAATCCCGATAACGAAAACTAGCCAATATAGAATCGCTACCGAAGTACATATCGCGCCAACTCAGATATGCCATTCCCTTTCTCTGTGTGAGTTCAAGAAATTCACCATTAGGCAGGGACTTACTCCATATTAATTGATGATATCTTTGCAAAGTGGGACTGCAAGCATCCGGGTCGCAGGCACCTGCACCAAGGCCACCATTCCGTTCCCAAAAGCCATCCCAATATCCTGGTGAATCCATAGTGAAGTCAAATCCCACATCAATTATCATTCCAGTCCCCCCCTATTCCCACTTCCACCGCAAAACATTTTGTAGTCTCATATCCATTTCACCTATTATTCTTTCTCATTAATAAAACTTCGCCACAGAAAGTTTTCTTCCTGCCTTTATGACTGATAGTATCATCGATTTCACCGTATCCAAAAAGCCCATAACAAGATATCATCCTGCTATGGGCTTACATTCTTACATATGGGATTTTCACTCTACTTTTTGATTTTGGCTGTCTGCTCCACGCTGTTTGAGCACTTCCACGAAGTGCTTTTCATCAGTCACACAGGCATAATGCTATTTATCAAGGAAGTATTGTGAACTCCACACCATTATCCATGTTTTCCTTTTTGTCCTGCCAACGCATTATGCCATCACGCAGAACAAAGAGGGCACGGCCATCATTATAGACCATCTTGTCTTTGCCTGTGCCATCTTCCGCATAAACATAGTCGATGCGCGTTCCATCACCATTGCTGAAAAGGATAGCCGCAAAATTGTCATAGCTGCAATGATAGACCCAGCGGCTGCCTTCAGCGGCATTGCTTGCCCATTGAATTTCTATCAGGAAACCATTGCCCTCCCGGCTGACTACGGCAGAACAGCGACCACTTCCCCAGACACCCAGATAATCTTCGGCCTTAATGCCCGCACGTTTTTTTTCGTAGCCATTTTCGGCATAGCGCACAAAATGCATGGCTCCATCCTGTCCTGAATAAAGGTCTTTCTGCGTTGCCTTCTTTTCGTCCTTGGCAAAAGCAGCCCATAATTTGTTAGCACTTGTGTACGCCGAATACCAAGGCGAGACTGTGTTCTTATCCTCAAGAACTACGCCGCCGCCTTCCAAAAACGAATACCAATATGATTTTGAACCATCCGGATGTTCTTCTGTCGTTACCTTAACCATGCCAAAGGACTTGCCGTCTTTGTAGGTCATTTCATACTTGCCATCTGCGTAGATGACCAGACTTCGCGCATCAGTTGCACCTGTTTCACGCCAAGTTCCCACTATGGGCTGAATGCTGTCAATAACCGCCGCTGCTTTCTGCACTGCTGTCCCGACACTGTTTGCTGCTGCCACAACAGGTTCTCCTACAGCGATACCGCTGATAAAACAGGCCATTGTCCCAATTAGCAACACGGAACGCAGTATTTTATGCAAAGTTTCCTGCATATTCATTTGCAATCGCCTCCTGCATCACTTAGCCTGCCGCCTTTTCCCAATGCGTCTTGGAATGCCAACGGTGACGATATTTACCGTGATATTCGGGGATATCCGGATTTTGAATGTAGCAGGTATAAGCCACATACTGATTGGCTGGCACATAGACATCGTTCACGTAATGGCGAATGCCTTTATCTGACCACATCTGCTGACCGTTGTCCGCAATCAACGTAAGGTCAATGTCCGTCCACTTGACATAAGCCCCACGGTCGCCGGTGTTTTCAAAGTAACCGACAATTTCTACCTCGCCTGCATGATGCAGATAGACATGCTCAATCTGAAACTTGATGACCGGCCTCGCCTGTACTGCCGACGGCAAAATTGCCGTGCAAAGCAAGGCAAGAACTAAGCACGCAAACAACTTTGATACATACGACCGCATGATTTTTCCTCCTTTTTCTTCTTGTGCCGCTCATTACATACGCTGTTCAGACTTTCCCCGCTGCCTCACATCCCGTCCACTTTAATTATATAATACTATTAGTAAAATTCAAATTATTTTGTTTGTTCTTCTCATAGGATAAAAAGAACGACTGTTACATGCGCACGAAACAAAAACAGGCTTGACATGTCAAATTTTGACATGTCAAGCCCTACAACTATCGTTATTTTATTTTCCCATAGCCGCCACAGCTGCAAATGCTTTTTCTGCCGCTGCAATGGTTCTATCAATATCTTCGTCCGTATGCGCACCGCTCATAAAGAGGGTTTCAAACTGGGACGGGGCAAGGTAGATGCCCTGTTCGAGCATGGCCTTGAACCAAACTTTGAATTTTTCCTGGTCGGCGTTGCAGGAATCTTCGTAGTTCAGCACGTCCTGCTCGCTGAAGAAGATGCCGAACATGGAGCCTGCCTGATGAGCCTGAATGGCAACACCTGCGGCTTTGGCTTTTTCCTGCCAGCCGAGGAGCAGTTTCTTCGTCTTTAAGGTCAGTTCACGGCTGTAATCGGCTTTGCCGTATTCCGGTTCTGCGGTGATAATCTGCAGCGTGGCCAGACCTGCAGTCATGGCCAGCGGATTGCCGGAGAGCGTACCTGCCTGATAAACCGGGCCAGACGGCGAAACCTTGGCCATGATGTCCTTGCGGCCGCCGTAAGCTGCCACGGGCAGGCCGCCGCCGATAATCTTGCCCAGGCAGGTCAAGTCCGGAGTAATGCCGTAAGCTGCCTGCGCGCCGCCCAAGGAAGCACGGAAGCCGCACATCACTTCGTCAAAAATCAGCAGAGCGCCGTGTTTTTCCGTCAAGTCGCGGAGCTTTTTAAGATAGCCCTGCTGGGGCAGAACGAGGCCCATGTTGCCAGCCACCGGCTCCACGATAACAGCAGCTACCTGGTCGCCCACTTCTTCCATAACCTTCGTAATGGCGTCCACGTCATTGTAGGAAACGGAAATGGTGTCCTGAGCCGTGCCTTTCGTCACGCCCGGAGAGCTGGGCACGCCGAAGGTGGCCATGCCGGAACCGGCGTTAACCAACAGGCTGTCGCTATGGCCGTGATAGCAGCCGATGAACTTCACAATCTTTTCCCGGCCCGTATAGCCACGAGCAAGGCGCAGAGCGCTCATAGTGGCTTCGGTGCCGCTGTTTACCATGCGGATGGTTTCAATGGAGGGATAAACTTCCATCACCAGTTTGGCCAGCTCCGACTCAATGCAGGTGGGAGCACCGTAGCTGGTACCGCGGGTAGCAGCTTCCTGAAGGGCCTTTACGACCTTGGGATGGGCATGGCCCACCACCATAGGACCCCAGGAGCCTACATAGTCGATGTATTCATTGCCGTCAATATCGTAAATCTTATCCCCCAGAGCATGGTCGATGAAGGGAGGATTGCAGTCCACGCTCTTGTAGGAACGCACAGGACTGTTAACGCCGCCGGGCATGAGTTCTTTGGCCTCAGCAAAAGCAGCGGCAGATTTAGTGAGATTAAGCATTTGCATCCTCCTTCAGCCAACGGGCCACATCCATCGCATGATAGGTGATGATGATATCGGCACCGGCGCGTTTCATGGAAAGCAGGGTTTCCATGACAATGCGCTTTTCATCAATCCAGCCGTTCTTGGCAGCAGCCTTGACCATGGCATATTCGCCGCTGACGTTGTAAACAGCCACCGGATGATGGATATGGTCGCGCACCTGACGCACGATATCGAGGTAAGCCAGCGCCGGTTTTACCATGATGATGTCAGCGCCTTCGGCAATATCGAGGTCAACTTCCTTGATGGCTTCATGGGCATTAGCCGGGTCCATCTGATACTGACGGCGGTCACCGAAAGCCGGTGCGCTGTCAGCAGCATCACGGAACGGGCCGTAGTACCCCGAAGCATATTTGACCGCATAGCTCATGATCGAGACATTCTGGAAACCATTTTCATCCAAAGCTTCGCGGATAGCGGCTACACGGCCGTCCATCATGTCAGACGGCGCAATGATATCCACACCGCACTGCGCCTGCGAAACAGCAACTTTCTGCAGGAGTTTCAAGGTCTTGTCGTTATCCACGTAATGGCCTTCGAGATGACCGCAGTGGCCGTGGTCGGTATACTCGCACATGCAGACGTCGCCGACAATCATAAGTTCGGGAATTTCTGCCTTAATCGCCTTGATGGCACGCTGTACAGGACTCGTCATATCCCAGGCACTGGAACCATCGGCATCTTTATATTCGGGAATGCCGAATACTTCCACAGAAGGAATGCCCAGTTCCCAGCATTCTTTCGCCGTCTTGACGGCTTCATCTACCGACAGATGGTAGCAGCCCGGCATGGAGGGGATTTCCTCGCGGACGTTTTCGCCCGGCACGACAAACAGCGGATAGACAAAGTCCTTCACCGACAGGCTGGTTTCACGAACCATAGCCCGCATAGCGGGGCTGATGCGCATACGGCGCGGACGGAGTTTCTGTTCATACATGATATAACATCTCCTAGTTATTTGCAGATGGCCTCTACCAGACCATCAATGGTATATTCTTTGGCAATAATATCCGGCTCAATGCCTAATGATTTGGCGGTGTCCGCCGTAACGGGGCCAATGCAGGCCGTCTTTACGCCCTTCAGCACCTCTGCCGAGCCGATAATGTTGATGAGATTCTTGACCGTGGACGAGCTGGTGAAGGTCACCAGGTCAATGCGGCCTTCTTTGAGTTCTGCCGCCAAAGCCTCGCCGTCCACCTGACCGCAGACCGTACGATAAGCAGGTGCGACTTCGACTTCCGCGCCCATCTCACGCAAGGTATCCGGCAGGACTTCCCGTGCTTCTTCGGCACGCGGAATCAGGATTTTGGCATGCGGCGGCAGTTTACCCTTCAGCGCTTCTACCACGCCTTCGGCGCGATATTCCTGCGGGATTACATCAGCCACAAGGCCGTACTGTTTGAGTTTCTCAGCCGTAGCCGAACCGATAGCGGCAATCTTGGCATAACCTAATGCGCGGGCATCCTTACCTGCTTTGAACAAGCGGGCAAAGAATCGGCCTACACCATTGGCACTCGTAAAAATCAGCCAGTGATAATCCGCTACATGGTCAATGGCCTTATCCAAAGCGGCATAGTTATCTACAGGGTCAGCCAAAGCGATAGCCGGTGTTTCCATAACCTCTGCACCGAGGTTTTCCAATTTTGCCGTCAGTTTAGATGCCTGACTGCGTGCTCTGGTCACGAGAATCCGCTTGCCAAACAAGGGCCGCTGTGAGAGGTTATCGAACCACTGCAAGCTGTCCCGCAGTTTCACAACTTCGCCCACGATAAAGATAGCGGGCGGCTTAATGCCGTTTTTCGCCACATCTTCGGCGGCCTTGCCCACCGTGGTAATCAGCGTGCGCTGTTCCGGCTTAGTGCCCCAACGGATAACAGCAGCCGGCGTATCGGCACTGCGGCCGTTTTCAATCAACTTGCTCGTGATATGCGGCAGGTTGGCTACGCCCATCAGGAACACGAGTGTATCCACGCCCGTAGCGAGGTGCTCCCAGCGCATATTGCTCTTGCCCTTAGTCGGGTCTTCATGCCCCGTCACCACGGCAAAGGAAGTCGCTACCGCGCGATGGGTCACGGGAATGCCCGCATAGGCCGGCACGGAAATCGCCGACGTGATGCCCGGCACGATTTCAAAGGGCAGATTGTTTTCCCGTAGCAGCAGCCCTTCTTCGCCGCCTCGGCCGAATACAAAGGGGTCGCCGCCTTTAAGGCGCACGACGCATTTGCCTTCTTTGGCCTTATCCACCAACAGTTGGTTGATATCTTCCTGTTTCATGGTGTGGTTGCTCGATGCCTTGCCCACATAGATGTATTCGGCATCTTCCGGCGCCCAGCGCAAGATGCGGTCATCGGCCAGACGGTCATAGACCACCACATCGGCCATTTTTAGGCAATCCACTGCCTTCATGCTGATAAGCCGGTAATCTCCGGGGCCTGCACCTACTAAATAAACCATTCCTGCCATATATGTCATCCCTTTTCTGTCTTATTTATTCTGCAACAAACCAAGTTCCTGCAAGATTTCCTGTCCGCCGGCAGCGAGAAGTTTTTCGGCCAACGTTACGCCCAATTTTTCAGCCTCACAAGCCTTGCCGCTGAGTTTATCGCGGTAGAGGCGCTGACCGTCCAAGGAAGCGATTACGGCTTCTACCTGTATTTCGTCGTTGTCAGCAGGCACGGCGTAAACGCCAACCGGCACCTGACAGCCACCCTCTACCCTGCCCAAAAAGGCACGTTCTGCCTTGGCACAATGTACCGTGGCTTCGTCATTGAGGAACGCGAGCATTTCGCGCATCTCCGCATCATCCTCGCGGGTTTCAATGGCCAGTGCCCCCTGCCCTACGGCAGGCAGTACCATATCGCGGGGCAGGACTTCTGTGATGCGCTCACCAAAGCCCAGGCGTTTGAGTCCGGCCACCGCCAAAATAATGGCATCGAAGTTTTCACTTTCCAGTTTGGCCAGCCGCGTATTCACATTGCCCCGCAGGTCACAGATATTAAGGTCCGGACGGGCATGCAAAAGCTGTGCCTTGCGGCGCAGGCTCGATGTACCTACTTTTGCGCCACAAGGCAACGCTGCAAATGTCTTAAATTTTGGACTGACCACGGCATCACCGGGGTCAAACCGCTTGGTAATGGCGGCAAGCGTCAGCCCTTCGGGCAGCTCTGTCGGCATATCCTTGAGGCTGTGCACCGCAAGGTCAATGCCGCCCGAGAGCATATCCATTTCGAGTTCTTTGGTAAAGAGGCCCTTGCCACCGATTTTGGCCAAGGGGGCATCGAGAATCTTATCCCCCTTGGTGGTCATTAATTTGAGTTCGACTTTAAGGCCGGGATATTCTTCTTCCAAACGGCCTTTTACATATTCTGCCTGCCAGAGAGCAAGCTTACTGCTGCGCGTACCGATAACGATTGTGTCTTTCTTCACTGGTTGCTGTCTCTCCTATCGTATCAAGTTTGAATAGCGCCCGCATGGCGTCGATATAAAACTGCTCATTTTCCGTGCCAGCGGCAGAGTTAAGTTTCATCATGGGCATGCGCAAAATCTTGCGCACAATCATGCGGCTCATGTGTTCTACCTGCCGCCATTCTTCCTCCGTAAGCTCCGGCAGTTTGGAGCTGGCCCGCTTGACTTCCCGCTGACGGATGCGCTCGCAGCGGTCAGAGAGCAGCGCCATCAAGGGACGGAACGAGAGGTACTGGAACTTTTCCTCAATGGAGGCCACTTCTTCGGCCACGATTTTTTCCGCCTGTTTGGCTTCCTGACGGCGTTCCTCGATATGTTCATCGACCACTTCTTCCAAAGCGTCGATATTGTAGAGCGTTACACCCTTGATATCACCCACTTCGGGGTCAACATCACGCGGAACGGCAATATCAATCAGGAACAGCTGGCGGCCCTTGCGCTTGGTCATAAGCTGCCGGGTTTCCCAAGGTTTAATCACATAATGCGGCGCCCCGGTGGAAGTCACAATCACATCAACATCCACCGCCCGCTTCATGGCTTCATCAAAGGGCACAGCCTCGCCGTTAAACTGGCTGGCCAGAAGTTCTGCCCGGTCCAGATGACGGTTGGTCACATAGATTTTCTTCACGCCCTGGGAAATCAGATGCTGGGCGGTAAGTTCCGCCATCTTCCCGGCGCCGAAAATCAGGGCACTGGCTTCCGTCAGCGCACCAAAGGCTTCCTTAGCCAGTTCCACCGCCGCATAGCTCACGGACACCGAGTTAAACTGAATGCGTGTTTCCGTACGCACCCGCTTGCCCGTAGCAATTGCCCGATGGAAAAGCGTGTTGAGCACCGTACTCGTAGTACCGGCCTCCCGCCCCATGGCATAGGCTTCCTTGACCTGGGAAAGAATCTGGCCTTCCCCCAGTACCAAGGAATCCAGACTGGACGCTACCCGGAACAGATGTTCGATACATTCTTCATCGGCATAATGATAGAGATATTCGTCAATATTCTCCTCATTGCCCGTCAAATCGAAGAGAAACTGCTTGAGGGTTGCTAAATCTCGTTCTGCATCATCCACCACCGCATACATTTCGCTGCGGTTGCAGGTGGAGAGTACCACCGCTTCCAATATACCTTCATACTCCCCTAAGTTGGCCAGGCCGCTCTTTACTGCTGCCTTGGGGATGGAAAACCGCTCACGTACATCAACAGGTGCCGTCTTGTGGTTGAGCCCCAGCATTAATAATTCCATTTTTTATCTCTTCCTCCGCCTGGTCTAACTGACCTGCTCTCACTAAATCAATCACATGCTGCGTCAGCGCCTGCCGCCAGAGCCTCTCATGCTCCTGGCTGCCCCCCGGCATCCCCTTTACTGTCTGACGCAATCTGCTTAACCGTACCAAAAAATCTCCGAAACCATTGGGGTATTCCTGCTCCAGCCGCTCACGCAGGAGCCTCGAAAAGGCGGGACTGCCGCCGCCAGTGGAAACCGTCAGCAGTAAATCACCCCGCTCAATACGGGAAGGCACATGAAAATCCGTCTGCTCAAGATCTGCCGCTGCATTGACCAATGCCCCGAGTTCCTTCGCCTCGGCAATAGCCGCATCATTGGCCGCTTTATCGTCTGCTGTGGCAAAGACCAGCAATGGCCTAATTGCCTGCAGCATGCCCCGCTGATATCCCTCCGGACGCCAGGAAATTCTGTCTTGTCTGGCTAATTCCTGCAGGGAGCCCGTCAGCTCCGGTGCTATCACCGTGACTTTGGCTCCGGCCGCCAACAGGCCCTTGGCCTTCCGGCAAGCCACCTGACCACCGCCAATGATAGCACAGCTTCTGCCCGCCAGTTCCAAATTCAGCGGATAAAGCACCTGATCACCTTCTACTTTACGTTTGTGAATACCTCTCAATTACGAATCGGATTCATATTTTTCTACTGTTCTTATTATACCTTATACGGACGCGAAAAAAAAGCAGAAATCGATAAATTTTCGACTTCTGCTTTTGGATGTTTACACAAGAAATATCTCAATCCAGGGAGATAATTTTATTTTTCAGCACATAGACCAAAGCCTGTGTTCTATCCTCAACTTTCAGCTTGCGCAGAACACGGGTCATATGATTTTTGACGGTCTTTTCACTGAGTCCCAGAGCTTTGGCGATATCCTGATTGGAAAAGCCCTTGGCTACACATTCCAGCACATCCATTTCCCGGGCTGTCAGCCGTTCACCACGGCTTTCGTCGAGCATCTCCCGGGCCTTGATTTCCACATCATCCGATACGGTGGCACTGCCAAAGAGGCGCTCCGCCAATTCCGGATAAACGAAAGCATCGCCGCCGTTCACTACATGGATAGCCTTGATGAGCACTGCCGGTTCCACATCTTTCAGCAGATAACCCAGGGCGCCATTTTTGAGCATTTCCAAAATGTAATTGTCGCTGTCGTGAATGGTCAGCGCGATAACGCGGGTTTCGCAGTCCGCCTGCTTCAGCTGCTTCACCACTTCCAGACCACTGAGTCCGGGCATATTGATGTCGAGCAGCAGGACATCCGGCTGCAGCATCAAAGTCCGGGCCACGGCTTCCTGGCCATCCTCAGCCTCACCGATAACCTCAAACCCATCCTCAAAATTGAGTACTCTCTTTATCCCCTGTCGTAGAAGCGCATGGTCGTCTGCTATCAAAATTTTTATCGCCATAATCGTTTCTCCTTTATCACTGTTAATCCGTCACTTCATAGCACATGCGCCTTGAGGAAAATCATGACCTCCGACTCCGTATGACTATGCCGTACACTTTTGAAAAAATTTCCCAAGATGGGAATATCCCCTAAAAAGGGAATCTTACTCATACTGCGGGATTCCTCACTGCCGATAAGCCCGCCAATCACCATGGTTTCCCCGTCCTGCAGGCGCACCATGGTATCCGCACTGCGGCGCTGGAAGCGATAGGCCTTCATATCCGTCACAAATTCCGGAGTGCTGACCTCCGTATGCACTTCCGCTGTAATCTGCCCCTCGGCATTTACCCGGGGCGTGCAGCGCAGAATGATGCCAGCCTGCCGATAGGTCACCGTATTGGTTGTGGATGTTTCCGTCACCGTCTGCGTGGGCACCGGCACCTCCCCACCGATATTGATGACCGCCTCATGCCCCTGAATGGTGGTGATATTAGGCCGTGCCAGAATCTTGGCCTTGCCATCTGTCACCATGGCATTTAACTTGGCACTGAAATAAAACTCAAAGGGCTGCCCCTCGGGGCCATGACCGAACTGGATGATTCCCGGAATGTCCTCGTTTTTGCCATTGTAATAACGGCGCATTTCGTACTCCACCCGTTCATTTTCCCTGCCTTCATGGCGGTAAGTCTTGCGGGCTTCAGGATATTTGGGTAATTTTGACCATTCCCATTCCACACCTAAATTCTTCGCCGCATTCTTGGACAGGGCCACTACTTTGGCTTCAATGCTCACTTGTTTAGCGGGAATATCCACCTGCTGCAGCGCCTCCTGCAACCGCTGTGCTTCAGCGTCGGTGCCATAAAAAACCACCTTCCCGGCAGATTCATCCACGAGCACACGAGAAGAATTTTCCGCCACACCTGCCTTTTCAGTGGACTGACCTTTTGCAGAGTTACCCGCTATGTTATTATCTTTCGTCATTTGGGACTTTTTTCCTGCTTCTCCCAAAGATAATTTTGCAACTTTCGCCAAATCAGCAGGCCGGGCATACTTTGCCTGATAGCTGTGTACCCGCCGCAGAGCATTGCTCTTGTCCGGTGGGGTCAGTACATAGATGTTGCCATATTTTTCCAATAGTAGTCCTTGGGAAGCCGCTATAAGTTCCAAAATATTTGCCGGCTCTTCTTCCACATTGACAGTCACCGTTCCTCCGATGTTATCCGCCAGCAAAATATTGAAGCCACCCAACCGGGCCACGGACATGAGCACCGTCCCCGTGGGCGCATTCTGCACCTGTAAATGCACTGGAGAAGCCAGCGCCTTTATCGGATTCAGCCACAACAACAAAAGCAAACCAAACAGGCAAAACTTCTTTCCACCCATATCACTTCGCCCCCGTCTCTGACATATTCAGGCTAAGCACTTGCCCGGAACGCTCCACCGTAACCGTAGCCGTGCCTATGCCCGTCACCTGCCAGCCATCTGCCCATTCCCCAACAGCTGCTGTCACCGTATTGCTGCCCACACGCAGCAGCGCCAGCCGCTGGCCATTGCCTTCCACAATGCCACAAAGGAAAATCGCCGGAGCCGCGGGAATATTGCTCTGCTTTTCCGCTGCAACTGCAGCAGGCGGGGCTGCAGACGGCAATTCATTTTTAGAGGCCGGTAGCATCCCTTGAACTGGCTCTCCTTCCCGCTCATGGACAAATGAAAAAGGATTGCGCAATTCGCTGCCGGCTATCGCCTGCTGCAGACCGATAACCTCCGTCGTCCCTGTCTGCTTCTCCGCAGATTCCTGCTTCGCCTGCAACACAAGAGGAGACTTCTCTGCCTCATCGGCATACCAAGCCCCTGCTAACGCCAATAAAATAAAAATCCCCACTCCAGCAAGCAGCTTACGCTTCATTTTTCGCTCAAGCTCCATACTTTCGCCTTCTCTGTCCATATATCGTGGAAGTTTTATTTTATTATACATCCTGCAGGAAGTTTTTGCCAGCTTTTAATTCAGATTTGAGCCCTGTTCGTGGCACAAGGTCGGAGGAAAAATATTATCTGTCCCCACGGTGCCTTAATAAGCAGATGTAATGTACGCACTAAGCCCGGCGGCTGATGATACATTCCCGTCGCGTTAGGCAAGCCTGCATAAGCAGAGGGAAAGTATTATCAGCCGCCGGGCGTCTTAGCATATCAATGTAACCGAAACTTTAGTTCTTAGCGACCAAATCCGCTTCCGTCAGCGTCCCTTCTTTGGCCTTCTGCGTCAGTTCCGCCGTAGCCGTAAAGAGCACATCACTGGAGCTGTTGAGCGCTGTTTCGCAGGAATCCTGCAGTACGCCGATGATGAAGCCAACACCAACGACCTGCATAGCAATATCATTGCTGATACCAAAGGACGAGCAGGCCACGGGAATCAGCAGCAGAGAACCGCCTGCCACACCAGAAGCACCGCAGGCACCAACCGTCGCGATAATGCAGAGCAGAAGTGCCGTGGGCAGGTCCACATCAATGCCCAGCGTATGAGCACAAGCCAGGGACAGCACCGCAATGGTGATGGCTGCACCACTCATGTTGATGGTAGCACCCAGCGGAATGGAAATCGAATAGGTATCCTTATTGAGGCCCAGGCGCTCGCACAAGTCCATATTTACCGGAATGTTGGCTGCCGAGCTTCTCGTAAAGAAAGCATAAATACCGCTTTCCCGCAAAGTCGTGAGTACCAGCGGATAGGGATTGCGATGAATGTGCATATACACAATCAGCGGGTTCATGATGAGCGCTACGGAGAAGAATGCGCCCAGAAGAACGGCCAGCAGATGGAAGTAACCCAAAATGGCATCTGCGCCATTCGTGCCGATAGCATCTGCCACGAGGCCCATGATGCCGAAGGGTGCCAGGCGAATAACCCACTGCACGAGTTTGGTCACAGCCTTGGCAAAATCATTCAGCGCTGCCTTGGTCGTATCCGATGCGCTATGCAAAGCCACGCCCGTCAGCACCCCCCAGGCCAGGATGCCGATGTAATTGGCATTGGCAATGGCATGAATGGGGTTATCCACCACATTCAGCACAAGGTTGTGCAGAACTTCCAGAATACCGCTGGGCGGCGTGAGCTTTGCATCCGCCAGCTGCAAGTGCAGTGTCGTGGGGAAAGCAAAAGAATAAGCCACCGCCACCAACGAAGCAAAGAAGGTGGCAAAGACATAAAGTCTTACAATGGGCCGCATGGATGCACTGGCATCCGCATTTTTCTGTGCCATGGCGTTCATAACCAATACGAACACCAGCACCGGTGCCACACCTTTCAAGGCCCGGACAAACAAATCACCAAAGATGGACACCAGGGGCACCATCCCCGGCGCCGTCAAAGCGATGATAATACCAACTACTAAACCGACTGCGATTAGCTTGATGAGGGCAGTTTCCATATATTTTCTGCCGACTTTACGAAACATGCTAATCATCCTCCTTCATTAAATATCTTGTATTACGATAAGTGCGTTCACCCTTATGATACATCTGTTAGTATATACTATACTTTACACTTTTGCAAGGGTAAAATGTAAAAATGTTTTTATACAGTGAACGATTACCAATAATAAAAAATCACCGCGTACACATTTCTTTAATGTGTACGCGGTGAAAAGACATATTATGGAATTACAGCACGATTTTGCTAAAATCAGCCACTTTGTTAACCAGAGCATCGATGGCATGGAGCAGGGCCAGACGATTATTCTTAACCGCTTCGTCCTTATCCATAACCATAACCGCATCGAAGAAGGCATCGATGGGTTTCGCCAGTTCCTTCAAGGCGTCAATGGCACCGACGTAATCCTCACCATCTACGAGGCTGGCAACAGCACTGTTGGTGGATTTGTAAACATCGTAGAGGGCTTTTTCTTCATCAGCCACAAAGACGTTTTCCTTGATTTCCGTTGCTTCGGCTTTTTTCGCCAGATTGGACGCACGGACAAAGGCCTGAATGTTAGCGGCGGCATCAGCCGTTTCCACGAACTTAGCCACAGCAGCAGCGCGCAGGCTGACAGCGTAGATATCGTCTACGTTTTCGAGCACCGCATCCACCACATCATAGCGGACAGCTTCGAGCACGTTCTTGAGGCGCAGGCGCATGAAGTCGGCTACATCAGACTGCATCTTCGTGCGAACAGCCTCATCCGTCAAACCGTAGAGGTCCATGGATTTTGCTACAACCTTGGACAGGCTTACGTTCCACTTGGCTTCAATCAGCATATTCACAAGACCGAGAGCCTGACGGCGCAGAGCAAACGGGTCCTGGGAACCCGTCGGAATCTTGCCGCGGGAGAAGGTACCTACGATGGTATCAATCTTATCAGCCATGCTCACGATGCGGCCGGCCTCCGTCTGCGGCTGGTTGTCGCCGGCAAAGCGCGGCATATAGTGCTCGTCAATGGCAATGGCTACATTTTCGCATTCGCCATCAAGCTTAGCATATTCACGGCCCATAATGCCCTGCAGTTCCGTGAACTCAGTTACCATACCGGTTACGAGGTCAGCCTTGGACAGAAGGGCTGCACGCTGTGCATGTTTGTGAGCCTTTTCATCAGCGCCGATTTCATCCGCGATAAAGCCAGCCAGTTCCACAAGGCGTTCGGATTTTTCGTACATCGTGCCAAGGCCCTGCTGGAAGACAACGGTCTTGAGTTTTTCGCGGTGTTCTTCAAGGCTCTTCTTGCGGTCTTCGTCAAAGAAGAACTGTGCGTCAGCCAGACGGGCACGCAGTACGCGCTCGTTGCCGTGCTGTACGGTTTCGAGGTGTTCGCTGCCGCCATTGCGCACCGTGATAAAGAGCGGCAGAAGTTTGCCGTCGGCGGTCTTAACCGGGAAGTAACGCTGATGGTCGCGCATCGGCGTAATAACCGTTTCCGGCGGAAGTTCCAGATATTTTTCTTCGAACTTGCCGCACAGGGCCGTCGGATACTCAACGAGGTAGAGCACTTCTTCGAGCAGGTCTTCAGTGATTTCAGCCTTGCCGCCGTTCTTTTCGGCAACCTCGGCAATCTGCTCACGAATCATAGCCTTGCGCTTTTCCTGGTCAACGATGACAAAGTTTTCTTCGCAGGCCTTTTCGTATTCAGCAGCGCTGTTGATGGTGAAATCGCCCTGGGACAGGAAACGGTGGCCACGGGAAACCTTGCCGGATTTAACCTCGGCAACTTCAAAAGGCACAACTTCTGCATCATAGAGGGCCACAATCCAGCGCAGCGGACGGATGAACTTGAAGTCCAAATCGCGCCAGCGCATATTGTTCGGGAAGTTCAGGCCGCAGATGAGTTCCGGCAGAATGGTCTGCAGAAGCTCCGCCGTTTCCTTGCCCTTTTCATGTACCATGGCATAAACATAGCCGTCTTTTTCCACAAGGTCTTTCGGGTCAATGCCCTGACCACGGGCAAAGCCCTGAGCAGCCTTGGTCGGGTTGCCGTCAGCATCAAAAGCGATAGCTGCGGACGGGCCACGGTTTTCGCTTTCCACATCTTCCTGCTTTTCCGCGAGGTCTTTGACCAAGAGAGCCGTGCGGCGCGGCGTACCGATGGTGCGGATTTCCCCGCAGGCAATGCGGCTGTCAGCAAAAGCCTTAGCGGCATTTTCCTTTAACTGGGCAAGGATGCCCGGCATGACATGTGCCGGTACTTCTTCCGTGCCGATTTCTAACAGTAAATCCTTGCTCATTATTTCTTCTCCCCTCTATGCAGCATTGGGTATCCTAATTCCTCACGCTGTTTCAGATAACATTCAGCGCAGAGACGTGCCAATTTACGCACGCGGCCGATAAACGCCGTACGCTGGGACACGGAGATAGCACCGCGCGCATCCAGCAGGTTGAAGGTATGGGAGCACTTGAGCACATAGTCATAAGCCGGATGTACATAACCTTCAGCGATTACGCGGACAGCTTCGGCTTCGTACTTGTCAAACATCTCGAACAGCAGTTTTTCGTCGGAGAGGTCGAAGGCATAAGCGGACTGCTCATACTCGTTCTGATGGAACACATCGCCATAGGTGTAATCGTCCGTCCACTGAATGTCGTAAACATTTTCGACCCCCTGAATGTACATAGCAAGACGTTCCAGACCATATGTGATTTCCGAAGCGACAGGCTTAACGTCCTGGCTGCCCACCTGCTGGAAGTAGGTGAACTGCGTGATTTCCATGCCATCGAGCCATACTTCCCAGCCCAGGCCCCAAGCGCCGAGCGTCGGGGATTCCCAGTTATCCTCTACGAAGCGGATATCGTGCTGTTTCGGGTCAATGCCCAGACGTTCCAAGCTCTCGAGATAGAGTTCCTGAATGTTGTCCGGGGACGGCTTCATGATAACCTGGAACTGATGATGCTGATACAGACGGTTCGGGTTATCGCCATAACGGCCATCGGCAGGACGGCGGGACGGCTCTACATAAGCCACGTTCCACGGCTCCGGGCCAAGTACACGCAAAAAGGTCGAGGGGTTCATCGTGCCCGCACCTTTTTCGACATCATAAGGCTGTGCTAAGATACAGCCCTGCTCTGACCAGAATTTCTGCAGAGCCAGGATGATTTCCTGAAATTTCATAGGTACAACTCCTTTTTCTCCTGTTACGGCTGACCGTGCTTATACTAAAAAAGCCCCGCCCCCGTAACGCACTCGTTACAGGGACGAGACTATATTTCTATATTCCCGCGGTTCCACCCTGATTGGTTTCTACTATATAATAGAAGCCCACCTCAAAGTTTTCTCTTGTCTTTTGCTCCAAAGTGCCCTTCACGCTCTGACCGGCTTACACCGTCCCGGCCTCGCTAAGTGCGCGCTACTCCTCTTTTTCATCGCTGAGGTCAATTTTAGCAAACTTAGGAAAAGCTGTCAATCCTCAGCACTTCCTTGAAGGAAAAAACTCACCAAAAGCGAATTATAGGGTAGCAAGATTATTTTCCGAATTTTCAAGGAGGCAAGAAGCATCATGGGAAAACTCGATATTGCCAAAGGTCAGTTTCTCCACCGCAAAGGTGATACCGTAAATGATATAGCCATTATCCTCAAAGGCAGTTTTACCATCAGTGACGGCGCAGATATCAATCTGCCTGTTGGCAACGGTACGATTTTAGGCGCCTTCCATCCCGCCGGCGGAACGTATCGTTACAACTTCCAAGCCGCCGAGGACAGCACCCTCTTTGTCTACGATTACACGGATGAGGACGATTTAGCAGCCGCCATCACCGCTACGCCTACGATTGCTCCTGTGATGGTATCCGCTAGTGTAAATTTCTTAAATCAGCTGGCCGATACCCTCTCCGAACTCTACGAAGCAGGCTGCAAACTATGCAAGGACGCCAAAGCCAACTACAGCGATTACAAGAATATCTGTGCCCGGCTGATGGTCGCCCCCAAACTGTTCGAGGGCATCAACGTGCTCGTACCGCCCGAAAAGCCGGATATTCTGGACAGCTGGCAAATGGCTCTGTGCCGTGCCGCTTTGGATAAAAATGACTTACTGCGCAAGGAATGCTACCCTGCCGACATCCATTTCTGTGTAGGCGTCATTATGCTCTCTGCCCAGATGGCGCGGATTTTACAGCTGGAAATTGATAAATCCCAGACGTTTATTCAACAGATAAAGAACGATACCGACGATTTCATGCGGGAATACCACTCGCAAAAATCAAAATTTGACGATGCCGCGCGCCAGGAAGCCATGGAATCCGGCAGCGGCAGCCTGCCCCAAATCAAGAACGCTCTGACCACCATCCTGGCCTTTGCCGAAACCAGCCGGGATATCGGGGATGCCTTTGGCCGGGATATCCGCGCCTTTATGAAAGCCCCAGACAAAGCAGAAAAATCGGCCGAAATGCGCCGTCTGCGCGGTGACATCACCACGAACTTCTATACCATATATGAAGCGGCGTTCTTCAAAAGCCTGACCACCGATGACATTCCCGCCGAGGTCAAGATGTTCCTGCTCTTTGGCTTCGTTGATGAAGAACTGGCCGGAGAAGAAAACACCGCCGAACTCTATAAGTATGCCGTTCTCTGGGAAGATGACCCCAACGGACGTGTTCTGCCTGCTTATGAATGGCTCAAGAAAATCTATCGCGGCGAAGTACCGCCCTCCAAGGACGAATTTGACAATGATTGGCCCGACCATCTTAAGGAGGAAGTGCGTCAGGGCAACCTGACACAGGCCCAGGCCGATGCCATGCTGGACGATACCAAAGCCATGGCTTCCTTTGAACTGCACAACATGGTCACCGGCGCCAACAAGATGACCTACGGCAGTATCTTCTCCTTTATCCCGGCCTTCTATGCCCAGTCGGTCAGCCGCCCGCTAGAAAACTGTCTCGTCACCGCCCAGCGGGCCACTGATGAACTCAACCATGTACGCAGCATTGACTTTGGCTGCTTCTACCGTCCGGCTTACGCCACCTATCCGCAGCTCAAAATCAATCGCTTCGACTACAATCAGGAAATTCTGCCCTACATCGTCTTGATGCCCAACTACGGCAGCCGCGGCGTCATGTGGCAGGAAATCGAAGGGCGCAAACGCACCACGCCCGCCCATATGGTCGTGTCCATCCTTCATTCCGAAGACCTCTTTGATACCTTTATCAAAATGTGCGCCCAATTCCGTTGGGAAATGTGCAAGCGCATTCAGGGCGTGCACTACAGCGATATCTCCGAGCCGTCCCTGACCTCCGAATACTGCAACTACCTGCAGTTCTACAAGAAAAATTCCAGCCTATCCGCCGATATGAAGGAAAAGGTCAAAACCGCCCTCAAGCGCAACAGCAACAGCTACAGCAACGTCTTTGCCTCCGAATACGAAATGTTCCTCAAGGCGGAATCCGAAGGCCTGCCCCGCCTCAACAAAGTATCCCGGGAAATCCTGTTCAAATACTGCACCTTCTCGCAAACGTACCGGGACAAACTACTGATTAATCCCCAGTACAAACCACTCATTGAACGCTGGCTTGTCGGCAGAGATGACCGGGCCCGCACCCTCGAACTATTCTCCCGCAGAATTCTGACCCAGACAAAGGAACTTCCCGAGGAAGTACAGATTGAGGCCGAATATTTGAAGCTGTAAATTAACCAAAGAAAGCGTGTATCCGACATGTCAAATTGACTTGTCAGATACACGCTTTCTTTTGACTTGTCAAAATTGACATGTCAAGCCGATTATTTGGGTCTGAAATTATCAGAATCCCGCCGTCTTATTCTCCACCATACGGAAGAGTTCAGATTCTTCGGGGATTTGGGTATAGTTCAGGATTGCCTTATGCAGGCCTTTTTCCTGAATCGCGCCCTGCACTTCCTGCGCTTCTTTATCGCCGTCATAGTCGAAGTGGAAGGCCGCACCGATTACGGTAGCAAGTGCCGAGGGTTTCTGGCCCTGTGCCAAAAGCTGGGTTGCGGGGCTTACGAGACGGTCTTTGGCACCGAGTTTGCGTTTGGGGCCGCGAGCCACGCGGGTTACCTCGTCGCTAAGGTGCGGGTTGCGGAATCGTTTTTCAGTGGTCTTAACGTACTCTTCATGCTTAGCCGGGTCAAAACCAAATTTCTTCACGAGCAAGTCACCGGTTTCCTGCCAAACTTTACGGGCCATATCCACGATGTTTTTATCCTGCATGGCGCTGTAAATGTCCTTGATGCCTTTGCGGTAAGCCAGGTACGCAATGGAGGCATGACCGGTATTTACGGTAAAGAGTTTGCGCTCGATATAGGCTTCGAGGTTTTCCACCCAGGTCAGCCCCTCAATCTGCGGCGGTTCGCCTTTTACCTGGGTCACATTGGCATCCCATTCGGCGTAGGGTTCAACCTGCACGAGCAGGGGGTCGTCATTTTTCTGCAGAGGTACGATTCTGTCCACAGCGGCATCGGGGAAGCCGATATATTCAGCCACGGCTTCTTTGGCTTCTTCCGGCAGGTTGTCTTCGACAAAGCCTTTGAGCACGCTCGAACCGCCCACCATATTTTCACAGGCGATAACATTCAAGGGCTGCTGATTTACCTTCACGCGTTCTGCAAGGCCTGCCGCCAGATTCGGCGCAATGAATTTGAGGATATTCGGGCCGATAGCCGTCGTGATGATATCGGCTTCGCAGATGGCCTTCGTGAGTTCTTCGGGATGGGTAGCGCTATTGATGGCGCGCACATGTTCCACATGGATGATTTCGGGCTTATCCCCCACGATTTTGATATCGTAAGCGCGGCGCTCATTGATTAAATCCACGAGTTCTGCATTGACGTCCACAAACGTCACTTCATAGCCGGAACGAACGAGGAGTTCTCCGATAAAACCTCTGCCGATATTACCAGCACCGAAATGGATTGCCTTTTTCATTTTCATTACCTCCAAAAATTATCAATAAAATAGTCCCTTTTCCGCAGGGTATACGCCTGCGCGGAAAAGGGACATGTACTATTCAGATTTAATTAGTTTGCCAATGCGAAACGCTCATAGAGCACGTTGGCGTCCTTGGTGTTGTAGAGTTTTTCCAACTCTTCATCACTGCATTCATCCATCGTTGCGGCGATGTTGGCGAGGATGGAAAGATGGTCGTTGTCTTTGCCGGCAATGCCCACGAGGATATGGGCGGTGTCGTTGCCGAACTTAATGCCTTCGGGATACTGGAGCACCACGATACCGGACTGACGGATGGTATCTTTGACGGCGGCTTCGCCATGTGGAATGGCAATGCCTTTGCCCACATAGGTGCTGATATCGGCTTCGCGTTTGAGCATGCCTTCGATGTAACCTTCATCCACAAAACCTGCTTTAACCAGAGCTTTACCGGCGGCGGTGATGGCTTCTTCCTTGCTCACGCTTTTAAGGCCGAGCTGGATATTCGTAAGGTCCAAAACGTGTTTTTCGCGGGAACCGGACTGACCGGCAGCCATTACGCCATCCATCTTGTTTTCGGAAAGCCGGGCGATAATCTGTTCAAACACATCATTCTGCGTGAAGTTGCGCACGAGGATATGTTCAGCCTGCGGGGAATCTTCCATAGCACGCTGTGCCAGTTTTTCATGGGTGACGACAATCTGCGCATCCTTGGGGATATTGCCGATGGCGGCGTTGGTTACGGAGATATGCGTGTAACCTGCATTGCGCAGTTTCTTGCGCAGGCTGGCGGCACCGAGAGCGCTGGAGCCCATGCCGGCATCACAGGCATAAACGATATTCGTAAGTTCGCTGCCGCTGATACGTACAGCACTTACGGCTACCTGACCGCGCTGTTTGCGTTCCTGCATAGCAGCTTTTGCTTCTTCGAGGGATTCGCCGCTTTCTTCGCTAGCGGAAACCTTAATGAACACTGAAGCTACGACACAGGAAACCACCGTGGCCACGAGGAAGTCTGCCATGTTGGCGATAAAAGCGCCTTTCGGCGTCATGGCGAGAACGGCGATAATGGAACCCGGAGAGGACGGTGCGATAAGACCGCCGCCTAAGAGCTGCAGCGTTGCTACGCCAGCCATACCACCGGCGATAACGGCAATCAGCAGTACCGGCTTCATGAGAACATAGGGGAAGTAAATTTCATGGATACCGCCCAGGAGGTGAATAATCATCGCACCAGGGGTGGAATCTTTCGCCATGCCTTTGCCGAAGAACCAGTAAGCCAGCAGTACGCCAAGGCCGGGGCCGGGATTTGCTTCGAGCAGGAAGAACATGGACTTACCAAATTCTTCGGCCTGCTGAATGCCCAGCGGCGAGAGCACTCCATGATTGATGGCGTTGTTGAGGAAGAGTATCTTCGCGGGTTCAATGATAACGGATGCCAGCGGCAAAAGACCTGCTGCTACAATGCCTTCCACGCCAGAGCGCAGCACGCCATTAGCAGCCAGCACCACGGGGCCGACACCGACAAAGGCGAGGACAGCCAAGACACCGCCTAAGATACCTGCCGAGAAGTTGTTGACGAGCATTTCAAAGCCCGTGGGAATCTTGTCCTCGATGGCGGCATCAAATTTCTTCATCATGTAGCCAGCCAGCGGGCCCATAATCATAGCACCCAGGAACATGGGAATGTCGGCACCGGCGATAACACCGGCCGTGGCAATCGTACCAACCACGCCGCCGCGATGTTTGTAAACAGCTGCACCACCGCTATAGCCTAAGAGCAGGGGAATGAGCCATTTGCTCATGGGGCCGCCCACCTGCGCCAAGTATTCATTGGGCAGCCAGCCCGTGGGAATAAAGAGCGCCGTCAAAAAGCCCCAGGCGATAAATGCACCAATGTTCGGCAAAACCATACCGGACAAAAACCGGCCAAATTTCTGCATTGCTTCCTGAAAACCCAAGCTCTGTGCAGAACTCGTCGCTGTACTCATGGATTATCCCTCCATCAATTCCTTGTATTTCTTGGCATGAAACTGGCGGAAAATGCGGATTAACTCGTCATGGATAAGCCGCTTATCCCCTTCATGCAACACTTCGATAAAGCCCCACCGTTCGAGTAGAATGGCGGATATATAACCTATTGTTTCCAGTTCATACTGACTGCATTCCTTCGGTGCCACCATCACCGCCGCCGTGCGGATTTTCTCCGTAGGTTCGGCAGGATAGAAGAAAAAGTCACCGACATGGACAATGCCAAAATGAATTTCCTGTACATGGCTGCTGCGGCAGTGCAGCAGAATCATATGATTGCCGCTGACCGCTGTGCTGCCCTTGTCTTCCCGGGCCAAAAGTTCCTTGGCCACGTTCTCCGCTACCTGCTTATCCGCGCTTATGAGCCTGCCAGCCAGCCGGGATATCTCCTGCACCGTCATGGACTTTGCATCCTCCGCGAAGAAAAAGCCCTCGATAAGTGTCAGGATTGCCTGTTCGTAAGCGCCCATGATTTTAAGTGCGCTGACAAAATCCGGCTTGGCGGCGGCTGTTGGAGCCTCTAGCCGCTCGGCGGGCAGCTGCTTGTCGAGCAGGCCGTCAATTTTTTCCTGGTCGGCAGGTGTGAGCAGGGCACTTACGACCACCACCGGCAGCGGTACATGCGGTATCGGCACCGTCGCGATGATAAAATCAGCCTCGTGCTCACGGAAATAAGCGGGGGTAAGCTGCATGGTGGAAACCATATCGTGTACGATGAGATTGTCATACTGCTGGCGCAGGCGGCTTGCGAGCAAACGGCTCGTGCCCATCCCCGTGGGACACGCCACAATCACACGACGCTGCAATTTCTTGAGCGTCTGATTGTCATTGAGCGCCGCGCCCAGATGCATGGCAATATAGGCGATTTCCTCCTCGGGAAAAACGATTTCCAGTTCCCCTTCGATATCCTTGACACTGGCTGCCGCCAGCTGCATAAGCTCCGGATAATTGCTGTTCATCTCGCCCAGCAGCGGATTGCGTATCGGCATCCCCATTTTTAACCTGCTGATGGACGGCCCCAAATGATTGACCAGCCCCGTCAGCAGTGCCGAATTGCGATATAATTTCTGACCACTGATTTTTTCCGCCGCCCCCATCAGGCTCTTGGCCATGCGCACCAGATGGAAGTTATCCAGTGACGCGGGCATGCCCTGTGGCTGATAGCGGCTGCGGGCGCCTAAGATATGCATGGCGATATAGCCGGTCTCCGCCTCGTTTATTGTGATGGCAAATTCGTTAGCGATTTTCGCGCCCAAATCTGCCGCCAGCTTAAACTCAGGTTTCGACTGTAAATCCGCCAACACCTCAGGTGCCAGTTTGATGGGTTCGTGGCGCCGAATCCTCTGTACCGCCAGTGCCAGATGCACCAGCAGCCCCACAAAGGCCTGGTCGGACAGCCGCCCATCCAAAGATTTTTCCGTTTGCCGGATTAAGCGTTCCAAACGCTGAATGATTTCTTTATCGACTAAATCCAGCAGGTGGGAGGAAGCCATGCTCACCGCCTGTCCATCCTCAGCCAAATTGGCCTGCACAAGCGATAACAGCTCCTGCTCACCCACATTTTCATAAATATACGCTACGATTGCCTGCCGGATACTTGCTTCCTTACCTTCGATATAGACACCCAGACCGGGTTTTCGGACAAGTTTCAGCCCATGTCCCTTAAACCAGCTTTCCAGCCTGTCCAAATCCTTGCTGATGGTGCCATCGGTTACGCCTAAGAGCGATGCGAGGGTAAAGAGTTTTACCGGCTCTTGATTGGGAAGCAGCTGACTGACGATAATCGACCGCCGCTCCTCCGGAGTAAAAACCTTGTCATTCACCTGCCCTAAAAATTCCTTGAGCGAAGCCATCGCTTCGACACCGCCGTCTATGGAGAAGCCCGCCCCTTTTTGGCGGGAAAGGTCAAGACCATAAGGCTTTAGCGCCTCTGCCACGGCTGGCAGTTCTCTTGATACGGTTTTCGTGCTGACGCCTAACCTTTCGGCTAGCTCGCCTGCACTCTGGAAAGGATTGTCCCCTTCCGTCAAAATTTTTAAGATTGCTGTGGTTCGCTCACGCAGATTCATTTTCACTTTGCCTCCTATGATCACTCAGAAGCGTATCAAAACCGATTTAAGTAATTCGTGTTTCGATGGTTTTATTATACGGGTTATTCCGATTTTATACAAGTTAAAGACATTCAATCTTGTCCCGAACACAATAGGACAAAAATTAATAACTGCGAAGTAATTATAACGCAATAAGCCCGTGGAGGCTAGCCGTGTTTTTCCTAGCGCTTGACAAGCTTGTCTCAGCGAAGAAAAAATATGACCAGCCCCCACGGGCGTCTTTCCATATAGAAGTATGTATAGGCTTTTACGCCTTCCCTCCCGCCGCACGGATAATGCTCTGTGCCACATCTTTAAGCGGCACGCGCTTCTGCATGGCATACTGCTGCATCCGGCGATACGCTTCCTGTTCCCCCAGTTTATGCGCCGCCATGATAATACCCTTGGCCCTATCGACCATTTTGCGCGTTTCCAAAGAGTCTTTGAGCTTTTCTAGTTCATCCTCCAGCCCCTGCATTTCCTGCCAGCGGGAGAGCGCGATTTCAATCGCAGGAAAAAGCTGGCTTTCCTGTACCGGCTTTACGAGATACCCCAGCACGCCGGAGTCCTTGGCCTTATCCACAATATCAGGCTGGCTGAAAGCCGTCAGCAGAATAACCGGCGCAATTTTATCCGCATAGATTTTTCCTGCCGCGGTAATGCCATCCATTTCCGGCATCTTAATATCCATCAGCACCAAATCCGGGCGATGCTGGCGGGTAAGTTCCACCGCCCGCCGTCCATTTACCGCTTCGCCCACGACTTCGTGGCCTGCATCTTCGAGCATTTCCCGGATATCCAGACGGATAAGGGATTCGTTATCGGCAATGACAATCCGTAGTGTTTTCTTGTTTTCCTGCATAACTCATTCCTCCAAACTCGCCACAACCTGCCCCTGCGCCTGCGGCTTGGGCAGGACAATATACGCATGCGTTCCGCGACCGCTGCTGTCATTTTCCAACCGGAAGCTACCCTCCAAATCGCCCTCAATCAAAGTGCGGATTATGGATAATCCCAGCGACCGTGATTTGTTCGGCTGAAAATCTGCACGCAGGCCGCAGCCATCATCATAGAAATCTAGCTTTAATTCGTCACCAAATTCCACCTTTAAGCCGACCAGCCCCGCCTGCCGTCCGGCAAAGGCATGTTCCACGGCATTGATAATCAGCTCATTAAGCACCAGTGCCAGCGAGCTGGCGTATTTCGGTGGCAAACTTACTGCCTCGCCCATATACTCCTGCCGCAAATCAAAATCAGCCGCGACCATACTGGCCTTGACCTGAGCAAAAATCTCCGCCATAATCTGCCCCAGTTCCATACTCTCCCGCCCCTGCCGCGAGAGAAAATCATGCACCGCCGCAATGGACAGCACCCGATTGACGCTTTCGGAAAGTGCCGACTTGACTTTCTCCGAGCCGCTGCGCCGCGCCTGCAGCCGCAAAAGACTGGCCACCGTCTGCAAGTTGTTCTTAACCCGATGATGAATCTCCTGAATCACCGCCGACTTAATGCGGATTTCCTGCTCCTTGGCCCGGATTTCCGTCACATCCGAGAGCACGACCAGCCGCCGCAGGAGCGTCCCCCCCGCCTGCAAGTCAATCTGACGGCGGATAAGCTGCAAACCGCCCGCCAAGAGCTCCTTCTGCCAAGGCCGCTCCCGCTCAAAAGATTCCCGCGTGACATGACGCGTCAGCTGCCGGTCGAACAAATGACAGCCCTTGAGACTCCCCACGCCCAAAACCCGATAAATGCGCTGCGCCGCCGCATTGGCAAACACAATCCGGCTGAACTGGTCGGTAATCAACAACCCGTCACTAGCCGAAAGCGGCGTAAACGGCGCCAAATCCACATCACGGGCCGCAAAATTCAACACATCCTGCGTGGTCTTGATGAGATAGGAGAAATCATCAATATTTAAATGCTCCTTATCCACCTCAATGCTGATAACCGCAATCACATGCGCATTATCAATAATAGGAAACACATACATATCCACAAAATGCCCATAATCCTGCTCCCGCTTGCCATGCACAAACTGCGCGGATTGGAAAACTTCCGTAACCAGCGGTTCCGATAACGTATCAACCAAGCCTGCCGCCGCTTCCGCAGCGTCCTGCATATAAACCGTATGCGGCATGGCCGTGGCGGTTATGCGCAGCTTGCCTGCGGCTTCTGCCTGAATGTAGATAGCGGCATGGCCATGAGCGAGGTCAGCCACGAAGGGGAGAATTTGCTTTAGGCGGTCTAAGATATTTAATTGTTTGGTTGTCAAGTTATTGTTGGTATTGCGCATTTTTCCATACCTCATCCGCCCCCTGCGGGGGCACCTTCCCCAGAGGGGAAGGCTTTTCATGCCATCCTCCCTGTAAAAAATAGCCTAAAAACGTAACTTGGCGGAACAGAGATGTTTTTCTAAGCGGTGCGTAAGGGGCGGGGCGTGAAGAAAATATTTTTGCTTACCTCTGCCCTATCGGGAAAAGTCTACTGTTTGAGCGCAGCGAGTTTTGACTTTTCCCGATACTTAATTGAAAAGCAAAAATATTTTTAGCCCCGCCTCTTAGCGTAGCGTGAAAAATATCTCTGTTCCGCCATTGGAACGTATCTTATAAACTTATTTATCTGTGAGACTAAGCCCCGGCACCGCATTCAGGTACAAATCACTATACCCGCCCTCGAGCGCCTGATAGTACCCACGGCACCCAATCATAGCCGCATTATCGGTACACAAAATCTTGCTCGGATAGAGGAACCTTACGCCCCGTTTCTCCGCTTCTTCGCGCAGGCGGGCTTCCAAACCGCTGTTAGCCGCCACACCGCCGGCCAATACCAGTGTATCACGCCCGGCTTCCTTAACTGCCTGGAACGCCTTGCCCACCAGCACCTCGATAACCGAACGCTGGAAGGATGCGGCAATATCGGCCTTGTTGAGCTCGTGCCCCTTCATCTTCTCACTGTTGATGTAGTTGAGCACCGCCGACTTCAGACCGCTGAAGCTGAACTCGTAATTTCCCTTTTCCGTAAGCGCCTGCGGAAAATCAATCGCCATGGGGTCGCCCTCTTTGGCCAGTGCATCAATGCGCGGACCGCCGGGATAAGGCAGGCCCATCACGCGGGCAATCTTATCAAAGGCTTCACCAGCCGCATCATCACGGGTCTGTCCCATCATGCGGAAGCGGTTATAGCCCTGCACATCGACAAGCGCCGTATGACCGCCGGACACCACGAGCGCCATAAACGGCGGTTCCAAATCCGGTGCCGCGAGGAAATTGGCAAAGATATGTCCTTCCAGATGATTGACGCCGATTAAGGGTTTCCCCAACGAAAACGCCAAAGACTTTGCCGCCGACACACCGACCAAAAGCGCACCCACGAGCCCCGGGCCATACGTTACGGCCACCTGGTCGATATCCTTAAGTTCCACGCCAGCTGTGCGCAGGCACTCATCAATTACCGGCATGATATTTACGATATGTTTGCGGGAGGCGATTTCCGGCACCACCCCGCCAAATTTCTGATGAATGGGAATCTGCGTGGAGATGATATTGGCAAGAATCTCCCGTCCGCCCCGCAAAACTGCCGCCGAAGTCTCATCACAGCTGGACTCTATTGCCAGCGTCAGCAGTTCTTCCTTTTTCTTTTCCATAAAAACTTCCGTCACCTTATCTATACAATCAGAGTTTCGTATTCCACATGATAATGGCATCTTCACCGTTATCCTGATAGTATTTCGGACGGCGGCCGGCTTCCTTGAAGCCATAGCCCTTATAAAGCGCCAGCGCCGGAGCATTAGTGGGCCGTACCTCCAGGGTCATGGCCGTTACGCCCTTTTCCTTCACCCGGTCGATAATCTCGCCAAACATCCGCGTGCCAATGCGTTTTCCCCGATACTCAGGCAGAATCGCCACATTGGTAATCTGCGCTTCCTCGTAGGAAATCCAGCAGCCCACATAACCAATCACGCGCTCGCCATCGAGAGCCAGCAGATACAAGGTGTTTTCGTTCTGCGCTTCCTTCCAGAAGGACTCCCGCGACCAGGGAATGGCAAAGCAGGCCTTTTCCACGATTTCTACCGCGTCCGCATCCTCGGGAGCCATCTCCCGAAATTCCAGATTGTTTACATCTATACTATCTAAAGGAACAGCGTCCATTACATCTCCTCTTTCTTGCAGTTACATTTCCTCAGTCGGCTTCGTAGCTTTGGCTTCTTCGGGATGACGTTTCTCCCAGAGCACTTCCGCTTCGCTGCGGCGAATGTACACCGGTTCCAAATCCATCACGTTATCCGTCTCGCCAGCCATCAGTTTCGCCTGACCTAGCATGGCTACACAGGCCGCCCGCGGCATAACGATATGCGGCGGCGCAACGCTGACATTAGCGGGCAGTTCAAGCTTGCCTGCCACTTTCTTCTGCACCGCATCGCCCAGCAGGATAACCTGCTCATTCATATTGGCACAGGCTGCCACAATATCCGTAATCTTTGCCACCTGCACGGAATCCACTACCTGCAGGGAATTATTTTCCCAGCGGTAACTTTCCACATAGGCATTGCCTTTTTGCGCATCGAGCAGACACATTACGCGCACGCCCGGTGCCGGCAGCTGATAAGCCAGCGCCTGCAAAGTGGAAACCCCCACCAAAGGAAGCCCCAGCACATAACTCATGGCCTTGGCTGCCGCCAGTCCAATACGCAATCCCGTAAAGGAACCCGGGCCGTTGCTGACGGCAATTCCCGTCAGTTCCTCCTTCGCCACAGCCGCCATCTTCAACACCTGCTCAATATGCGGCAGCAGGGTTTCCGAATGAGTCAGCTTTCCCTGCATGGTGAGCTCGGCCAAAAGCCGGCCTTCCTTTAACACCGCCACGCTGGAAACCTGGGTTGCCGTATCAATGGCCAGTATTGACAAATTCCTCCAACTCCTTTATAAACTCCTGATTCTTGGCACCTATACTGGAAAAATCAATCTGCCGTTCATTGCTGTTTTCGCCCAATTTGCGAATGCGCACTTCAATATAATCCTCGGGCAGTGACTCTGGGAATTTGTTTGGCCACTCAATGACCACGATTCCCTCCGGCTCCTCCGTGTACTCATAAAAGCCGATATCTTCCAGTTCTTCTTCTGTTTCCAGCCGGTAGAGGTCAAAATGGTAAATGCGGCAAATCCCTTCATAAACATTCATCAGATTGAATGTTGGACTGGTCACATCTCCCTCGACGCCCAGCGTATGCGCAAGGCTTTGCACAAACAAAGTCTTGCCAGCCCCCAGGTCGCCCTCCAGGCAAAGCACGGTTCCTTCCCGAATCTTTTGCCCCACCAGCTCGGCTAGGTGACCAGTTTCCTCGGGAGAACTTGTCATACAGGTAAACATAGTGTCCTTTCTCCTATAAACAATTAAACATTATCTTTCTTATTGTAACACCATTGATTCCATTTTGCCACCTTATTTTGCCCGCACTAAATAATAATTATTATCCATTAATAATTATATTGATAAATTATGAAATTTTGAGTTTCGTAGAGAAAACTAGCGTATTTGTAATTTATTTTCATATAATCGTTATTTTTAGCTATTTATCTTTTATTCTGTGCCCCTTATAATTAAGCCATGGTGTTGAGCACACCATAACGTTGAATTTTATGAATGTGTAATATATTTTAGGAGGTAGTAAGATTATGAAGAAATTTGTTTGCACGGTTTGCGGTTATGTACATGAAGGCGAAGCAGCTCCGGACGTATGCCCCATCTGTAAGGCACCGGCCTCCAAATTCGTTGAGCAGAGCGGCGAGATGAATTACGCCGATGAACATCATGTAGGTACGGCCAAGGATGTTGACCCCCGCATTATCGAAGGTCTGCGCCAGAACTTCACGGGCGAATGCTCCGAAGTCGGCATGTACCTGGCCATGAGCCGTCAGGCAGACCGTGAAGGTTATCCGGAAATTGCCGAAGCCTTCAAGCGTTACGCTTGGGAAGAAGCAGAACATGCTGCTAAGTTCGCAGAACTCTTGGGCGAAGTCCTCACGAACGACACCAAGAAGAACCTGACCATGCGTGTAGATGCTGAACATGGCGCCTGCGCTGGCAAGAAAGAACTGGCAACCCTGGCTAAACAGCTCAATCTGGATGCCGTTCATGATACCGTACATGAAATGTGCAAGGATGAAGCCCGCCACGGCCGCGGCTTCAAGGGTCTCCTGGACAGATATTTCGGCAAATAAGCAAATAAACAATTGACTTTATAAGTTGACCGGTCAAAATTGACCGGTCAACTTTTTTATTTATCTCTTTCCCACATATTTCCGCAACTTTTCCAGGAGCTTTTCAAAGTCAATGGGCTTGCTCATGTAATCATTCATCCCGCAGGCCATGGCGCGTGCCACATCATCCGTAAACACATCCGCCGTAGCGGCGATGATGGGAATGGTGGCTGCCTCGGGGTGGCTGCTGCGGCGAATGGCTTGCGTTGCACCATAACCATCCAATCTCGGCATTTGCACATCCATGAGAATGGCCTTGTAGGTGCCTGGTTCAGCCGCAGTGAATATATCGACAGCCTCCTGTCCATCTACGGCAGTATCGATAACGAACCCCTGTTGTTCCAATAGCGTCTCGGCAATCTCGCGGTTCATTTCGTTGTCTTCCACCAGCAAGAGCCGTATACCAGTAAAGGAAATCTCCGCTGTTTCTTTAGACTCAGCCTCTTCCCCGCCAACATTATCGGCCCCCTGCAACGGAAGGGAAACATAAAAGCTGGTACCTTGCCCTAAGCTGCTGCGCACTTCAATTGAACCCTGCATCATATGCACGAGATTTTGACTGATGGCCATGCCCAGCCCGCTGCCGCCATATTTCTGTGCCACCTGCGCACTTTCCTGTTCAAAGGGCTTGAAGATTTTTTCCAGATACTCCTTGCCCATGCCGATGCCGGAATCGGTAATCTCAAAAGTGGTGATGTAAATATTGTTGGGATGGGCGACCTGCCGGACCACTACAGAAATTTTTCCCTTTTCCGGCGTGAATTTCACCGCATTGGAGAAGATGTTCATGAGCACCTGCTTGATGCGCATGGCATCTCCCTTCAGGGCAGTATGCTGTACCCCATCCATGTCGATTCGCAGGTCGATATTTTTCTGCTGAATCTGGCCGTTGAAGATGGTCTGAATCTCTGCTACCAACTCACTTAAGGAAAAATCTTCCAGAGCCAGTTGCAATTTGCCCTGTTCAATCGAGGACAAGTCTAAAATGTTGTTAATGAGCCCCAACAGATGATGTGCCGCAATCTGACTCTTATCAATGGCCTGACGCAAATCGTCTTCCTGATTGCCAGGCTGGGCACCAATGGTCAGATAGCCGATAATGGCATTGAGCGGCGTGCGAATCTCATGACTCATGCTCGACAGGAAATTTCCCTTGGCCTTGCTAGCGTGCTGCGCCGTTTCCAGTGCGTCCGTCAAGGCTTCCCGCTGACGGATTTCCTTGCGGCGCACATCATCAATATCCTGCCGGTAGAAATAGAACCCGGCCAGTTCTCCATCCTGAAAGAATGGCTGGAACTGACATGCAAAAAAGCGATAGGCATTTCCTTCGGACTGCTTGCGCACTTCGCAGTAATAACTGCGCTTTTGCGCAAACGCCTCATGCATTTCATCCCAATACTGCCCGCCGGGCTGGAATTTTTCTTTTTCTTCCGCATGAAGATAGTTTGTATAGCGTTCAATGCTATGCGGCAAAGTTTCCACAAAGACATGATTGTTTTCATCGATATGGTATTCCGTCGCAGTTTGCTTGCGTAAATCCACCTTCACCACGATTTCATTGAGGCGGCAGATATAACTCATCACCGCGTCAACTTCCTGACGGCGCTTTTCATCCTGACGGGCCGCATTATTGCGGACTACGGTAACAAGCGCCACGCCCACCAGCATCATCATCAAAACCGCCAGCAAAATAAACTGCAAGGGATAGGTGTAAAGCATTTCCTCCCAGCTCATTTCCCGGTTCTTCACCTGCGTATGGCGCTGGATGATTTCCTGTACTTCCGGTGCTGTCTGCGGCATAATCGCTGCGCTCAGCACTTCAAAGAGCCGATGGTCCAGCGTACTGCGGATGCCCAGCCGCAAATCAAGACTCTGATTGGGCACGATGGTAATGCGCAAATCATTATGGGGGTCCATATCCACGTATTTCTGCCCAATAAGCCCCTGCATGTAAATGCTGGAGCATTTGCCGGCCTTCAAGGCTGCCACAGCCTCCTCCGGGGTATCGTAATTCTGTTTCACCACATTATCCGGCAAACGTCCCACCATGGCCAGCTTGCGTTTCAGATTAGCAGTCATGGCCACGGCACCTTCGGGGCTTTCATTTTTCAGGGAAAGCTGTACAATAGAGGAACGTAAAATGGCCTGCGTAAGCTCACACCCTACCTTTTCCGCTTCGTAGAAATTGGAGCTCATGCCAAGCACGATGTCCGTATTCTCATCCGTCAGCACCTGCTCGTATTCAGCCTGATTGGCCACTGGCATAATTTCATAACGAATGCCTGCATTGGCCGCGATAAGTCTAAAAATATCTGGCAGAATGCCCTGGGCCTTGCCCTCCTTGTCAAAGTAAGCATAGGGGTTGGCATTGGGCATCATCACCACGCGAAAGACTTTATCCGAAGCCCGCAGTTCCTGCAAAAAAGCCTGACTTTCCGGCGACAGGGCCATCATGCGGCCGTTTACTTCCGCATAATAGCGGCTGGAAAGCGCCACTTCCCAGCCCGGGTCAAGACTGGACAGCTTGTACTGAGCAACATTGATTGACGTGATGATGTCCTTTTTATCCGGTGTGGTGATGGCATAAAGCGGCATGGGATTGCGCAGTTCCAGAATCTTCTCACCATTCAGGACCCGCTTGCTGCTGGTGACAATGGCATCCACCTCGCCACTTCTCAGCCCATCTTCCGCCATAGTCACGCTGCGATAAAAGACCGGCGTATAGGTAAAATTATTTTTGACCGCAAAATCCGCAAATTCCAAGCTGCGCATATTACCTTCTAAAAGACCAACCCGCATACCATTATAAGTGGCAGGATTGCGGGGCTCGAATTTGTCATTCTCTTTCAGCGCAGCCATCATCATGGAACTGTAGGCCATGGGCTTTTCCGTATAAACAAACTTGGCCTCACGCTCCGGAGTTTTCTGCACACCGGTCATCAGGTCAATTTCGCCCCGCTCCAGCATGCCGAACATATCCATCCAGCCCATATTATAGCCTATATAGTCATAATTCCAATCGGTATAGCGGGAAATCAGGTGCAGATAATCATAGCCATAGCCATAACGGTGCCCGTCGCGGCCCATCATATGATAGCCGGACATCTGATAGAAGCCCACCCGTACCGTCTGTCTCTGCGGATAGAGATGCAGCGTATTATCACCGGCTTCTGCCGGTACAAAGCAGAAGAAAAAAGCCACTAAGAATAGCAGCCATAATCTGAAAAATATAGTGAAACTTTCCCTTCTCTCCTGATGCATCTTTTTCACCATCCTTGTTTTGGGCATAAAAAACCGCTGACAGGAATCTCTACTGTGTAAATTCTCTATCGGCGGTTTATTTCCTGCCCTGGAGCAGGTCAAATTCGATTTTCTTAAATGATTTTTGTGGTCCAGCGTTCGATGTTCCAGACAGAATCCACAAAGTCCTCATAGAATTCCGGCTCATGGGAAACTAAGAGCACTGTGCCCTTGTATTCCTTGATGGCTCGCTTGAGTTCTTTCTTGGCTTCAACATCCAAATGGTTGGTCGGCTCGTCGAGCACCAGAAGATTTACCGGCTTCTGCATGATTTTGCAGAGGCGCACCTTAGCCGCCTCGCCACCGGAGAGGGCCAGCATCTTGGTGGTGATGTGGTCATTGGTGAGGCCGCAGGAAGCCAAAGCCGCCCGCACCTCGAAATTGGTCATGCCGGGGTATTCCTGCCAGACTTCTTCGAGCGCCGTGTTCTGATTGCCTGCAGCACTCTCCTGCTCGAAGTAGCCCACACTGACAAACTCGCCATGCTCGATATTACCGCTGATGGGCTTAATCATTCCCAAAAGCGTCTTTAAGAGCGTAGACTTACCCAGACCATTCGTACCGCGGATGGCAATCTTCTTGCCGCGCTCTACCTGAATATCCACGGGGCTCGTCAGGGCCGTATCGTAGCCGAGCACGAGGCGCTTAGCCTCAATCACAAAGCGGGAGGGCGTGCGGTCAGACTGGAAGTTAAAATGCGGTTTCGGCTTTTCCTGCCGCTTGGTTAAGACTTCCATCTTGTCGAGCTTCTTCTGACGGCTGTTGGCCATGCCGCGGGTGGCCACACGGGCCTTGTTGCGCTGGATAAAGTCCTGCTCCTTCTTTATTTCCGCCTGCTGGCGTTCATAAGCCGCTTCTTCCTGCTTGCGCTTTAAGGCCGCCATTTCCTCAAACTTCTCATAGCTGCCCGTATAGCGGTCGAGGTGGAGATTGTCCACATGATAAATCACGTTGGTTACAGCATTGAGGAACGGCACATCATGGGATACGAGGATAAAAGCGTTCTCGTAGTTCGTCAGATAATTTTTGAGCCAGTTGATGTGCTCCACATCGAGGTAGTTGGTCGGCTCGTCTAAGATAAGGATTTCGGGATTCTGCAAGAGAAGTTTCGTCAGCAGCACTTTCGTGCGCTGACCGCCGGAGAGTTCATCGACCTTCTTGTCAAGGCCGATATCCCTAAGGCCAAGACCGCCAGCCACTTCCTCGATGCGGGCATCAATGGTGTAATAGCTGCCCGCTTCGAGCATATCCTGAATATCGCCCACATCCCGCATCAGCGCATCCATTTCCTCCGGGCTGGCATCGCCCATCTTGTCATAGGCGGCAAGCATTTCCTGCTCCGCCTTCACCATATCATCAAAGGCCGTGCGCAAAGTGTCGCGGATGGTCATGCCGGGCTTTAACACCGCATGCTGGTCAAGGTAACCTACCTTCACGCGCCGTGCCCATTCCACAGTGCCTGCATCGGGCGTAAGCTGCCCGGTGATGATGGAAAGGAACGTGGACTTGCCCTCACCATTGGCTCCGACAAGCGCCACGTGCTCACCTTTCAGCAGACGGAAACTAACGTCCTCAAAAATCTCCCGGCCGCCATAGCTGTGGGATAAATGGGAAACGTTCAAAATACTCATCTTTGACATTCTCCTTACTACGTTTTTACGAAAAAAGAGCCGTTCCGAAGAACAGCTCTTGAATTTACTAAATGGTCGGAACGACGGGATTTGAACCCACGACCTCTTCCACCCCAAGGAAGCGCGCTACCAAACTGCGCTACGTCCCGAACAAGTAATATAATACTACAACAGCCTTACCTTGTAAAGGCTTTTTTTAATTTTTTTTGCTCTTTCAAGAAGGCCATGCTTGCTTTGCTGTAAATAGAAAGGCCTGCAAGTTCCCCAACTTGCAGGCCTTCGGCATAGGTATTAAGGCTTTTCCCTTTATATTGCTATCGGTCTCTCTGATGATTCCTTTCCTTACCCTCATAGGTCTGGCTGCGCAATCCCTGTCAGCAGCCTATCTGCGACACTAAGCGTCAACATGAATGTCCCCTTTTCTGACGTTTTCCTGTCACTCATGTTTTCCCCTTGCGCTTTATGTCGTTACATATTGATAACCACCGTCAGCCCGATTCGCCCACACCATTATTCCCCTTAACGGTATTGAGTCAGGCTGCTTCCTGCTATCCCCATTAAAATCCCTTCGCTGTTATCGCTTTACTGTCAGCTTGCCTTGGAAACGCCGACGCTGTCGGTTTTGTTATTGCCTGTCTGCGTGATGGATTTTCCCTGATGATCCATCGCTGCAACAGGCGCTTCCGTTTTGTTTTCCTGTTTCTGGAGATTCCCCTTAATCTTGTCGGTTACCCATTTCACACCATCCAAAACACCTGGAATCCTAGGTACTACCATTGCCGGTGAAATACCGCCTGCGACTTTTGCCAAGGCCTTCTCGTCCAATTCCTGTCTGCCATCAGCTGCATTCATCACAGCTTCCAAAGCAGCCTGTACCTGTTGCGGACTGGCCTCTACGCCGTATCCCTTAATCGCTGCAGTCAAAGCATCCACGCTGCCGGCTTCCTGGATTTTTTCCGTTCCCAGCTGATTCAGCGCTTCGATGATGTTCTTCATCACTTCCGTCACAAGAAAAATCCCCTTTCCCATGTTTGCCTTTTGACCTACATTCTTACATACGAATGAGCTTGCATTCTATTACAAACTTTTTACAAAAAAATTTTGCAAGCCTGCCGGGTCTTTCCAGCTAAACATACGAACAGGGGATTTTAGCATTACATCCTGCACAAAAATATGAAATTATTCCTGGCCCATCAACTTACGCAGGCTGCCCATAGCCCGGAAGAGTATGACACCTACATTGGCCGGAGAGATACCCAGAACTTCCGCGATTTCCTTGTTGTTCATATCGCCCCAGTATTTCAGCTCGATAATGCGCTGTTCCCGCTCCCCCAGCTTTCCGAGTGCAAGCAGCAGTTCACGCTTGCCTTCTTTAATCAGCAGCTGACCTTCGGGGCGTTCCTTTTCATCTATGGCGGGCGAGAACACATCATCCCACTCCACGTTTTGGCGGTAGCTCTGCCAGCGATAGTAATCCGTCAGGGTACGGGTAGCAATGCGGGTAAGCCAGGTGGCAAAAGATGCCTTCTGACAGTCAAATTCTGCCAGATGCTGCACCATCTTCTCGAACACATCACTGACAATATCATCCGCCGTGGCCACATTCTTCACCCGGGCATAAATCAGATTATAGACCCGCGGGAAAAAATGCTCATATAATTCATCAAACGCCTCATCCTCCAGCACGGCCTGCTGGGCAATAAGGTTCCAATCCTTCTCTTCCATATCTTTCTCCTATGCAACCTGTCGTTTCACCAACTGGGCAAAAACGCCATTTTGAGAAAGGAGTTCCTCATAGGAACCGCTTTCCACAATACTGCCTTTATCCATAACCAGAATCCTGTCGCACTCCTTGATGGTGGACAGACGGTGGGCAATCACGAGCCTTGTGGTGTTGAGCTTATTGAGGCTTTCCGTCACAATGGCCTGCGTGCGGTTGTCTAAAGCACTGGTGGCTTCGTCAAAAATCAGAATAGCCGGTTTCGCCGCGAGTGCACGGGCAATCATAATCCGCTGGCGCTGACCACCGGAAATATTGTTGGAGCCTTCACTGATAACAGTCTGCATGCCCATGGGCATTTCACGGATATCATCGGCAATGCCCGCAGCTTCTGCCGCTGCCCAGGCATCATCCTGGGTAAGCGCCGACTGTCCCACGATATTGGTAAAGATGTCGCCGCTCATGAGCTGACCGTTCTGCAGCACCACTCCCATCTGGGAGCGCACCGACGGCGGGGAAAGTTCTGCCAAGGACTGGCCGTCATAATAGACAGCCCCGCTTTTGGGCTGTTCAAACCCCAAAAGCAGCCGCACCAGAGTGGACTTGCCGCAGCCGGAATGGCCCACAATGGCCACATTTTCGCCCGCCGCGACCTGAAAGCTCACATCACGAATCACATCTTTTTTCCCTTCCCCATAGGCAAAGGTCAGATGACTCACCTCAATGGCCCCGGACAGCGGGTCAGCTTCCAATTTATCGTCCGTAGTTTCCGGCACCTCTTCCAAAATAGGCCGCAGGTTTTCAATATGCGGCTGGATGGTGAAGAACGTACCCACGAGCGGAATCACCGCATTCAAGGTGCCATTAAAGGAACTGAAGGCCGCTTCAAAGGCCAGGAACTGGGCATAGCCAATGCCTGTCTGCACCATGCTGCCGCCATTGCCCGTCTGCACGGTTTCCTGCATGCCGTACACAACAATATAGTAGAGCAGCATATTCAGGACAAAGGGCTGTACCGCCGCGATAATAGTATTATAGTTCCCCTGCCAGCGCAAAGCAAGATTCCATTTCCAGGTTACGCCGAAAACCTTGCTCCAAAGATGGTAGGCCTGTTCTTCGGCGCCATGCACCCGGAACTTGGAAAGTCCTGTGAACACCTGTTGCACAAGACCCGCTTCCTCATTCTTGGCCGTAATGAGTTTGCGCTGGAAGCTCAGAACCCGCCGATAGATAAAGGCCGTAATCAGGCACCAGATGCCCCAGACCACCATGGCTGCAGCCGTGAGCTTGAGGCTGTACCAGCACATGAGGATGAGGCTCCAAAAGGAAAACACCGTATTGAAGATGGCCGTCACGAAATTGCCGCTGACGACTTCCTTGACCGCCTCCATGCCCTGCATACGGCTGGCCAGCTCACCGGTGGTAAAGCGGCTGAAGAATTTTTGTGGCAGGGACAGAAGCCTGCCCCAAAGGGCTGCTTCCACCGCCATGTCCAGCCGGGTACTGATGCGCACAACCGCTACCGTCCGAATCATGGACAGGGCCGCCATGGTAAAGCTCGTGACCATGACAACCTGCGTAACCGTCACCAGCCCTTCCCTGTCCATGATGGGCAGGATATCCTGGAAGATGGTCTCCGTGATAATCGGGCTGACCAATGGAATAAGTCCCGCAAAGAAACTCACCAAAATAATGGTCCGGTAATCTGCCTTCCAGCACTGATGGAACATGAAACGCAGGAGGTCCATGATTTTGAGCTTGCGCCGCGGGAATCCCGCATAGCAGACAAAAGCATCTTTATCAATCTTGTCCAGAACCTCCGGTGTCAGGGGCAGCCCCGCCGGATTTCTGCGGGTGATGATTTTATAACGGCCGGGGCTCTCGGGAATAATGGCCGCAATTTCCTTATTCTCCCCATACCAGCCAATCAGCACACCGCTGTCCTTGGTAAACCATTTTTTCCCTTCCAGCTTCACGAGCCGCAGCTGAATGTTGGCCTTTTGGGCCAGCCGCCGGAGTAAGGCCAGCGAATCGAGCTTCTTGGCAATCTCCGCCGAGATATTGATATCCGCCTCCGGCATGGACAGAGCTTTCATGGCCAGCTTGAGGATAAAACTTGTCTCATCCACCGCCTTGCCGGCCTGTTCCGTGCTGCTTTCCTCGTAGAGGATTTCATCTTCTCCCAGCAGGTTGCCAATGGCATCATTAATCAGCCATTTCTTCTGGCGGGCAATGATTTTCTGCCGTCTGGCCAGCCGCCTGTCGGCAGACAGGAAGCGCATGCCCCGCAGCATCGAAAAGATGCGCTGATGCTTGCGGAAGGCCTCTAACAGCTCATGGCTGCTGCCCAAGCTGTCTGCAAATAACTTCCGGCTTCCCCAGAGGGAAAGCATATCGTCCCCCAAGGCGGCCAGCCGCTTGAGCCAAGGAAGTTCCCCGAGCGCTTTGAACCAATCCTGCATCAGGGGCTGCAGCTCATGCGGGTCCATATCCAGGAAGGACTTTTCTTCCAGCACACTGTCTTTTACCGCATAGATAAGAACATCGATTTCCTCGAATTCATCCATGGCCGGAAAAATGGCTTTCCCGGCTTCCAGTGTCAACAGATAGGACTGGCGGAATTCATCCTTATCCTGCGTTACTGCATAAACTTCCACCTGACCGGAAGCCAGCATCAGGAAACTATCTTCTTTTGTCAGTTGCCAGCGCTTGCCTGCCTGTAATTCCATACCATCACAACTCACAATCTATCGCAAATCACTTACTGCTATATTCATCAATCAACCGCTTGTAGGGGCCATCATGCTTCATCATATCGCGATGACGTCCCCGCTCCACCACTTGTCCGTGCTCTAACACGATTATCTCATCAGCATCCCGGATAGTGGACAGGCGATGGGCGATAATCACGCAGGCACAGCCGCGGTGGCGGATGTTTTCCAGCACCTTTTCCTCCGTAATGGGGTCAAGCGCACTGGTGGCTTCATCCAATACGAGAATGGAGGGATTTACCGCCAACGCCCGAGCGATTTCCATGCGCTGCCGCTGGCCGCCGGAAAAATTCAGGCCGCCTTCGGAAACTTTGGCATCATAGCCGCCTTCGAGCTGCAGGATATCTTCGTGGATGCAGGCATCCTTAGCCGCCCGCATGATATCGCTCTGCCGCAGAGAATGGTCAAAGAGGGCAATATTTTCGCCAACGGTGCCGGTAATCTGGAACACATCCTGGTCCACGGACGTCAGCGAAGTGGTGATGACACTGCGCGGCACCTGCCGCCGGGGCGTGCCATCAAAGAGCACCTGCCCGCCCCATTCCTCGTAGAGGCCCGTGATGACTTTTGCCACCGTGGACTTGCCGCTGCCGGATGGGCCTACGATAGCCACCCAATGCCCCGGCTTCAAATGCAGGTTGAAATCCGTCAGCAAAGGCGGTTCCAACGGACTGTAGCCAAAGCTGACCGACTTTAATTCCATTTCTCCGGACAGGCGCTGCTTGCCGAAGTTCTGGTTTTCCTTCTCGGGATAATTCAAATCATCCACTTCATAACGCTGCACATCATTGAGACGCTGCATCTGCATTTCCGTGGTCTGCAGGCTGGTATAAAGCCCCGTGAGATTGGCCACTGGTGCCTGGAAGCTGCCCATGAGGTGCTGAAAGGCCACAAACATACCGGCTGTCATGGCCCCATCCATAATGGAGAAGCCGCCGAAGGTCATAATCAAGGCCCCGTTAAGCCCCGTCAGCAACGTGGGCAGCATGGTTACCGACAGCATCCAAAGCTGGGTTTCCTGCATGCCGTTTAAGACCTTGGACCGGTAACCGGCCCATTTCATGAAGAAATCTCCTTCGTTGCCGTTGGCCTTGATGCTGTCAATCATGGTGAGGCCATTGATGGAGGCCCCGTATTCCTTGCCCGCATCCTGCTGAATCCGCATGGCCAGGTCCGTCAGATGGCGGCGGGTCAGCACCAGTACCGCGATATTCAGTATCATAAAGACAATGCCGATAAAGGTCAAAAGTACATTGTACTGCAAGAGCAGCAGCAGGAAGAACAATGCGATAAACGCATCCAAAACCGCCGTAGCCGCACTGCCCGAAAGGACTCCGGCCACAGACTCATTCATGGAGATGCGTCCTGCCACTTCTGCCGCATAACGCTGATGGAAGAAGTGCATGGGCAGGCGCAGCAAATGCCAGAAGAACGTGGAGGAATCGGCAAGTGTCAGCTTCCGCTGCCAGCGGGTCAGAAGCACCGCCCGCAGCCAGGTCAAAACTGCCGATACCAAAAAGGACACAGTCATGGCAATGCAGAGATTGCCCATCCAGTCCCGGTGCTTGCCCGTCAGAATATCATCCAGAAAAACCTGACTGAATATCGGTGACGCCAGCCCCGGCACAATCATGCAGAGCCCCAGCAGAATCAGGAAAGTCATGCCCCATTTATCCTGCCAAAGTTTTTGCGCCACTGCCTTAAAGACGTTATAGCGGTGACCGGCAGGCTGAAAGCCTGCCCAGGGGCGGATAGTCAGGGCAATGCCCGTATAAGAGGTAACAAATTCGTCCCAGTACACCGTCCGCCGCCCCATGGCTGGATCGTTCAAATACACTTTATCGCCGCGAATTCCTTCGAGCACCAGAAAGTGATTGAATTCCCAGTGAATAATCAGGGGATAATCCTGTTCCTCTCGCAGGCTCTCTGCCTCCCAGCGATAGCCGTGCACTTCACAGCCCCGTGCCTTGGCCGCCCGCATCACATTGCTGGCCTTGCTGCCGTCACGGTTGACCCCGCACTCGGAGCGCAATTTTTCCAGCGGAACCCAAAGACCATAATGCGCCAGCACCATGGCTAAAGAGGCCGCACCACATTCGGTGGCCTCCATCTGCAGCACCGTGGGCACCTTGACTCTTGCCCCGGACTTATGCCAAAACTTTTCCCAAAAATCCATCGCCATATGACTCACCTGTTCCGCAGCCACTGGCTGAGTTTATAAAATACCTTTTCAATCGGCGGGCGCCGTTCGATAATCACCGAACCCGTGCAGAAGCTCCCGGCCGTAATGGGCTTATGCTCTCCCACAAAGGAAGTCCAAAGGTAGCCCGAAGGATTGTTCTCATCCTTCACCAGCACAAAGCTGACTTCCACCACTGCGCCCTGTCCGCTGGCCATAAGCCACTGCGCCAGTTCCGGATTGCCGACATGGCGTTCAATGGATTTCAAGGCCACGGGATAATTGGACACCGCCCGCACTACGCCGATAAGACTGCCGGACTCCTGCACATCTACGCCGTTGGGCACGAGCTGAATAGTCTGCCCCGGCTCAATGCGCTTGCCCTTGTCCACGGGAACATACATGACGCCCATCAAATCGCTGCGCTTCTGGGTCAGGCGCACCGTACACAGCGGACTGCCGCTGTTGATGACACTGCCCTTGCGCACCATGACATCTTCCACGATGCCATCATAATCACTGACCACATCCCGGGATACCACCTGCTGATAGAGTTTGGCCCGGTACTGGTAAACCCTGTCCGCCGTATCCTTCATACTGTTGGCCAGCTGCGGCCCATACTGGGCCATATTGGTATCGGCAGACTGTGTCGGTTGTTCCAGCTCGGCGATTAAATCGCCCTTTTGCACCACAGAGCCCTGACGCACATAAACATGGGCAATTTTTCCCCCAGCCACGTGGGTAACGCTGGCCACCCCGCCGGCATCCAGTATCATTCCCTTGCCATCAGCCCGCACGGTGAAGGAGCCAAAAATTGACCACAGAATCACCGAAATGAGCAGCAGCCCCACCGCTACCAATGACATCCAGCCAATAGGAGTGGTTATGGGCAGAAGCATATCCAGCCTGTCAGGAGAGCGCAGCTTATCCAGTGCCGCCCTGCTAAAAATATTGCTACCATCTGCCATAACCAATTATCCTCCCCAATAAGCCAACACAATACAATTTATAATATTCGACGAATAAAAGAAAATACCTGCCAGCAAGCAGCAGGTACTATCCTTAGTAAACTCAGTTTTCTTCGAGCGTGAGTTCGATTTCCGTACCGGCTGTCACCCCTGCGGTATCCGAAGTAATGACGATATCGCCCGTCTGCAGTCCGGAAATGATTTCAATATAGTGACCATCGGTTACGCCCGTCTTCACATCCCGGAATCCGAGGCGCCCATCTGCTTCCATCACAGCCACTCGGTCATGGCTCTCATCGGTAAAAGCCGCTACGGGCACAGCCAGACACTTGCGGGTCGTCCCGGCATACAACCGCAGTTTCCGATAGGCCCCCGGCTCCAACAGGCCCACGCGGTTATCCACCTTCCAGATTACCTGCCGCACCGTTGCCGGTTCGCCAAGGCCCGGAGTTATCCTCGTTACCATGGCGGAGAAAACCTGGTCTTCCCCCAGATTGCCCGTGGAATAATTCGCTCCATAGGACTTGGGCAGAGCTTCGCCCCCCAGCACAGCGGTAGCGCCACCGGCGATGGTCATATTGATGGTCTTCCCCAGCTCCATGCGTCTGGCCTCCTCATCCACGACAGGAGCCGAAAAATAAAGTTTGCTGAAATCTCCCACCAAAGCCACGGGAGTCCCCGCCGTCACATAAGCCCCTTCGCTCTGATAGAGACGCAAGACTTCCCCATCAATCGAAGAAAGCACCATCTGCCGGGACTGGCGCATCAAAAGCTGCTCCCGCTTGGCTTCGTTGTTGGCAAGTCTTGCCTGGGCAGCCTTGTAAGCCGCCGCCGCTTCATCAAACTTTTCCAGAGAAATCGCATTGGATTCCACGAGCTGACTGTAACGGTTATAGGAGTTGCGCGTCTTAACGAGTTGGGCTTCCGCTTCCAGTATATCGCTGTCGGCCTGCTTGATTTTGAGTGGAATGTCCTCATCCACCAACTGCATGATGGGCTTGCCTGCCGTCACCATATCGTGTTTCTCCACCAACACCTGATTGACCCGGCCATTTTCCCTGGCTATCACGTCGGTCATATCATCACAGTAGAGATTCACCAGTTCCAGTTCCACGTAAGGCTGTATCTCCCTTTCCGTGACGACTGCACCATTCAGCGGCAGGCGCAGGCTTTCCATACGCTGCTCAATCTCGCTTTCCCCACGCTGATTCAGATACACGCCGTAACCTAATAGCCCCACAATCAGCGTGATGATAATGCCCACACCCAAATAAAAATAAATTTTCATATAAAAACCCCAAACTCCCCAAAAAAATTTGTAAATCCTTGTAATTTCCAGCCTGCTCACTCGTATGTTATAATAGAACTAAGATATAGATAGGAGTGATACATATGGGTATTGAACGCGAACTTCAAGAAACGGATTTTTCCCGTTTCAGCAAAGTCAAAGGCAATCTCAAGGAACACCTCCATGAGATACGGGCTCAAAAGCGGGAACTGTCCTGGGATGAACTGGATAATCTCGCCGCTGCAGGCGGACCTAATCCCCATAAGCCCATTAATAAGTAAACCATACAAATATACTAATTCAACAGCAAACACCCTAATACCTGCAAAAAGCTGACAAGTCAAATTGACCTGTCAGCTTTTGTAGTTATAAGATTAAAGGTGCCAAATCCAGATATAGATGTTGGCTATGATAATGGTGAGAAGCATCACGGGGAAGGCCACCTTCATAAAGCCAATGAAGGAAATCTGCTTGCCGTGCTGAGCAGCCAAAGAGGCCACAACCACGTTGGCAGAAGCACCGATAAGGGTACCATTTCCTCCCAGGCAGGCCCCCAAGGCCAGGCTCCACCACATGGGTTCCAGATTTGAAAGGCCCATCTGGCCCATATCCTGAATCAGAGGAATCAACGTAGCCACAAAGGGAATGTTATCGATAAAGGCAGAAGCAAAGGCACTCATCCAGAGAATCAGCATGGCCGTCATGGGCACATTGCCGTTGGTAATCGTCAGAGCTTCAGCTGCCATGGCCTTGATAACGCCCGTTTCCACCAGCGCACCGACCAGAACGAACAGACCGGCAAAGAAGAAGATAGCCAGCCATTCCACCTTGGAAAGGACCTTGGCAATCATGGCTTCATTGCGGGTATAGGTGATGAGCAACAGGAGGCCTGCACCAGTCAGAGCCGCCGTTGCCGTTTCCAGTCCCAGAGCACCATGCAGGGTAAACAGCGTAATGGTAATGAAGATAACCGCCAGACATTTTTTCAGCAGCGCCTTGTCGGCAATCTGACTCTTGGCGTTGAGGCGCATTACCTTGTCCTGCAATTCCGGCGTGGTCTTGAGCTTGCTGCCGTAGAGTGCTACAAGCACGCCCTGCACGACGATGAAGATAGCAACCGATACCAGCGTCATGTTCTGAATGAAGTCCATAAAGCTCAAGCCCACGGCGCTGCCAATCATGATGTTTGGCGGGTCACCGATAAGGGTGGCCGTGCCGCCGATATTGGAGGAGATAATCTGTGCCATCAGGTAAGGCTTTACATCCACTTTGAGCTGGGAAGTAATGCTGAAGGTGATGGGCACTGTCAAAAGCACCGTGGTCACATTATCGAGCAGGGCCGAGCACACAGCCGTAATGGCCGAGAGTGCTACGAGCAGGGCCACAGGCCTTGCCTTGACCTTTTTTGCAGCCCAGATAGCCAGGAAGTTAAAAAGTCCTGTCTCACTGGTAATATTGACGATAATCATCATGCCCATGAGAAGGCCCAATGTATTAAAGTCAATGTGGTGAATGGCGGTTTCCTGGTTGATGATGCCAAAGAGAATCATCAGCATGGCACCGAAGATACCCACGATGGTGCGGTGTACCTTCTCGGAAATAATCAAGGCATAGGCCGCCACAAAGATAACAATAGCAATCATTGTGCTGCTTTCCAAAGTACGTTCACTTCTTTCTTGACGAGTAGATTATTTGTTCTTTTCCTTGGCCCAGCTGTCACGGAGTCCAACCACCCGGTTGAACACCAGCTTATCCGGCGTGGTATCCGTATCGATTACGAAGTAACCCGTGCGCAGGAACTGATAATGCTTGCCTGCGGCCTGGAGCTTCACGCTGGGTTCTACCCAGGCGTTATCGATAACTTCCAAGGAATTTTTATTGAGTGCACCGATAAAGTCAGCGGGCAGGTTCCCGTTTTCATCGGTTTCCAGCAAATAATCATAGAGCCGTACTTCGGCAGGCACAGCCGTCTTGGCAGCTACCCAATGGATGGTGCCCTTAATCTTGCGGCTGGCCGTAGCACCACCGGTCTTGGATTCGAGGTCTGCCGTGCAGTGCAGTTCCACCACATTGCCAGCCTCATCCTTGATGACCTCATCGCATTTGATGATATAGGCGTGCTTCAAGCGGACTTCTCCGCCCGGTTTCAGACGGAAGAACTTCTTGGGCGCTTCTTCCATAAAGTCTTCCTGTTCGATGTAAAGTTCACGGGAGAACGGAATAAAGCGATGACCGCCATGCATGGGGTTATTGTCCCCCAGCAGCCATTCTTCCTTATCCTCGGGGTAATTGGTGATAATGACCTTCAGCGGACGTAGCACTGCCATAATGCGGTCAGCGTTTTCGTTTAGGTCCGAGCGCACACAGGATTCGAGCATCGCCACATCGACGAGGCTGTTGCCCTTGGCCACGCCGATTTCCTCGCAGAACTTGCGCAGGGCAGCCGGCGTAAAACCACGGCGGCGCAGGCCGGAAATGGTCGGCATACGCGGGTCATCCCAACCGCGCACATGGCCTTCTTCCACGAGCTGGCGCAGCTTGCGCTTGCTGGTCACGGTATTCGTGAGGTTCAGGCGGGCAAACTCAATCTGGCGCGGACGGGTGTTGGCGTCAAAGCCGAGATTTTCGAGCAGCCAGTCATAGAACGGACGATGTTCCTCAAATTCAAGCGTGCAGACGGAGTGCGTAATGCCCTCAATGGCATCGGACAGCGGATGGGCAAAGTCGTACATCGGATAGATGCACCACTTGTCGCCCGTGCGGTGATGATGGGCATGGGCAATGCGGTAGATAACCGTGTCGCGCATAACCATGTTCGGCGAAGCCATGTCGATTTTGGCACGGAGTACCTTTTCCCCATCGGCAAATTCGCCGGCCTTCATGCGGGCGAACAGGTCGAGGTTTTCCTCCACACTGCGGTTGCGGTACGGGCTTTCCTTGCCCGGTTCCGTCAGCGTGCCGCGGTATTCCTTGATTTCCTCAGCCGTCAAATCGTCAACGTAAGCCAGGCCCTTCTTGATGAGCTCCACGGCATAATCGTAAAGCTTATCGAAGTAGTCAGAAGCATAGTACATGCGGTTCTGCCAGGAAAAGCCCAGCCAGCGGATATCCTCCTGAATGGAGTCCACATATTCCGTGTCTTCCTTGGTGGGATTGGTATCATCAAAACGCAGATTGCACAGACCATGGTTGTACTCAGCCAGACCAAAGTTCAGGCAAATGGACTTGGCGTGGCCGATATGCAGATAACCATTTGGTTCCGGTGGAAAACGGGTATGGATTCCCTCGGTGTACTTACCGTTCTTCTGGTCTTCCTCAATCGCATTCTGCACAAAGTTCGTGGCGATTGTCGTGTTTTCTGCCATTACATTCTCTCCTTTATATACGCAGACACATCATCCGGTGCTGCACATTTCTCTTCTATATATTTCCACAGGCGCTTCACGCCGATATCGACACCTTCCTGCTCCGGCAGATGGTCGATAACCGTCTGGATATAACCACGTTCCACCATCTTTTGAAGCGTCCAGGCAAAGTTTACATCATAAACCCAAAGCAGGCGCACCAGCTTGCGGTCGCCATGCGTCCGCAGCTGACGGTAATCCGCCTGCTCGCCGTTCTTAAAAGCCTCGATAAAATCCGGGCTGATGAACTGACCGGCATCGGAACGAATAAATTTAGGCGCATCGTCTGCCTTCTCGGGGTCCAGATAAGGCAGCAGCACCCGATAGATATCCAATTTATCCGCATCCCGCAGCAGCTTGGCAAACAGAAGCTTCCGTCCTGCCGCCTCGGCAGGAATTTCCTTCTTATTATGATACTTTATGGCATAGCGAACCAGTTCGGCATCTTCCGCCGATAAATCCGCCATATAGGGCATTTCCTCGGCCAATACCTTGAGTCCCAAATCCGCGTGGTCTTCCGACTGGGCATCGTTAAAGGTCTTGTAGATGCTGTACTGCCGGAAACGGCCCACATCATGGAACAGGCCCATGATTTCCGCCAGCTGCACATCGTGCTCACTGAGCGCTAAATGCTGTGCCAATTCGCGGGCAATGGCCGTGACGTAGCCTGTATGATTCATCTTGATGCGGATGCCCTGCATGACCTCTTCGTCATCGGTGACGAATTGATTCATGTAGCCATCCATCCAGGCGTGCATTTTCTTCAGTAATTCTTTCAATATTACAGCCTTCTTTACAATTCTGCTTCATAACAAAGTACAGTTTATTATACTACGAAGGCACTTCTCACGCAATATTTACCAAAATCCCCAAAGCCTGCAATTCCCGCCGGATATCGGCCAGCGCTTCCTCATCCGGCACCCGCACCGTATGAATGTGAATCCCTCCAGTCACGACGAGCAGCGGATTGGCCTGGCACTTTTTCATCTTGGTGAGGAAATTCTTGACATCCCGGCGGCTCTCCAGAAACAAATCGCTCTTAATCGGGCCATAGACCGGATGCTCCACAATTACATCCAACACAGCACCGCCATTATCCACGATGGCATTGAGCTCCGCTTCCATATCCTCTGCAGAATGCTGACAGACGAGTGTAATCTTTTTCTGACTTGGTTCATCCTCGGGCAGGATATACCCCCGGGGAGTCGCAAAAATCTTTGCGCCCTCCGCCCGCAGAATGCTTACATCTCCGACGATAATCTGACGGCTGACGCCGAGTTCCCGGGAAAGGCGCGTACCGGTCAGGGGCGAAGTGGCTGCCTGCAAACGGCGCAGGACTTCCGCCCGCCGTTCCTCTGTGGTCATAGAAATCCCCTCCTTTTTGGATAACAAAAAAAGCTGCCTTGCGGCAGCTTAAATTTCAAATGGTGGGCGATAACAGGATCGAACTGCTGACATCCTGCTTGTAAGGCAGGCGCTCTCCCAGCTGAGCTAATCGCCCGAAATGGTGACGCGTATGGGATTCGAACCCATGAAGCCGCCGTGAAAGGGCGGTGTCTTAACCACTTGACCAACGCGCCATGGCTCCCCGAGCAGGATTCGAACCTGCGACATATGGATTAACAGTCCACCGTTCTACCGGCTGAACTATCGGGGAATGCCGTGGTGTGTCTCACCAACGAAAATTATTATACGACATCTTTTCAGAGATTGCAACCCCTTTTTTGAAAAAAATTTATTTTTTTTTAGGATTTTTTTAGAACCTCTCAAAATAGCCATTCAGATAGGCGCTGATGCCATCTTCGTCACTCGTCAGCGTCACATCTTTGGCCGCTTCTTTCACCACATCCGGAGCATTGCCCATGGCCACGCTTTGCCCCGTGTATTCCAGCATGGGAATGTCGTTGTAGCTGTCGCCAAAGGAAAGGGCCTCCTCCACCGTCAGGCCGTAATGCTTTAACAGCACGGCAATTCCCCCCGCTTTGGAGACGCAGCCGGACATGATTTCGAGCAAAATGGATGAGGAACGCACGACCTGAAACGCAGGATAATTTTCCCGGAAATAATTTTCTGCCGCCACGCAGTCCTCCGGTTCAGCCATCAGGAGAATCTTGTGGGGATAAATACCCTCGTCCAGCAGCTTCGCAAAATCTGCATTCTCGGCTGTGGCCGAGGTAATATCCATTTCCCGCTGCACCCGCTTGTCCGTCCTGTCTTTTACATACCACTTATTATCCGTATAGAAGTTGGCCGTAATCTGGGGAAATTTCTCCGCCAGTTCCTGCAGCAGCTGCCGCGTGAGCATTTTCTCCATCTTGGTGCTGGCCAATGTCTTGCCTTCCCTGTCTAAGACCAAAGCTCCGCTATAACTGATTATGGGCATCTTCACGTCCAGCTCATCCGTAATGGGATAAATGGCCGCCGGCATCCGCGCCGACACCAGCACGAAAGGAATATCCTTCTGCGCCAGTTTCTGCACAGCCACCTTGCTTTGACATGTCACCTTATGTTGACTTGTCAATAAAGTGCCATCAATATCCGAAAAAACGATTTTCGTTCTGCAATCCGTCATCATCATTACCTCTTTCCCCATGTCAGTCCCTGTTGTTGCTTTCATTATAGCCAGTGCTCCAAAGCACTACAAGATATTTCTGTTCGTTTTCTGTGTGTTTTTCACAGTTTTTCGCATCTTTTGTGCGATTATCATGTTATAATCGTTAACATAACAGAAAACAAACATTTTGACATGTCAAATATGGAGGTAATTATGAATTCCCGTGAACGCCGTAACTTTCTCCTGCAGGAATTGCAGGAGGCTAAAGCCGTCTATGTCCGCGAACTGGCCCAACGGCTCGCAGTTTCCGATATGACCATCCGCCGGGATTTACACCGGCTGGCCGATATGAATATCGTCACACTCGTTCATGGCGGTGCTGTCCTCAATGAAGGCACCGCCGCCCTGGCTAACGTCAGCGCCCGTTCATTGCGCATGACCAAGGAGAAGAATGCCATTGCCGAATTCTGCGCTGGACTCATTAAGGAAGGCAACGCCATTTACCTCGACACTGGCTCGACCAATATCGAAATCGCCGAGGAATTAAAAAATCGGCAAAATATCGCGGTACTCTCCCACTCATTGCCGATTCACAATATTCTCTCTGTCAATGACAAACTGCAGCTCATCGCCATGCCCGGTTTCTACCGCAGTTCCCCGCATGGATTTTTTGGTGACCTGACCTGCCGCATGATAAAAAACTTCCGCATCGACATCGCCTTCCTGGGCATCTGCTCCATCGACGCCAGCGGCATCATGTCCCCGGACTTCGACGATCAAGCCGTAAAGCTCGCCCTGTTAGAACGCGCCAACAAAAAAGTCGTAGTCTTTGACCATACGAAAATCCATCACCTGTCCTTCATACAGGTCTGCGCCCTCAAAGACATCGACATGCTGGTCACCGATAAGCAGGCCGATAAAGACTTCCTAACCGCCGCCCAAAAGCAGGGCGTAGAAATCGTGCAGGTGTAACGGAACCTTTGAAATCACCAGGCATGTTTGCCAGTATTCAACAGGTTATCAATATCAGCATAGGCATTCTCAATAGCTTCTGTATGATACACCCAATAATTGTCATATATCTTCTTGGTCAGTCCTTTGCTGTCCCATTCAGCCAAAACTTCACCAGTCTTGCGATTCTTATAGGCCGCATAGAATTCCAGCAGGTACATGAAAAATTTCATTTCCTCCGGCATATCACTCACCTCGAATATATACAGACTTGCGTGGGTCACCAGTAATCTGCTCTGCTTCCCAGATTTCCAAAATTGCTCCGGCACCAAAATCCGTCATGCCGCAAGCCTCATTTTCCAACATTTCATGGGTCTTGGATTGCACAAACTTCTGCAATGCCTCCATATAGCTATAGCCATACTTCTCCACCAGCATATTGACCACAGCTTCATTGTAATAATCCAAAATATCGGGGTCGAGCCGCTTCATAACTGCTTCGCCTCCTTAAAGACCAATAAATCCAACGCTTTCTCTGTACGAAACAGATATTGGTCTTTTAACTTCTGTGGCAATAACAGTTTAATCGCCACATCTTCAGGAAAATAACCCTTCAAATAATTGTTGACCGTGCGGATAGCTTGGTCATTGGCCACAGGCCCAACCACCATATCATAATCATCCGCAGGTGGATTTCCAGTGCGGTGAGCCGTTATATACCGCAGCCAATCTCTATCCGGTCTGACAAAAGCCAGTACCTTCACTCTATCCACATAATCATCGCTAATTTCAAAAACAGATATCGTTGCTACGCCTTCCTCACGACGAGCACTCGTCCTAACCGCCCACTTCCGTGCCTGCTCAAAGTCACTGGTCATATAAAAGCCTGCGCCAAAATCTAAATATCTTTGCGATTTCAATATCTTAGGTTCACGAACTACAATATTGCTTCCATGATATAATAACACTTCTTACGCACATCCTTAAACTTTACTGCATAACGGTTATACTTCATCTCCTGGTATCGGTGTTGTTTTGGTATTGCCATTGCTAACTTTATACAATGTCAATTTCACATCACTATACCTAATACCATCGTCATCTTCTATCTGTACCAATTCAAAAGGTTGTGACTTCGAGCCATCCTTCGGAATAGAATCATCTTCATAAAGCGTCCTATACCTAACTTCATAGTTCCCCGGTGTCAATTCTTCCGCTGTAAATTTACTTCCCTTACCTATATTAAATGCTCTAACAGGATAAGGTTCCTTAACATCTAAATACCATACGCGAACATAAACCGGATAATCATTTCTTGTATTATCTATTGTCAGTCTACATATACCATCATAATTTAACTGTTTTTCTTCTTGTACATAGCCTGTTATAACATTTTGTTTTGGTTTCGGAGTGTAGCTCGGTGGAGGAACAGGTTTCTTCTTTGCTTTTTCTTCACTTGTTGTCTCTTTTGTTTTCTCTGTTTCCGCCACTGGCTGTGGATTTGTTGGTGGATTACTATCTCTAAATATATAAAACAAAATGAAAATGCATCCTAATACCGCCAACCCTCTTTTGATAAAACTAAAAAACTCTCTTTTCTGAGCCTTTCGGCGAGATTCTTTTATTCGCTCAAAAGATTTAACAAAATCTATATATACTGCTGCTGATTCTGGTATATATTTAGCAGCCTTACACACATAATTATATGCATTTTCCCAATCATCACTCCACGAATACGCAATAGCTATCTTCCAATAAGCTATCCCCACATTCGTTGCTAGGATTTGTGTATCCCCCTTGTTATCTTTTATATGCGTCAAATATTTTGCTATTGTACTTTCAAATTGTCTTGCAATACCATCGCTTACAGCCTTGTTTGTTTTTCCATATCCATCTAAATAATTAATACTCTTCTCTATACGTTCTATTGTATTGGTACAAATCTCATATACCGTTTGCTTTATATTTTCTTTCCCACTATCCTGCTCGTAAGACTTTACACTGTCTTTGCCGTTTTGTCTTCTAACAACCTCTAGTTCCACATCATACTTCTTACGTTTATCTACATTTGACAAAACTTGATACGCTTCATTTAACTCCTGCATCTTTGCATTTGCCGTATGATAATCTAATACGGTTGTGTCTGGATGATATTTTTTCGCTAAAGTTTGATAAGCTCGCTTAATTACTTCCTGTGATGCCTTTGGGTGAACTTCCAATATCTCATAATAATCCTTTATCATTCCCCCACACCTCGCCTTTCACATTACTGTTACATAGACTTAACAACATCATCCACCACTTTGCGTCTTACCAATGAACAATTTTCATTCCCTATAGTTATTCCGCTCAGAGTATTAAAGATATTTTATGTGTGGAAAACCAAGCAGGGCAGGCGGGGATAGCTGGCTGAAGCGTTGGCGGAGAGCGTTAAGAACGGATTTTTTGCCATACCGCTGTTCTATCGTTGAAAGTCTACTGTTTGAGCGTAGCGAGTTTTGACTTTCAACGATACTTAATTAAGGGCAAAAAATCTGTTCAGCTCCCCGGCATTGCGAAAGACAGGTATCCCCGCCTGCCCTGCGCCTTTTGTCACGCCCCCCAGTCATGGTAATTATATTCTATCCCGCTTGACATCTTCAGCGATGAGTTCTTCGAGCCGTCCTACGGTCATATCTTTTTCAGAATAAACCGTAATACCGTGTTTCTGCAGGAGCGCCGTGGTTACTCCCTGGCCTTTGACTTTTTTGCCGTCGAAGTTGCCGCTATGGATTTTCTTGACGCCGCAGGAGGGGCTGCCTTCTTTGAGAATGGCGACTTTCGCATTATAGGCTTCGGCGATTTTGAGCACCTTGTCGGCACCCGTCAGCAGGTACTGGGTGGTATCCATGCCGTTTTCGTCCATAGCCCGCGCTTTGCCCGCGAGGACTTTCTTGCCCGTACCGCCCTGAATCTCCATGGCGGGCCTTGGGCAGGGCAGCATGGCGAAACATTCGGGACATACGGCGATAAAGCGACCCCGTTCATTGTATTTTAACAACAGCTCATGGGTGTTGGCACCCCCGCTGAATTTAACCTTATGACCCAGCAAGCAGGCACTGACCAAAATCATCTTCGATACCCCTTTCTCCCAAACACACACATATTTATACCCAATTTCTTCGCCAAGGACTCCAAAGAATCCTCTTTTAATTCCTGTCCGGCAGCCAAAGGAATTGCGGCACAGGTGCGGGCATCATCCATGGCATTATGATGATGGAAATCAATATGCAGATGCGTGCCCACGGTATCCAGCTTGTGATTCTCCAAAAACGGCCATGCCTTGCGGGCGATAGCCACCGTATCGCAGTAGGCAAAATCCGGTGTCGGCAGGCCTTCATCTGCAAGACACGCACTTAAAACACCCATATCAAATTTTGCATTATGCGCCACCACGATTTTCCCTTCGAGATGGCTTTTAAGTTCCGGCCAGATTTCGGCAAAGGTCGGCGCATTTTTTGTGTCGTTCGGCGTAATGCCATGAATCTGTATATTGAAGTAATTGTACTTATTCATGGGCGGCTGAATCAGCGAGTAGTATACATCCTTCATTCTGCCATCTTCCACCGCCGTCACCGCCACACTGCAGGCTGAGTTACGGCAGCCCGTGGCCGTTTCAAAGTCAATGGCCGCAAAGTTCATCATAAATCAATCGTTCCTTCTTTTCTTGCTTATATAACTTTCATCAATCGAATTACAAACGGACAAATCCACCTGAGCGTAGGCCCAGGTGGATTCCCCATTATTTATTCAATTACCGCTTAGCGCTTGCTTTTCAGATATTCGTCAATAGCAGCAGCTGCCTTGCGGCCTGCGCCCATGGCGAGAATTACCGTAGCGGCACCCGTTACGATATCGCCGCCGGCAAATACGCCCGGTTTGGACGTTGCCCCAGTTTCCTCGTCAGCAGCGATATTGCCGCGCTTCGTCGTGTCAAGGCCCGGCGTGGTCTGGGAAATAATCGGATTGGGGCCGGTACCGATGGATACGATAACCGTTTCCACATCCAAATCAAACTCAGAACCAGCCACAGCTACCGGGCGGCGGCGGCCGGATTCATCAGGCTCACCGAGTTCCATCTTGATGCAGCGCATGCCACTCACCCAGCCGTTTTCATCCCCAAGAATTTCCACCGGGTTGTTGAGGAGCTTAAATTCAATGCCTTCCTCTTTGGCATGTTCCACTTCTTCCTTACGGGCAGGCAGTTCTGCCTCGCTGCGGCGATAGACGATATAGACCTTTTCCGCGCCCAGACGCAGCGCCGTGCGGGCAGCATCCATAGCCACGTTGCCGCCGCCGATAACGGCGACCTTCTTGCCAATCTTAATCGGCGTAGCGTATTCCGGGAACTTGTACGCCTTCATGAGGTTGCAGCGCGTCAGGAATTCATTGGCAGAATAAACGCCGCTGAGGCTTTCGCCCGGAATGCCCTGGAAACGCGGCAGACCAGCACCCGTGCCGATGAATACCGCATCAAAGCCTTCTTCTTCCATGAGCTCGTCCACCGTGAACAGGCGGCCGGCTACGGAGTTGAGTTCAAACTTCACGCCGAGTTTGGCGATGTTGTCGATTTCCTTCTTCACGACATCATCTTTCGGCAGACGGAATTCAGGAATGCCGTAGGACAGCACGCCGCCCGCCTTGTGCAGGGCCTCAAATACCGTTACCTTGTAACCCTTCTTGGCCAAATCGCCGGCACAGGACAAGCCGGAGGGGCCGGAGCCGATCACGGCTACCTTCTGTGCATCTTCGGCGTATTCAATGGGCTTTACTTCTTCATTCTTGGCCATATAGCGGTCTGCTACATAGCGCTCCAAACGGCCAATGCCGACGGATTCGCCCTTCTTGGCCAATACGCAGTATTTTTCGCACTGGTTTTCCTGCGGGCAAACACGGCCACAGACAGCGGGCAGCGCGTTGGCTTCCTTGATTTTTTCAATGGCGCCGTCAAAATCGCGCTCTTTAATCTTGCCGATAAATTCCGGAATATCTACGGACACCGGGCATCCCTTGCGGCACTGGGGCACTTTGCAGTGCAGGCAGCGTTCCGCTTCGGCTACTGCCGTTTCCTCATCGTAGCCCAAAGCTACTTCATCAAAGTTATGGGCGCGAACCTTGGGGTCCTGCACCGGCATTTCATGTTTCTTCAAAGACAAAGCCATCGTTTATTTCCTCCCCAAACCAATGCGGCAAATATGGTCCTTTTCCTCAGCCTCCATATCGCGGTACATGCGCTGGCGGCTCATGAGTTCGGGGAAATCTACCTTGTGTGCATCAAATTCCGGGCCATCTACGCAGGCAAACTTCGTTTCGTCGCCTACGGTTACACGGCAGCCGCCGCACATACCCGTGCCGTCTACCATGATGGGGTTCAGGCTGACCACCGTCGGAATGCCAAGCTCACGCGTAGCATCGGCCACGCTCTTCATCATGATGACCGGGCCGATAGCCGTAATCTGGGCAATCTTTTCGCCGCGGTTCACAAGTTCCTGCACGGCATAGGTGACAAAGCCCTTGATGCCACGGGAACCATCGTCAGTCGTAATCAGGATTTCATCCGTTACCTCGGACATTTCCTTTTCCATAATCAGGATGTCCTTGGTCTTGGCCCCCATGATGGCGATAACCTTGTTGCCTGCTTCCTTCATCGCACGGGCAATCGGGAACGTCGGTGCCACACCGATACCACCGCCTACGACAACAACCGTGCCATCAAACTTCTTGATTTCGGACGGCTGTCCCAAAGGACCGGCAAAATCCACAATGCTGTCACCGGCTTCTTTTGCAGCCAGCGCCATCGTGGAGGCACCGATTACCTGGAATACGATGTTGATGATGCCTTTTTCGCGGTCAAAGTTCGCAATGGTCAGAGGAATTCTCTCACCTTCCTCGTCCACCCGCAGAATGATGAACTGGCCAGCCAGACATTTCTTGGCCACACGCGGGGCTTCGATATCCATGGAGAAGACGCTGGGAGACAGCTCTTCCTTTTTCAGAATCTTAAACATGATTCACTCTCCTAAATACACACAATAAAATCAGGCTAATACACCTGCTAAATACTCTTCCAGATTGGTCTTAATGGGCATCAGATACACATTGGCATCCTTCTTGTCCGCCATTTCCATGACCTGACGGGAGAAATCCACACTCCACTCCAAGGTCGGCGCAAAGTGCTTCGGGAAAATGACGTTGTTCTTGCGCTCCCAATAGCTCTGCGAAGCCGCCGTAACCACCGGCGATACGCCCCAGTACACATCAAGGCCATCGAGCATATCCATGTAGATGGAAAGCAGCCGCATGTCGAAGAACGGCTGCGTGAAGAAACCTGCGGCCCCGGCCTGCACCTTGCGGCGGGTACGGTAAAGCTCATGGCGCATGGAACTTCTGTACTGGTCAATGCCCGCATAGACCTTCACTTCCGGCATTTCCTCGCGGAACTTGCGGATGACGTCCGTGGATTCCGTCGGATAAACCTCATGGGTCATGCGCTGCGGCGGGTCGCCCTGCACCACCAGCACTTCCTTGATGCCCTTTTCCCGCAGATAATCCTTCATGGGCAGTTCCTTGTCCAAGTCGATATCCATGGCGCGGATATGAGGCATGGACATGGCAAAATACTCCTGGGCAATTGCCGAACCTTCCCAGCTGCGGGTGTCAAACCGCAGTAAATCGGGGATATTGATGACATCAATCTTGCCCTCATACTGCTTCAAAAGCTGTAACTCGCCGCGCAAAGTCTCCTCGTCACGGGGAATCAGCTCCACGGATACTCGTTTCATAGGCTGCCTCCAGACTATCTGTTAATTTGTAAAGCATAAGCTGCATGAATACTATTGTAATGTCTTTTTTATGAAATTGCAAGGGCAAAGAAAAAGCCCTCCCCTTTCCCGGGAGGGCTCTGTTACTGCCATTAAGAACGCATAAAGAGATTCACCATAAAGGCAATGCTTACCAGCCACATGATGGGGCTGACTTCCTTGGCCTTGCCGGACAGGGATTTCATGAAAGCATAGCTGATGAAACCGAAGGCAAAACCGTTAGCGATGGAAGAAGTCATGGGCATCATGATGATGGTCAGGAAGGCGGGCAGGCCGTCGGTGAAGTCGGCGAAGTTTACCTTGCCCACTTCAGACATCATCAGCGCACCAACGAGGATAAGCGGCGGAGCCGTTGCGTAACCCGGCACCAGACCAATCAGCGGGGCAAACAGCAGCGATACCAAAAACAGCACAGCTACCGTTACAGCCGTCAGGCCCGTCTTACCGCCAGCAGCGATACCAGCGGCACTTTCAATGTAGGAAGTTACCGTGGAAGTACCGAATACTGCGGAGAAAATCGTACCCACAGCATCGGTGTTCAGCGCGCGGTCGAGGTTTTCAATCTCGCCATTTTCTTTCACGAGCTTGGCTTTGGCGGTCAGGCCAATCAGCGTACCCATGTTATCGAAGAGTTCCACTACCGTAAAGGTGAAGATAATGGACAGGATACCGTAGTTCCAAGCCCCCATGATGTCGAGCTTGCCGAAGGTTTCCCCCATATGGGGCAGGCTGGTGCTGACTACATCAGCAAAACTTGCCGGTACCGGGGAGTAGCCCAGCACCATAGAAAGAACCGTGGTGGCAATGATACCGATAAGAATGGAGCCCTGCACATCACGGGCCATCAATACGCCGGTGAGTACGAGGCCGAACAGAGACATGGCCGTTTCCGGCTTCGTTACACTGCCCAGCGTGATGAACGTGGCCGGGTCACTGACGATGAGTCCCGTGCCCTTAAGACCGATAAAGGCGATAAACAGGCCGATACCCACGCCGATAGCCACGCGCAGATTCTGCGGCACAGCGTTGATGATGGCCTGACGCACATGGCTGATGGTCAGGATTAAAAACAGCAAACCAGAGAAGAAAACGGCGCCCAGAGCAACCGTCCAATGCAGGCCTAAAACGCCGCAGACATAATAAGCAAAAAACGCATTTAAGCCCATGCCCGGTGCCAAGGCTACCGGATAGTTGGCGAATACGCCCATCATAAGTGTGGACAGCGCTGCAATCCAAATGGTGGAAGCAATGGCCGCTTCCTTGGGCACACCGGCATCGGCCAGAATGTTCGGATTGACGAACATGATGTAGGCCAAGGCGATAAAGGTGGTGAAACCAGCGATGACTTCCGTGCGTACCGTGGTTCCCTTTTCCGAGAGCTTAAAGAAGCGCTCCAGGAAAGACTGACTTGCTTGTGCTTGCATAAAAAATAATAGCCTCCTCTTTCTCCACAGGTCAAACAAAAACTCTGCACCAGTCAAGAAAAAAGAAGCCAAAAACTCCCTGCTTCTTCTTGTAGACTGTGACAGTTTACGGCTGCCTGTAGAAACGCCCGCACCCTATCAGCGGGCTTATACAAGAAATTAACGGTACTAGCATAGCAAAGTTCAGGACATATGTCAATTTGTTAGAAAATTGGCAACCATAGAAAGTTGCCAGCAAAAAATCGCTTCACATCCAGATTCTGCTACCTGCGAGCAGGATTTTATGTTACAATGATATAATAAAGTAATAGCTGTAAGTACGTAAGCCTGACTTGGAGGAGCTTATGCATAATTTGAGGGTATTCGTCATTGACAACTCCATAATGTTTCAGAATACCTTATTGCAGGAGCTGACCAAAAGGCTGCCCGCCGGAAGTCTGGTGGAACGTGCCGGCCAGCCTGCTGAGGCACTGAGCAAACTGGCTGTTTTCAAACCCACCATCATTGTGCTGAACTTTGCCTTATCTTCCTTATTGGTAAAACAGGAAAAGTTTCTGCCTCTGCTGATTAAAACCTTTCCCGCGGCCCCCGTTGTGACTTATGGAATCTTGGAAAGCGGCCAAAGGGCAGCCCAATTTCTGGGAGCTGTCCAGTACCTAAAAAAACCTTCCACGGGCCAGCCCATGGAGCCCTTCTTTGAGCAGCTGGTCAGTGCCCTGCTGGTTTCTCAAGGGAAAGCAGACCGTTCCAATAACCGGCCGTCTGACATAGGCAGCGGTGCTGTAGTGACCAAGGAAATCTGGCAGGCCTCCAAGCCTGCACAGCCGCCAGCACCACCGAAACCAATGCCCTGCCCCATTACCAGCAGCATAACACCACCTCCCAACGCGGCGCAGATTGACCTCATTGCCATCGGCGCCTCTACTGGCGGAACAGAAGCCTTATCGTCAATTCTCACCCAGCTGCAGCCGCCTCTGCCGGGCATCGTCATCGTTCAGCACATTCCACCCATGTTCTCCCGCCTCTTTGCCGAGCGTCTGAACACGGAATGTGAACTCTCCGTAAAGGAAGCGGTCAGCGGGGATGTGGTACTGCCCAATCATGTCTACATTGCGCCAGGAGCCAAGCATATGACCATCTCCCGCATGGGCACCCGCTATATGCTCGAATGCAAGCCTGGGCCGCCGGTACACAGCGTCTGCCCATCGGTAGATGTGCTCTTCGACAGCGTGGCAGATGTGGCAGGGAACCATGCCATGGGCATCATCCTTACCGGCATCGGCAAAGACGGTGCTGCCGGCCTGCTCAAAATGCGCCAGCTGGGTTCGCCCACCATCGGACAGGATGCCGCCAGTTCCGTTGTCTACGGCATGCCAAAATCCGCTTTTGAACTGGGCGCCGTACAGCAGCAGCTGCCCCTTGCCAGCATCCCGCAGGCCATTTATAAACTCGTCCGTTGACTTGTCAAAAATCAATAAAACGTACACTAAAGGCGGTGACCGCATGGTCACCGCCTTCCTTTATTGTGCCTATGAATTTCTTAAAGCCGGAACTTGCCGACAGCCTCCTGCATCTTGTTCGCCAGATTAGCCAACGCCTGTGAAGCGGCTGCAATCTCTTCGTTCGATGCAGACTGTTCTTCTGTTGCCGAGGAAATGGTCTGCATGCTGTCGGAAGTCTTGTTGCTCACGCTGTCAATGGCATCCACTGCCGTCACAATCTGCTCGGCACCAGTGGAAACCTGCGATACTGCACCATTGATTTCTTCCATCTGCACATTGATGGAATCCACCTTACTCATAATGTCTTCGAACTGCTCGCCTACATCCCGGATGGCCTTGGTTCCCAAAGTCACTTCTTCGGTACCGCTCTGCATGGATTCCACAGCCCGAGCCGTTTCATTCTGAATGGAAGCAATGCGTTCTTTAATCTGTTCTGCCGACTCCTGCGATTCAGCCGCCAACTTGCGGACTTCTTCTGCTACTACTGCAAAGCCGCGCCCCTGCTCACCGGCACGGGCTGCTTCAATGGCTGCATTGAGGGAGAGGAGGTTCGTCTGCTGAGCAATGGAGGAAATAGCCTCCACAATCTGGCCAATCTGCTGCGAGCTTTCGCCCAGCGTCCTGACAACTTCCGAGGAAGAAAGTACACTCTGCTCGATAGCGCCCATCTTCTTGATGGCTTCTTCCATCAAATCGGCGCCCTTCTTGGCAGCTTCTGCCGTCTGGTTGGAAGCGGTCGTTACATGCTTAGCCTTGGCGGACATTTCCGCAATATCATGATAAACGCCATCCACGCTTTCCTTGGCACTGCCGATATCACTGAGCTGCTGGGCCACATTGCCCACAACATCCCCAACCGTTTCGGCTACATGCACGGATGCATCCGCCGACTGCTGGGCATTGGCCGTAAGTTCTTCAGAAGATGCAGCCACCTGTTCAGAAGTCGTGGCCATCTGCCGGATAAGGTTACGCAGATTGTCACTCATGGTATTAAAGGCCTGCGTCAAAGAGCCGATTTCATCGCGGGAAGTAACCTCCAGATTCTTCTGGGACAGATTGCCATTGGCCAGTTCCCGGGCATTAGCTTCCAGCGCCACAATCGGATTGGTAATGCGGCCCGCAAAGGCAAAGCAAACCACCAGTACCAACGCCAAACCTACCAAGGTCAACACGGCATAGACAATCTTCAAGCTGCTGACAGCGGCAAATACATAATCATAGGGGACGCTCATGGCAAAGAGCCAGCCCGTGCTAGGTACCACGGTATAGCCACAAATCATTTTGCCATCCCGAGGACTGTCAAAGACAAATACACCCTTGCCAGCTTTCAGCATTTCTTCAAAATGACTGCCAATTCCTGGCAAATCCTGGAACTTGGAGCCAATAGCCTCATCTGTACCAATTCCCAGAATCATACCCGTCTTATCCGCAACAGCTGCCATACCGGCTTCGCCATGGTATTTCAGCTTATCCACTTGCGCATCCACTACAGCCAGGTCAATATCCGTACAGATGGCTCCTGCAAACTGGCCGTTAGCCTTGAAAGGCGCCACCGCTGAAACCACCAGTTTCCCCGTATTCTTGTCTACATAGGGATCGGTAAAGACCATCTTGCCAGCCTTCTTCGCATCGTTATACCAAGGACGAGTACGCGGATCAAGCGTCCCTGTGCTCTTGTTCTGTGTACGGTAGGAAGCAAAATAGCCATCCTCCATGCCCACATTGAGGTCGAGGATTTCTTTATCCGAAGCACCGATAGCCAAAGAAGCAATGCTCTTGGTTCGGGTTTCGTCCCCATTGAACTCCGTCAGCAAATCTGCCGCATACTGGGCGGATGTCCCTTTTGCCTGCAGCCAGCCATCCATCTGGGAAGCTGCATCTCCCATGGTAGCGGTTAATTCCTGCTCCACAGCCTTCTCCAGATTGCTATCCGCTGTGTAAAAGCCAATAATGGAAACCACCGCCAATAACACACCGATAATTCCGGCTAGTACCGCGAATTTTTGTTTAATCCCCATACATGACCATCCTCTCTTCCTTATATTGGATTTTCTCAAATCACAATTTCCCGTGCCTTAATACTTCTACGCTCAATTCGCAAATCCTTTCAAAGACTAAAAATTTTCTAAAAATAAGCGATGCAGAACGCACAAAAATAAAAAAAACTGTGAGCAAAACGATTGCTCATTTTGCTCACAGCCCTGTAAATGCTCAGTTCCCGGACTCAATCAGCCCGTAATTTCCATCGGTGCGCTTGTAGACCACCTGCACATCTTCCGTCTGGGAGTTGCGGAAGACGAAGAAGTTGTGGTTCAGGAGATTCATCTGCATGATGGCTTCCTGTACGTCCATGGGTTTTACCACGAAGCGTTTGGTCTTCACTACCTGATATTCCTCATCATCTGCCGGCCCTTCAACAGGAGGCGTCTTGAGGGCTTCGGCCTTGAAGCCACCGCCACGGAAACGGCGAGCCAGTTTCGTTTTCTGTTTATGAATCTGGCGCTCCAGTTTTTCCACCACTAAGTCAATTGACGTGTACATATCCATCGTGGCCTCTTCGCCGCGAAGCAAAATGCCATTCTGTACGGGCACCGTAACCTCGACGATGTGACGCCCCTTCGATACGGTTAAGAGAACCGAAATATCACCAACGTTTTCGAAATACTTGGTGACTTTGCCTACGCGTTTTTCCACATACTCGCGCAGGGAAGGAGTGATCTCGATGTTCTTGCCTCTTACAGTGAATGTTGCCATATGACACATCCCCTTTCTTATACTGCCACAGGACGTTGCCTGCGGATTAACTAGCAACAACTTATTTGGTTTTATATACAGTATTCGCCGCTTGTATGCAAAACCCTTCTTTTATTGTAAAGAAAATATAAAAAAGCCCTCCCGTTTGGGAAGGCTTAATTCGCTATAAAATTAATTATGCCGTTTTGCTGACATTGGAAGCCTGCGGACCGCGGGCACCTTCCACGATGTCAAATTCAACTTCCTGACCTTCGTTCAGAGTCTTGAAGCCTTCGTCATTGATAGCGGAAAAATGTACGAATACATCGTCCCCATCCTCGCGGGCAATGAAGCCATAACCTTTTTCAGCGCTGAACCATTTAACTTTACCAACCATTGAGATTCCTCCTGTTGCTTAAAACCTGTCGCCTACAATTCTTTGACGACCCAATAACAATTATAATTGTTAGTTATTGAATTGTCAATCTTTTCTTATATGTGTATACAGTTTTACCCTTTTACACTTTTACAACACTTTGGAGAGGAAGCTCTTGGTACGTTCCTGCTGAGGATGTGCAAAGAGTTCTTCCGGTGTACCCTGTTCTAAGATGCCGCCACCGTCAATGAAGAGAACCCGGTCGGCCACTTCCCGGGCAAAGCCCATTTCGTGCGTCACAATGGCCATGGTCATGCCTTCCTTAGCCAGGGAGCGCATAACATCCAGAACTTCGCCGACCATTTCCGGGTCAAGAGCTGAAGTCGGCTCATCAAAGAGCATGACCTTGGGCTCCATAGCCAGCGCACGGGCAATGGCCACACGCTGCTGCTGACCGCCGGAAAGCTGACTGGGATAATTATTGGCTTTATCTGCCAAGCCAACCCGTGCCAATAGTTCCTCGGCTTTCTTCTTCGCCTCAGCCTGGCTGATTTTTTTGACCTTCATGGGCGCCAGCATAATATTTTCCAGTGCCGTCATATGCGGGAACAGATTAAAGCGCTGGAACACCATGCCGACTTCTTCCCGTACTTTATTGATATTGGTTTCCCCGTCGAGCGGTGTGCCGTCCACCGTCACCTTGCCGCTGGTGGGCTCTTCCAGATAGTTCATGCAGCGCAGCAAGGTGCTCTTGCCGGAACCGGACGGGCCGATAAGCGCCACGACTTCCTTCGGTTTGATATGGAGATTGACACCTTTGAGGACTTCCACCTTGCCAAAGGCCTTATGTAAATTTTCAATGACGATCATCTTTTGCAAACCTCCACTCCAAGAATGCCACAAAGCGGGAAATAGTCAGCGTCATAATCAGGTAAATGATGGCTACGCAAGTCCAGATTTCCACCGACGCATAGGTCTTGGCAATGATGAGCTGGCCGCGGCGGGTCAGTTCCTCAAAGCCGATAACCGATACCAGCGAAGAATCTTTGAGGAGGGCGATAAATTCATTGCCCAGCTGAGGAATAACCCGCTTAAAGGCCTGCGGCACAACAATGTAACGCATGGTCTGCACCCAGGTCATACCCAGCGAACGTCCCGCTTCCATCTGCCCCTTGTCAATGGACTGAATCCCCGAACGGAAAATCTCCGCCACATAGGCGCCAGAGTTCAAACCACAGGCGCTGATGGCTGCCACATAGGGGTCACTTCTCTGTCCTGTCATCAAGGGCAGAGCGAAGTATACGAGGAAAATCTGTACGAGCAGCGGCGTCCCGCGGAAGAAATCCACATACACCGCCGCAATCCAGCGGAAAATCCGGATACGGCCAATGCGGGCAATGCCCATAAAGAGGCCGATAATAATACCCACGGCCACAGACAGTGCCGTTATCTTGATGGTTATCCCCGCTCCCAACAGGAGCAAGGGAAAGGACTGTACAACCAAGTCAAAATTAAAATCCATATCTTTCACCCTACTTATATTTATTCATAAATCATGTATAATTATAGAGCAATATTTTAAGAGTGTCAACCTGTAAAATAGCCTTCCCGAAAGGGAAGGCTATGGGAAAAACTATTATTTTTTCTCGCCGAACCATTTTGCGAAAATCTTGTCGTATTCGCCGTTTTCTTTGAGCTTCTTGAACGCAGCGTTAATTTCCTTCTGCAGTTCTGCATTGTCCTTATTGATGGCAATGCCGTAATCTTCAGCCGTCAGTTTTTCGTCCAGCACCTTGACGCCCTGTGCAGCATTCTTGGTGATGAAGTAATCATTTACCGGACGGTCATTTACGACGGCATCCACGCCTTTGGCCTTGAGTTCCATGAAGCAGTCAGCCGGGGTGTTGAGTTCCGTAACCGTCACACCTTCGAGCTTCTTAACTTCTGCAGCACTGGTGGTACCAATCTGTACAGCTACCTTCTTACCCTTGAGGTCAGCAAACTTCTTGATGGCTTCTTCGTCCTGACGAACCACCATGGTCAGACCGGACTGATAATACGGGTCAGAGAACAGGACATTTGCCTTGCGTTCATCGTTGATGGTCATACCGGAGATAGCCACATCGATGCTCTTGCCCTGCAGCGCCGGAATCAGGCCATCAAAGCCCAAATTCTGGATTTCCACTTCACGGCCCATTTCCTTGCCGATGGCACGGATGAGGTCCATATCAAAGCCCTGATATTCCTTCTGGGTTTCATCCTGGAATTCAAACGGCGGGAAGTCGATGGAAGAACCAACCTTCAGAACCTTGGCCTGCTTATCAGCGGCAGGAGCACCGCTATTGCCGCAGCCCGCCATAGCAAAGACAGCAAATGCACCTGCTGCCAGGAGGGATAACACTTTTTTCATCTTCATAGAAAAACCCCACTCTCAAATTAATTTTTTACAATGTAACAAAAATGGAGTTTGAGCGTTTCGCTCAAACTCCACTCGTCACGCACAATGTAAGTATAACACACTACAGAAAAACTGCAAGTGTTAATGATTACATTGCTTCGCCTCTTTTTTTGTTAAAGCAGTCACGGCAGTATACCGGACGATCGTTCTTCGGTTCGAACGGAACTTCCGTTTCCTTGCCGCATTCAGCGCAAACTACCTTGAACATCTGACGGGCTTCACCGCCATCACGGCTACGACGACGTTTGTCACGGCAATCGCGGCAACGTGCCGGTTCGTTTTCAAACCCCTTCTCAGCGTAGAATTCCTGCTCACCAGCGGTGAACGTAAATTCCTTCCCACATTCTTTGCATACCAGTGTTTTGTCTTCAAAAGCCATACGATAATCCCCTTACCTAAAAAGAAATAATATTTAGATGTCCCTGTATCCCTGAGTCCCCTAGTTTTTCCGTAGATTACGCCGAGAAAAAGAACGTCCATGCCTATTATTATATATTGTTTAGTTCAAAAATGCAAGTGTTTTTTATATTGTGCAAAAATTTTGCCATATCGCACAATATCCACTTTCAAGCTCGCGCATATAATTTTTGACATCCATCAGCGGAGATTTCAAGAGATTTGCCCTGAGTCCCGAGTGATATGCACCGATAAGTTCCGGACTGTTGCCCAGCTGCACGGCTCGGCGCACATAATTGATGTCATTTTCTACCACGAGCTCTTTGACCCCGGCATTCACCAGAATGGATGCGCCAAAACGAGAACCATGGCGGCGCCCGCGGATGCTCACGACCGGCACGCCCATGAACAGAGCTTCGCAGGTGGTCAGTCCACCATTGTAGGGCATGGTATCCAGAGCGATATCAATATCCCGGTACTGTTCCATATAGTCAGGGCTGTAAGGCCGCATTTCCACCCGGGCCAAATCAAAACTCAACCGCTTCAATCTGTCCCGCAGGATAGCCCGGCCGGAATCAATGCTGCAAATCTTGCCCTTCAGCACCAGCTTGGAGCTATGCACCTGGTCCAGAATTCCCCGCCATAAGAGTAAGGTTTCATCCGTGACCTTCGCTAAATTATTAAACGAACCAAAGGTCACGAAACCATTTTTGAGGCAGGGCGCTTCTGTGCCCGCTGGCGGAATCTCCCGCACCGCACCCGGCACATAGCAAAGATGGGAATGCGGCAGGCGCAGGATTTTTTCCGTAAAGCCCTGAGCTGCCTGTTCACCGGCAGGCAGACAGACCTCATCCGACAGGAAGTAATCAATGGTGGAAAGCCCCGTGGTATTCATATAGCCGATACCTGCCACCTGCACCGGTGCAGGGCGCAAGGCCATAATGGGCAGGCAGTTGTTGTTGCTGTGACCGGATAAATCCACCAGAATATCAATCTGGTCTTCGGCAATGAGCCGCGCCGCCGTCCTGGGGCTGCGTCCGCGCAAATCCCGCCAGGTCACCGGCGAAGCCATCAGCCGCTTCGTTACCTCATCCCGTTGTCCCGTGGAATAAGCATAGACACTGAACCGACTGCCATCGAAATTCTTGAGCAGCGGCGCTACAAAATTAGCCACCGCATGCTGACGGAAATCCGGCGAAAGATAACCGATACGGAGTTTCTTGCCGGGAAGTTTCTGCGCATTATCATGAAGATAGGGCGTGACATTCAGCATGGGGCCGTATTTTTCTGCCAGTTCCTTGCCCTCCAATGCGCCCAGTTCCCGATAATTGCGCATGAAGAGGAACTTGCTGTAAGATGAGGCCTTCTCTTCATCAGAAGCCCCATTTTTGCTATGGGCCAGCATCAAGGCCGCCGCTTTATCCGGCTCAGCAGCCAAATAATAAGCATCCGCTAGCCAGGCTCGGGCTTTTTGTAAAAGGTAAATGACGATTTTGTAATAGGGTTCATCAGGAGTCAGCGCCCAGAGTTTCCGTTCCAGTTCATTGACCAGTTTATTCAGTTCCGGAATTTCCTCGTCGAGACGGAATTCCACGGCAGCAAGACCTGCTGCCACCAAACGCCCCCGCAGATGCTGGGGCTTCTTGCGCAGGATTTCATCCAAGAGCGCATGGGCTTCCTCGTGGTCGCCGGTATAAAGGGCCGCTTCAGCCATTACCGCTGCCCCGTCCATGCTCTCCGCATCAATATTCCAAAGTTCCCGTGCGCAGGCCCGCATGCCCTTCGGGTCACCATCACTCGCAAACTTATCGGCCAGATTCAGCCAATTTAACGTTTCATGCTCCATAAACAGACTAACTCCCAAAAATTTATCGAAAATCCCTAAAAACCGTCGCTTCTACTTATTCTACGTCACTGCCCGCTTATCCTTTATTTGACCGCAAAAGCTCCATCAGCACATTGCGGGCCTCTGTGTAATGATTGAGCCGGGAGGCCAGCCAGCAGGCGGTCTCCTTTATCGTCCTGCGGATATCAGCTTGTCCATCCCGCAAAACAAGCACGAGCAAAAACTGCCACATTTCCCATTGTACCACAAAATAAAGGCCGTTATAAGCAAAGGTTCCCAAAACAGCACAGGGGTAAAGCTCCTTGAACCACTCATTGACCAGATAATTTTCCAGCATCAGGCCATAGGGCTGCCAGACTTTTTCCGCCAAAAGTTTTTGGGCTTCCGCTGCTGTCATAAAACCAGCCTGTTCCCACGCTGCAATTCCAGCCAGATATGCTGCCGTCTCCTCCGTATGGTCCTCAATCCCTGCCACAAAAAAACGGAAAAAACGCGCCTGCTGTGCCGGTGCCCATGATTCCCAGATAACACCATCCGTATCCTGTCCCCAAGGCAAACTTGCATCAGCCGCAGCCAGCTCCATCAACAGCTTGTGCAAACGCTGCGGCAGGGAAAGATTACGGCTCAGCAGGATTTCAATTCCCCGTGCCTGCCAATCAAAAAAGCGCAGCTGCTCCAAAACCTCTGTATCACCTGCGGGCTGAAAGTAGTTGCCGCGGGTGGACTTTATCTGCCGCTGTATAAGCGATACAGGTTCCTCATTCTGCAAAATCAAATCTGCCGCCACAGGGCAGGTCACGCAAAGTGCCCGCTCAACAATGTTGTTAGGAAATAGGCGCGTCTTGCGAGGATATTCTGCGCAGACATCCGTCAGCATCTCCGCCCCGTATTTTTTCTGCAAACCACAAAGGCCGTCATCCCGCAGAAAGACGCAGTGATTATCCTCATGGCGGAGGCCATAGCCATCGGCTTCTTCCAGATAGACCAGCCCTGCTCTTATCCGCTCTCCTTCCGTTCCTTTGACGGAACGATAGCGGGCCAAAGCCGCCTCATCCAAAAGCTGCTGCCAGCCATAACAGCAAATAGAGCCACCGCACTTGCTGCCATCACAAAAAAATTTTTCTACATAACCAGGTTCAATACAAGTATATTCTGCCGCGTTCATCATGCTCACACCTCGGGGTTGAGTTCTTTGCCGTACTCCCGGATAAATGCTTTTTGGTAGCCCTTGTACTCATAGGCCAGAGGCTTCTCCTTGGGGCAGTGGATGCACCAGAAATCCGCCTCCTGATTAGGCACCACCACTTTGTAACCAGCCCGCTGCATCTCCTTGCACAGAGATGTATCGTAAAGATGCCAGCCGGTGAAGATATCCTCCCGCCATTTTACATCATACTGGGTCGCAATAAATAGGCCGTCCACGGCTTCCACTTCCTGATACGCCCCTTCCGGCTCCCGGCAGTGGGAATCCACCACACTTTCCGGTTCACAAGCATGGAGCACCCGGCCATAGGTGCGCAGGCCATCCCACCATACCCCGCTAAGCGGCAGACTGCGGCAGCCGATAACGCCCACAGCCCCAACCGTTTTATCCGCAAAAATATGCAGTAAATCCGCCACGAGATGTTTATTGACCACCAGCGTATCCTGATGAAGATAGACCTTGTATTTGGCATCCGTGCGGGCCATCCCCGCATTATACCCCGCGCACATGGAATCTGCTCCTCGGACTGGAATAAACTCTGCCGTCATGCCCTCAGGTATCTGCAGGCTCTCCAAATAAAGACGGCACTCACTGTACCAGTCCTCACTGTTGACACAGGTGATAAAGGCAATCTTCTGTTCATCCACTTGATTATTCATTCTGCATCCCCTGCCATTCCTGCCAAAGTTCCTGCAAATAAGCAGCTTCTTCCTCACTGGTCACGTTGTTCCTTGCCCCTTGAAGCATCTGGCCAATTTCATACCGCTCCGCTGGCGAATGTGCCAGCAGTTCACGATAAAATTTTTTCGGATGGAATACCGCCTGCTTGATAAACGCCGCCGTATAATCGGCAAACAAACCAGTCTTACGATAGAACTGCCAAAACTCCCGGCAGTTTTGCTCCGGCTCCACGCCGTATTCAATACGATGCAGATATGTTGACAGCTGCCGCCGTTCCGCTTTACTGTACATGGACTTCAAGAGCGCCATTTCCGGCATGGACCTGTCTGCCCGCACCAGATAGAATTCCGTATTGATATCGTCCCCTTCGTTGTCAAAGCCCGCTGCCAAAAGCTTCTGCAAGGTCTTTTCATCCGCGGGACGCTTCTGCGGTTCCATAAAGACCATCTTATAATAGGAAGCGTAGAGCAAGCGCTCAAATTCCTGCCGGGCAAAGAGCCGCGCCACCACATTGTAGTAGTGGCCTGCGAGCAAATCCGTAAGCTGCGACCAATGACGGATATTGCGGAAACTGGTGAGAAAACTCCCCGTCTCCTTGAGAAAGCGGGAAAATCCTGCCGCAATGTCCTGGGGATGTCCGGCCTGTTCCAAAGTCAAATCCGAAATGATGTAATCAAAAAATTCCTTAGGGTAAGGCAGTGGTGCGTCCAGATAATTAACCTCCGTAAATTCCACGGAAAGACCCTGATAGTCCAGCATGGCATCCGTATCAGCGGTCACCGCATAGAGCTTAGCGCAGGGAAACATCCGGCGTAAATCCGGCAGATAACAGAGGCTTTCCACCACCAGAATCTTCAAGGATAATTCGCCCGGTTGTAAGAATTGCAACAATTCCGGCTTGATTTTTTCCGACACATCATCCACCTCCCCAATTTACATTCTATAATTATAACATATTTTCCTGCCCCCATGCCATTTACAGTCCGCACAAAAGGTGATAGGATAACTTTATAATTTTCAGCTATAAATTTAAGGAGTGATTTTTTGGACGGCGCTTCCCTGCGAATTCTCTATGTTGTAACGGATTTAATCATGCCCTTGGTGGTGGGGTATTTTATGCACCATCGCCATTGGATTTCCGATAATACCATCAACAAAGTCATCCGCTTCAACGTTATCTGCGTGTACACCACACTCTCCTTGCTGAGTTTCTGGGTACTCCCCCTGTCTTGGAACCTGCTGCTCGTGCCCCTGTTTGGCATGATGCTGGTACTGCTGCCAGGAGCTATCGGCTATGTCCTCTTTGCCCGGCGCATTGAAAATCTGTTGGACAGAGGCGCCTTTATTGCCAGCGCCATGCTCGCCAATCTTGGCACCCTGGGCGGGGTCTGTGCCTTTATCCTCTACAACGAGCAGGGCTACGCCTATTCCCAACTCATCGGCACCACCCAGAATTTTCTGCTCTGCGTCGTGGTATTTCCCATGGCTCAGTACTATTATCTGAAGCATACTTCCTCAGTCCGCAAGTCCAGCCCCGGCCACAGCTTCCGGGAAATGTTCTTTTCCATCAACCAGTTAAGCCTTTTGGGTATGGCCACCGGCCTGCTGCTCAATGCCAACGGCGTGGAACGCCCCCAGGAACTGGGCACCATCTTCCAAAGCCTCGTCCATATCGGCGCCTGGATTGCCATGCTGCCAGTGGGGTTCTTAATCGATTTCGGCAAAGTCCGGGAATATGCCCGAACAGTACGCACCCTGACATTGCTGCGCTTCGTCATCACCCCGGCCCTCTTTATCATCTTGACCTATCTTGTAGTAAGCGACCCCATCCTGCGGGGAACCCTCATCATTCTGACCTTCTGTCCCACCGCCATCAACGCGGTGCTGGCCGCCAAAATCTACAAACTCAATTACGATATAACCGTTTCTTCCTTCGTCATCACCACAGCCGCTTACCTCCTGCTAATCTTCCCACTGCTGTTCCTCTGTTTGCACTAAGCAACTACTATTGAAAAGGAACATCCACACATATAAGTTGCAGTATGTTAGTGCGTGCTGAAATATTTTTGTTACAGCTTAGTTTTGGCAGAGGTGGTAATACTTTTCGCCGTTGCACTAAATGACCCACAAGCAAATGTATGGACTTTTTAGTTACCTGCGCCGGGCAAGACCGGCGGCGCGTATGTTCAGCTCAATGTTTAGACTGTGCCGTTTGTGGGCCAGTCCTCACTGCGTTCGGACAGTCGTTCCACGGCGAAAAGCATCACCACCTCCGCCCTAAGCGACGTCCCTATAAAACGTAATTTTCGTGGAAACAAGTAACAAGCACATCGATGTTCTTGTAACGGGAGCAACGAGTTCGTGACAATTGTATTGGCCGTAGCTTGGGTCGGACGGGGGAGTGATTTTTCTGTAGGGAGCGACTGCCTGAACGAAGTGAAGGCCGGCCCCATGTATTCCCCAGCTAAGCAAATACGCTGAAAGCAGCGCCGTTGGCCTGCCCGGCGCGAATAACTGGACAGCTGTACTTTACGAAGGGGTCGTTTAGCGGAAAACAGAAAAATTACTCCCCCGTCCGGCCTCAAACTACGTATGAACAAGATACCTTTACCACGAACGCCCCAACAAACTGCCATTTACACAAAAAAGGAGCTATGAAAATTCATAGCTCCTGTATTTTTATATGGTGACACCTACGGGATTCGAACCCGTGAACCCGGCGTGAGAGGCCGGTGTCTTAACCGCTTGACGAAGGTGCCGATTGGTGACGCCTACGGGATTCGAACCCGTGAACCTGGCGTGAGAGGCCAGTGTCTTAACCGCTTGACGAAGGCGCCAAAAGCAACGCTATTGTTGCTGACTCAAATTATTATAGCACTACGCCGTAAGGTTGGCAAGGCTTTTTTGCAGACGCGCCAGAGAATTTTCCTTGCCCAGCACGGACAGGATTTCCGTAGCGCCGCCCGGCGTTACAGACTTACCGGCTACACCGATACGCAGTACCCACATCACGAGGCCCTTCTTGAGTTCCTGGGCAGCAATGTATTCTTCGAGTTTAGCGTAAAGGCTGTCGTTGTGCCAGTCTGCTTCGCTTACACCTTCCAAGAGTTCCACGAGTTTCGGCATGAGTTCAGCGGCCTTTTCCGGATTTACCTTGTTGCGCTTGTTGTTGTAGAGGTCAGCATCAAACGCCGGCATCTCCACGAGGAAGTCAATTTCGTCTTTGACATCGCTGAAGCGCTGTACGCGAGTCTTCAGGAGTGCGGCCACCATCTGCCAGTTCTTTTCGAGATAATCCGGCAGGTCCTCCACAAAGTCATGGGCGCGCTTAGCAAATTCTTCGTCGCTCATGGCCTTGAAGTATTCGCCATTAATCCAGCCCAGCTTATCATAGTCGAACACAGCCGGGGACTTGGACAGACCATCCAGTTCAAAGTGCGCAATGAGTTCTTCCATGGAGAAGATTTCCTGATTAGTGGTCTTGGGGTTCCAGCCCAGAAGTGCCACATAGTTCGTGATGGCTTCCGGCAGATAGCCCAGCTTCACCAAATCGTCAAAACTCGTTGCTCCATGACGCTTGGACAGCTTGGATACAGAACCGTCTTCATTCTTACCCATAACCGGTGCCAGATGAATGAAGGTCGGCACTTCCCAGCCATATGCTTCATAGAGCAGGATGTACTTCGGCGTGGACGTGATGAACTCAGCACCGCGCATGATATGGCTGATACCCATCAGATGGTCATCGATTACGTTGGCAAAGTTATAAGTCGGCATGCCATCACGCTTTAAGAGCACCTGGTCTTCCAATTCGGAGTTCGGAATGGTGATATTGCCATGGAGCACATCAAAGAACGTGGTCGAACCATCGAGCGGCATCTTCTGACGGATGACATACGGGTCGCCATTTTTCAGATGTTCTTCGATTACTGCAGCATTCAAATCGCGGCAGGTGCGGTCATAGCCGCCGAACTCACCGGCAGAATGGTCTTCGTCCGGGTCGCAGAAACAGTAATAAGCATGACCGGTCTTTACCAGTTCTTCGGCGTACTTCTTGTAGATGTCCATGCGCTCACTCTGCACATAGGGGCCGCAGTCACCGCCGATATCGGGGCCTTCATCCGGCACAATATGCGCCATTTCGAGCGTGCGGTTGATGAAATCCACCGCATCGGCCACATAACGCGTACGGTCGGTATCCTCAATACGCAGGATAAAATCACCCTTCTGTGCTTTGGCGTAGAGATAACCGTAAAGCGCCGTGCGCAGATTACCAATATGCATATAACCCGTAGGGCTCGGAGCAAAACGGGTACGAACCTTCTGACTCAATGAAATTTCCTCCTAAAAACTTACAATAAAAACGCTTAGCGTTTCAAGAACTGATACAAGGCACGGTACATCAGCATCGTGCTGACAGCACCGGGGTCTTCCACGCCGATGCTGCGCTCGCCTACGAGGCTGGCGCGGCCTTTTTTCGCGGGGATTTCCTTGGTGTAATTTACGCCGTCACCAGCGGCTTTGGAGGCTTCCTGCAGAACCTCAAAGAGATTCTTGTCTTCCACATTTTCCGGCAGGAAGCAGTCATGAATGGGAATCAGAGCATCCAAGATGGTCTTGTCGCCCTGTTCGGCACGGCCACGGGACTGAATCGCTTCAATGGCAGCTGCCAAAAGTTTTTCAAAGCTCTTGATGTTCATGCGGGTTTCTTCATCACATGCCTCACCAGCCTTGACGAAAGCTGCACCATAAAGCGGGCCTGCAGCGCCGCCTACATTCTGAATCAGCGCCTTGCCGATTTTAATCAGCACCGGGCCTGGCAGGCTGGTATCGTCCATCTCGTCCACTTTTTCCTGGGCAGCCCGAAAACCGCGGGCCATATTGAAGCCATGGTCACCGTCACCGGCCTTGGCATCAATATCCGACAGATAATCCTTCTGGGCAATGATGGCCGCAGCTACGGCATCAAAAGCGTCTTTAATTCTCGACATTTCAAAACTCCTTGCTTTGCAGTAAAGTAAAAAACGAAAAAACTCATTGATGGGGAAACAATGAGTCTATGGGGAAAAACATACCTATCCATTATAACACGCACAGTTCAAAGCGCAAGTGTGAATTGACAGAAATATAGGAATGAAGGAAAAACACGTTATAAATCACAGCTTCCCATATTGTAGCGCAATTCCTGATTCTTGACGCTGACTTTCGTTTCCGGCGGAACCGAATGGGTCAGGAACACATTGCCGCCGATGACCGAGCCTTTGCCAATCACCGTATCGCCGCCTAAGATAGATGCCCCGGAGTAAATGGTCACATTGTCCTCAATGGTCGGATGGCGCTTCTTGTTGAAGAGTTTCCGCCCCCCCGAGGTCGAAAGGGCCCCCAAGGTAACGCCCTGATAAATTTTCACATGCTCGCCGATTTCCGTGGTCTCGCCGATAACGATGCCCGTGCCATGGTCAATCATAAAATACTTACCAATGGTTGCGCCCGGATTGATGTCAATGCCCGTCTTGCTGTGCGCCAGTTCCGTCATAATGCGGGGAATCACTGGCACGTTGAGTTTGTAGAGCTCATGGGCAAAGCGGAACACCGTCACCGCATAGAGGCCGGGATAAGCAAAAATGATTTCATCGGCACTTTCCGCCGCCGGGTCACCATCAAAGAGCGCCTCCACATCCGTAGCCAAAAATTCGCGAATCTGGGGAATCTGCCGCAGAAAAGCCAGCGTAATACGCTGTGCTTCCGTCCGGGTTGCATCCAGTGTCTCCTCGTCGAGCTTCATGCCATAACGCAGGGCAATGGCAATCTGCTTGTTGAGACGAAAGGCGATATCCTCAATCACCATCGACAAATTGTTACGGATATCATAGATGCGGTAATGCGGGTCTTTGACATAACCGGGATAGGCCACTCGCGTGAGCTCCCCAATCAATTCATAGATGACCTTGGTATCCGGCTGATTGAATACATCCAGTTTGTCGATATGACGTTTTTTATCGTAATCGGCTAATATGTCCTGCGTAATGCTCTTGATATCCTGACCAATTATGTCCTGCATAGAGTTCTCCTTCTAACGTAATACACGAAGATGGTTTCGGCAGAATAAATTCTGCCGAAACCATCACTGTTATCTTGCTATTATGTTAGCATTGCAATTTTTTCCTGTCAAGACAGTTAAATCTTGAAGCGCTCTACAGAAGTTTCCATGCCTTCCGCCATTTCCGTAAGGCGGCGGCTGGCACTGGCAATCTCATTCATGGTAGCTGTCTGCTCCTCAGTAGCTGCCGATACGGTTTCTGCTTCGGATGCCACATTGCGGCTCATTTCACTAATCTTGTTGATGGCTTCCGCAATGGTGCTGGTATTGTTGGCCAGGCTTGCCACCGTGCGTTCCATTTCGTTGGTTTCATCCACTACCTGCTCAACCATGACGGCAATATCCTTGAAGCTGCTGCCTGCTCCATTAACGGCACCCACACCATTCTGCACCTGCGATACGCCATCCTGCATAACGGATACGGCATTGCGGGCTTTATCCTGAATGGAACCAATCAGGCTGGAGATTTCTCCTGCCGAGGAACTGGACTGTTCGGCCAGCTTTCTTACTTCATCGGCTACTACCGCGAAGCCCCGGCCATGTTCACCGGCACGGGCAGCTTCAATCGCCGCATTCAGTGCCAAGAGGTTCGTCTGTTCAGCAATTTCCGAGATGGCATCTACAATGGCGCCAATCTTATCGGATTCGCGGCCCAGTTCTTCAATAACCTGCGCGGACTGGCTGACGGACTGCTCAATGAGTTCCATCTGCTTCACGGCACCGGTTACTGCCTTTTCCCCGCTGTCAGCCTGGCCCTTGGCATCAGCGACCACCTGACCGGCATGTTCAATGGTTACCTTGAACCGCTCCATGCTCTGGGAGAGACTTTCGATATTGGTGCTGGCATTTTCCACTTCCGTGAACTGCTCGCTGCAAGCACCGGCCACGTTGACGATACTGTCTGCCACGGAGCCGCTGACTTCAGCGGACTGCTCGGAACTGTTGGTGAGCTGCTGGCAGGAAGCTGCTACCTGCTGGCTCGACTCGATAATCTGCCGCATCATGGTGCTGACCTCCGTCTGCACCTTGTGCAAGGCTCGGCTCATCTCACCGATTTCATCGGTACGATGGAAAACCTCTTCCAGTGAATTATCTTCCCGCAAGTCACCCGTCGCCATAACGCCCAGACGGTCGGTGACAATATGCAGGGGACCCACAATTGATTTTGCTGCCAGCATCCCCAAACCGGAGAAGATAGCCAGCAGAACGATATTGACGATGACCGTGTTAATCAGCGTGGCTTTGAATGCCTCGTCAGCAGCTGCCTGTTCTTCAGCAATGCGGCTGTCGATATAGTCAATCCAGACGCCCGTGCCCAGCACCCATTTATAAGGCTCAAAGGTTGTGGTGTAATTCCGCTTGGGCAGCGGCGTAGTCTCATTTGGTTTAGCGAACATCAAATCCGTATAGCCGCCGCCTTGCTTGCGGCCATTTTCAATCATTTCCTTGATGAACTGCTTGCCGGACGGGTCAGTCAAATTGATACGGGATTTTCCTTCCGTATCACGGCCCAGAAGCACCACATTGACCCCATCAAATGTGTCCACCCAGAAGTAGCCTTTGCCATCATCATAGCGCAGGTTGCGCACCAAATCTGCGGCCTGCTTTTGGGCCTGTTCTTCGGTGAGCTCACCCTTTTGCTGACGGTCATAGACCTGCTTGATAATGGAGATGGCGGTCTCCGTTTCGATTTTCAGTTCCCGCTCCACATCTGCCGTCATCGTCTGCCGCACCGAAGCAACCTGACGCTCCGATTCAGCTTTGAGATTCATGATAAATGCCGCACTTACGCAAATCGTAGTCAATACTGCGATGCCAATTACCATAATCACCATGCGTCCCTTTAGTGACATTTCTATCCCTCCAAATCCTCCTCACAATCATTTTATCCGCTATTTCTAGTGTGAATATTCGACACATTCTTATCCATTCCTGCAAAAATTATTCTCGTTTCAACATAATTTGCCGATACAAATTCTCCACATCCTGCATGTACATTTTGCTGTCCGTCAATTATAACCGCCATCTTTCAGATTTATCCCTGCCTCTCGGTAAAATCCTGTGGTATACTATAGCTAGACTTAACTGAATTGAGGAGGTTTTCATCATGCGTTTTGTTCGCGCGTTCGTTCCTGTTCTAACCATGGGCTGCCTGCTGCTGCCGATTACCGGCTGTGCCGCAGCGGTAAAGGATACGCCTGTGTCTCAGCGCACCATCGCGGGGCGTCCTTCCTTCCCCGACAAAATGCCCGGCGAAATCAATAAACGGGCTATTTCCTCCGTGCATTTCCGCTGTGCACCGGCCTTTGATGAGCCCATGATGGCCGTAGACGAAAATCCCGAATCCATCACCATTATGGGAACTGCCGAAGCCAGCCAGGAGCAGATGATTGCCTTCATCAAACAGCGCAATACCACACCGAAGCTCAACTGCTCCGTGGAAGAAATCGTAAACTACTACTATCAGGAAGCCGGCGCCGAAGGTGTCCGTCCTGATGTGGCTCTTTGTCAGGCTTTGAAGGAAACCGGCTTTTTTGCCTATGGCGGTGATGTGTCCCCCCAGCAAAATAATTTCTGCGGCTTAGGTGCCACAGGAAACCATGAACCCGGCCATAGCTTTGCCACGCCCCAACTTGGCGTCCGTGCCCATATCCAGCACCTGCTGGCCTACGCCAAGTACAAACCGCCAGTGCAGGCACTGGTTGACCCTCGCTATCAGCATGTGGTACAGAATCGTCCCGACCTTCACGGCAAGGTGCTGACCTGGACGAAACTCAACGGCAACTGGGCTGTTCCAGGAAAAAATTACGGTCAGGAAATCCTGATGCTCTGGCGCGAAGCCCAAGTCCCTGACGGTTCCTCTGCCTCCTTACAGGCCGCCCAGAAAAAAGTCAGCAAGGCTCCGGATGAAGCTGCCAACCTGATTTACCGTGGTATTGTCTACTACAACCGGGATGATTTTAAGAACGCCCAAGCCGATTTTGCCGCTGCCCATAAGTTCAAGCCCCAATCCGATGAAGCTCTCTTCAATCTGGCCATCACTGCCGAAAAGCTCGGCGACAAAAAGGCTGCACGCAAGGCCTATGATGAACTGCTCACCCTGCAGCCCAACAATAATCGGGCCTGGTACAACCGCGCCCTGCTCCGCTACCAAAGCAAGGACTATGACGGCGCCCTCTCTGACCTGCAGAAGCTCTTAAAAATCGAAGAACGCTCTGCCGACGCTCAGAATCTTATCGGCCTTTGCCATATCGGGCAAAAAAAATACGACAAAGCCTGGGAAGACTTTGCCGCCGCCGGTAAAATAAACTCTGCCAACATGAATGTGCTGGCCAATCAGTTTATTATCATGGCATGTTTGAAATAAAAAAGGTATAATGAAAAGAAACAACTATCAAAGGAGACTTTAACATGGCTTTTATTGAACCGAATCCCATTCAGGCAACCAACAAGGCAGATGGCAATGGCACCATCACCATCGTAAAACTCTTGACGCCGGAAGAACTCGACGGCAAGTGCGATATGTACGCCAAGGTTATCATCCCGCCCCTCTGCTCCATCGGCGTGCATGAACATCACGGCAACACGGAGACTTACCACATTCTCTCCGGCACGGCCCTCTACAACGACAATGGCAAAGAAGTAACCATCGGCGCAGGTAGCACCACCTTCTGCCCCGACGGCGAAAAACACGGCATCGCCAACCCCTCCAAGACCGAGGATTTGGTGTTTATGGCTTTGATTATCAAGAAATAATAACAACAAAAATGAGGCCTCGAAAGAGGCCTCATTTTTGTTGTTCTCCATCCTTTCGGCGAGCCAGCAGGAACACCGTGCCCAGAATAAGCGCTGTCCCGAGCACATCCATCAAGCCAAAGCTGGCCCCCAGAAACATCATGGAAAAGATTATGGCCGCCAGCGGTTCCAGAGAGCCCAGCATTCCCGCTTCCGCTGGCTGAATGTATTTTATACTGCCTAAGTAACAGCCAAAGGCCACCACAGTGCCAAATACAATAATATAAGCATAGATAAGCGCAGCCATATCATTCCAGCTGCCGGAAAACTGCCAAGGAGGACAGATACCCGACAGTGCTAGACCTCCCAAGAGCATCCCCCAGCCCACCACCAGCGTGGGACGCCATTTGCGAATCAGCCGCTTGGGCTGCATGGTATAAAAGGCCGCCGCCACAGCCGAAGCCAGCCCCCAAAACAGAGCCAACGGACTGATGGCCAGGGAGTCCAGACTGCCATGGGTAACCAGCAGAATCGTCCCGCCCACAGCCATGGCCGCGCACAGAATTTCCAGATACTGCGGAAAGCGGCGGACAGTAATGGCCGTATATCCCACGATGATGATGGGCATCAGGTACTGCAACACCGCCGCAGCCGCCGCATTTCCCTCTTTGATACAGGCAAAATAAGTATATTGCACCGCCAGCATCCCCAAAATAGAAAAGAGCAGAATCTCCTTGGCATCTTTCCTGTCTGTCCAAACGCAGAAAATGTTTTCTTTATAAAGGCAGATATCTGCCGCCAAAAAAATCACGCCGGCCAGCAGCATCCGTGACACCACCAGCCATTCCGTAGAAAAGCCGCAATCCTGCAGCAGATACTGTCCGGCTACGCCGCTGCCGCCCCACATAGAAGCGCCCAGGCACACCATTAAGAGTCCTTTATTCCGTTCCTTCAAGCTTATTCCCGCTTTCTTCTTAGAGCTGTCTTTATTCATTCAGCGCTCCAGCCAGCCGTTCGGCAAGCAGAGTATAACGCTTGCGGGTGCGGTCATTCTCCACGGCGGTATTGAGAGCCGCCTTCGTGCCCAGGAGAATCACCTGCTTGCTGGCCCGGGTTACGGCAGTATAGAGCAGATTTCTCTGCAGCATGATGTAATGGCCAGCCGTTAAGGGCAGGATAATGACGGGATACTCACTGCCCTGACTCTTATGCACACTCATGGCATAGGCCAGCTGCAGTTCTACCAGCTCATTCTTCTCGTAATCCACCTCTAAATCCTCGCTGAATTTTACCGTGAGGTGGTCGGCCTCCACAGCGGTGATAAAACCGATATCTCCGTTAAAGACCATTTTCGTGTAGTTGTTCTTGGTCTGCATGACCTTGTCATGCAGGCGGAAGGTACGGATGCTGTTCTTGTACTCCGCCTTATACGCGGCAGGCGGATTAAGCGCTGCCTGCAATAGCTTGTTGAGATTTTCCACGCCGCATTCCTGCCGGTGCATAGGCGAGAGCACCTGCACATCCGTCAGGGGATTCCATCCCTGCTTTGGCAGGACTTCCACGCAGAGGCGCACGATATTTTTCGCCACCTCAGCAGGGTCAGCAATTTCCCAGAACTGAAAATCTCCCGCCGGCTTGCAGATGGGCAGACGGCCGGCATTAATGGCATGGGCATTGAGGACGATGGTGCTCTCTTCATCCTGACGGTAAACTTCCGTCAGGCGTACCGAAGGAATGGCCTCGGAGCGCAGAATGTCCTTGAGCACCGAGCCGGGACCTACGGCGGGCAGCTGGTCCACGTCGCCCACGAGAATTACATGACAGCCATCGGGCACAGCGTCCAAAAAATGTTGCATAAGCACGATATCCATCATGGACACCTCATCGAGGATGATGGCATCGGCCTCTAACTGCTCGTCTGCGTCCTTGGCAAACATGGAGGAGCCATCATCCTGCCGTCCTCCCTGTGCTTCGAGCATGCGGTGCACCGTCATGGTCTTGCGGCCCGTGGCTTCCGCCAAACGCTTAGCGGCGCGTCCTGTGGGCGCCCCCAACAGGATTTCGAGGCCAGCCATTTCCAGCATATCAATCATGCCGCGCACTACGGTGGTCTTGCCTGTACCGGGGCCACCCGTGAGCACCAGAATGCCATGCGTCAGCGCCGCAACCATGGCTTCTTTTTGTGCCTTGGCCAAATCAAGCCCTGTCATTTCCTCCCAGTGCGCCACCAGCCCCTCAGGATTTTCCACGTTGAGCACATCGGCATAACGCTGCAGATATAGGAGCTTGCGGGCAACTTTTTTCTCGGCCCGATAGAGATAGGGCGAATAGATAAGCGTCGTTCCGCCGACGGATTCCACGGCTAAGCGTTGGAGCTTGAGCTGTTTTTTGAGTACCTCGCCCACGCGCAATTGGTCTACCCGCAGGAGTTTGGCAGTACGTTCAATCAGGGGCTGTTCGGGAATACAGCAGTGCCCATTGGTGGAAATCTGCTGCAGGGCGTAGTCAATACCGGCCGCCACGCGGTTTTCGTCATCCCCTGCCAGGCCGAGGCTGGCGGCAATGGCATCCGCGGTGGCAAAGCCAATGCCCTCCACCTCCTGCGCCAGCTTATAGGGATGATTTTCCAATACATCCAAGGCAAAGGAACTGTACTTCTTGAAAATCCGCGCCGCAAGAGCACCCGAAACATTATGACTTTCGAGCCAGAGCATGATTTCCCGCAGCTCCGATTGCGCAGTATAGGAGGCTACGATTTTTTCTGCGGTCTTTTTGCCAATGCCCTCCACCGTTTCCAACAACTTGGGCTTCTGCTCAATCACATCCAAGGTGTCCGCACCGAACTTAGCCACCAGACGTTTGGCCATGGCAGGGCCAATGCCATCAATGACACCGGAAGCCAGGAAGCGTTCAATGCCCTCCACACTGGTAGGCGCTTCCAGACGGATGCTTACGGCCTTAAATTGCTGACCGAAACGGGGATGGGTGACCCAGCTCCCCGTCAGATGGACCTGCTGCCCCACCAAGGGCGGTTCACTGCTGACGGTCACGCTGACCCGGCTGTTCTGTCCGGTTGGCTGCAGACGGAACACCGCAAACTTGCCATCCTCGCTGGCAAAGATAATGCTGTCCACCAGACCTTCGAGTTCTTCCTGTACAGTTCCCGGGGCAAAGCCCAGCGCCATCTGTTCGTTGTTGTTAGCCATAACTTTACTCCCTCCTTCTGTAAAGCAATTTATTCGCTGGCCACTAACCTTTCCCACTTGGCATAGCGTTCTTCAATCTCCTGCTCTTTGGCGGCGTATTCTTCGGCAATGCGCTGACTTTCCGCAGGGTCAGCCTGAACATCCGGCTGATTCATCTGAAACTCCAGTCCCTTTAACTCCGCTTCGGCCATGGCGATTTCCGCCTCAGCCCGCTGAATCATCTCCGTGCGCTTGGCATCGCTCATGCTCTGAATCTTGCCAACTTCTGCCCGCTCTTTAGCGGCAGCTTTTTCCTCAGCCGCCTTCTGTGCTTCCGCAGGTTTCACGGCAGCCTTCTTAGCCGCTTCCTTTTGGGCAGCAGCTTCTGCTTCCAGCCGTTCTTCTTCCTCGGCCTCCCGCTCAGCTTCCTTCTTCATCAGATAATAGCTGTAATTGCCGCTGTATTCCGTAAGCTGGCCCTTATCGAGTTCCAAGGTGCAGTTAGCCACCTTGTCGAGGAAGTAACGGTCATGGGAAACCGCGAGGAACGTGCCGGGATAAGCCATCAAGGCTTCTTCCACCGCTTCTCTGGCGGGAATATCCAGATGGTTGGTCGGTTCGTCCAGAATAAGGAAGTTGGCACCCGTAAGCATCAGCTTCAAAAAAGCCACGCGGGACTGCTCGCCGCCGGAGAGGTCGCCAATCTTGCGCAAAACTTCGTCCCCGTGAAACAGGAACGCGCCCAGATAACGGCGGGCCTGTTCTTCGTCCACACCATAGGTATAGATGATTTCGTCGAGCACCGTCATATCCATGTGAAGCGTCTCATGCTGCTGGGAGAAATAGCCAATCTTTACCCGGCTGCCAATTTTTATCCGGCCTTTGGCAGCTTCCAGCTCGCCTACGAGGACTTTGAGCAGGGTGGTCTTGCCCGCACCGTTCGGGCCAACGAGCGCCACGCCGTCACCATTGCGAATCAAGAGGGACAAGTCCTTAAATACCGGTTCACTGCCATAGCCAAAGGTGACTTCTTCCAGTTCTGCCACACGCTGTGCACATTCAGGCGGCTTATGGAAGGCAAAGTAATTGAAGCTGGCAGCCTCCGGCGGCAGTACAATGCGCTCCAGGCGGTTGAGCTGACTCTGCCGTCCCCTGGCCTGCTTGGACTTGATGCCTGCCTTGTACTTACGGATGTATTCCTCCGTCTTTTTGATATGTTCCTGCTGTTTTTCGTAAGCAGATTTGAGCGCCTCGCGCCGGGCCGTCTTGACCCGCATAAAGTAGGTGTAATTGCCCTCGTAACTGGTGACGGTGTTCGCCTCCAATTCCACCATGCGCGTAGCCACCTTGTCGAGGAAATAGCGGTCATGGGAGATTATGAGCACACCGCCACGGTAGGTGCGCAGAAAACCTTCGAGCCACTCAATCATCCCGATGTCAAGATGGTTGGTCGGCTCGTCCAAAAAGAGGAAGTCTGGCTCGCGAAGCAAAGCCTTGGCCAGACAGATACGCGTCTTCTGACCGCCGGAGAAATGTTCGACATCCTTTTGGAAGTCATCATCCGTAAAGCCCAGCCCATAGGCCACTTTCTTAATCCGGCTGTCAAACTCATAACCGTTTAACTGTTCAAAACGCTCCACGACCTTGCCATAGGTGTCCAAAAGTTCTTCTTCACCTGCAGCAATGCGCTTTTCCAACGAACGCTTGCGCTCGCCGAGCTCAATGATATCGTCAAAGGCACGGCGGAACTCATCATAGAGCGTGCCTTCACCAAAGTCTGCCTGCTGCTGCACATAGCCGATGGTTTCGGCCGGGTCAAGCTGCACCGAGCCACCGTCAGCTTCTTCCTCCCCCATGAGAATCTTCATCAGGGTGGTCTTACCGGCACCGTTGGCGCCGACCAGACCGACCTTATCGCCGCCCCGCACTTCAAAATTCACATCATGGAAGAGTTCATCTATGCCAAAGGCCTTCTTGAGGCCATTAACTTTCAATATACCCAAGTTTACATTCTCCTCTATACTAGCCTTCCCCCCTGGGGAAGGTGCCCCACAGGGGCGGATGAGGTTCAAAGGCAATATACCTGCAACCTCATCCGTCAGCCTGCGGCTGCCACCTTCCCCAGAGGGGAAGGCTTTCATTCCTATCCTCCAGGGACTTCTATTTTTTATAATCCAATCCAATATGCACCACGGCCTGATTGGAACTGCCGCCGTCCATAATCACGCAGGCAAAGGGCATGCCGTAGAACACGTCCGTATTGCGGGTGGAAGTTGTGATGGTGGTCTGGGTACGGGAGCTGGTCTTGCCCGTTTCCACACCGGAAATCACAAAGCCCTTCCGCTGAAGAATCTGTGCCACTTCCGCAGCGGCACCGTTAATGCCGCTGTCGTTAATGACCATCACGGAAATTTCCTCCGGCTTCATGGGCTTGCTCTTTTCTTCCGGCTTCTCCGCCGTTCCTTCCACCACCTGACCAGAGGTCTTAGACTTAGCCAGCAGCTGCATACCGCTGGGCAGAGTCTTCATATAGGCGTCTTCATCAGCCTGGGCTCTCTGCTTTTCCCCTTCGCTGAGTTCGAGGCCCAGCTGCTCAGCCATCAACGAGCGTAAATCCGTAATATCGGGAATCCAATAGCTCACATCTTTGATGTAAGCAGGCTGCCCCGGCACCATCTGCGCCGACAGGCCGTTGTCGTGAACAGACTTCAGCTTGCCCGCAAACTCCACGAGCTCCGTCAGACTCATATCCGTCTGAATGGCGGACTTTACTTCTTCCACCAGTTTCGGCAGCTTAGGCAGCACCGAGGGCGAAATGACCTTGGCCAGCACCGCCTTCATAAACTTCTGCTGGCGGCCAATGCGGCCGATATCTCCCTCGCCATCACGATAGCGCACATACTGGATGGCCTTTTTGCCATTCATATGTTGCTCGCCAGGATAGAGGTCAATCACGAGGCCGCCGTCATCATCCCAAGGGTCTTCGTAGTACATGCGCTTTTCTACGTTGATGTCCACGCCGTCAAGCGCATCAATAATCCGTTCAAAGGCTTTGGTATCGATGATGATATAATGGTCAATCTTTGTGCCCAGCAGTTTTTCCACGGCCTCCTGGCTCATCTTATGACCGCCATAGGCATAGGCATGATTGATTTTCTCGTAATCATTGCCCTCAATCTGCACCCGCGTATCACGGGGCACAGAGAGCAGGGACGCTTTTTCCTTTTCCTGGTCAAAGGCCGCCACCATCATGGTATCGCTGCGGCCCACATCCCCCTCACGGCGGTCAACGCCCAACAGCATCACATGGGTAATCTGGTCGCTTTTCACCGGTTCGCCATCGCTGTTCACCAGACCGCCATCGTTGCGGGAATGATTGGCCGCCATTATGCCAGCCACTGCCACCAGCACGGTCAGCATAATCCCCAATATCCACTTGACTCTTTTATAACTGCGCTTACGTCTGCGCTTCTGCCGCATGATTCTTTGCTCCTCATTAATATATAGGTCGAAATTCAACCCCATAAGTATAGCAAAGATGGCCTTTAATGTAAAGAAAATGCCCGCGCCAAAAGGCGCGGGCTTCCTGCTCAAAGTGCCATCTTTTATTCCACATCCAAATCTGCCGTTACCTGATAGTAATCGCAGGCATGGGAGGTGTAGTTTTTCACATTGGCCTTGGAAATCATGCTCATCTTGAGGAAGGAGCAGAAGACAAAGGCATGGTCATCGAGTACGACCTGCTGCATCTGCAGGGCCAGCTGCGCACGCTTAGCGGGGTCAAATTCGCGGCTCAGCTGTGCTTCCAAAGCATCCAGTTTGGCGCTCTGGTACTTGCCCTGATTCTTGGTGGCATTCCCGGTGGCAAACACCGTGAACCAGTATTCGGGGTCACCGGTGGGCGCCTGCACATTGGCCATGGCGTAGATATCCCAGCCCTTCACATCCTTGACTGCCTGATTGTTGTCCGCGGTGCAGTTGACTTCCACCTGCATGCCGATGTCCTTCAAAGTTGCCTGGGCGGATTCTGCCAGCAGCGGCAGTTCCTGACGGCTCGGATAGGTCAGCCACTTGAGGACGAGCTTTTTGCCGTTCTTCTCGCGGATGCCATCACCATCCGTATCGACCCAGCCAGCAGCTTCGAGTACCTTCTTGGCGCCTTCCGGGTCAAACTTTTCGGCTTTTACCTTATCGCCGCCGAAAGCTGGGCCTGCGGGGAACACACCGTTAGCCGGGAAGCCGTTGCCATCCAAAAGTTTGGCCACGAAGTTTTCCTTGTCAATGCCCATGGAAATAGCCTGACGCACAGCCGGGTCAGCGCACACCGAATCCGGGTCGAAGTTCATCTTCCCAAAGAAGCAGCGGGAAGTAGAAATCTGCGAGATATTATACTTGTCATTGCGGAACAGCGGATAGCTTTCATAAGCCATGCCGTAAGCGGCCTGCACTTCACCGGACTGCAGGGCATTGGCGAGCGTATTGCCGTCCGTAATCGTGCGGATGGTAATCTTGTCGAGCTTCGGCGTGCCGCCCCAATAGTTTTCATTCTTCTTGAGTACCAGATGGTCATCCGTCTTGATATCCGTGGCAATGTACGGGCCAGTACCGGCCACAATGCCTTTTTCAAAGCCAGCATCCACATCAATGATGCAGCCATACGGGTCGCCGAGGTAGTTGAGGAGCGCCGGTTTCGGTTCCGTGGTCTTGATGATAAGCTCCTGCCCATTGGCTTCCATGGAGGCAATCTTCAAATCCTGTGCCGCCCGCTTATTATTGGCAATCAGATGCTCAAAGCATTGCTTGACGGCTGCGGCATCCAGCACACGGCCGCTGGAGAATTTCACACCATCACGCAAAGTGAACTTCCAGGTAAGCTCGTCCACATTCTCCCATTTGACCGCTAGCCAGGGCTGAATCTCCATATTATCGCTGTACTTAATCAGCGTTTCACCAATACCATAACGGATGCAGGCCCAGCCCGCATAGGTGTTATGCGGATTTACATCCGGCTCCTCATTGGAACTGTTAAAGGTCGTATCACCAATGGTCAGCGCCTTTTCACCAGTCTTGCTGGCTGTATCCGTGCCGCAGCCTGTAAGCACGCCGGCACTCAGGACTGCCCCCAATGCCAATGCCATTAATTTTTTCCATTTCATTTGTCAAAATCTCCTTCCTTTATGTAAAAAAATTCTACTGCCTCCGTTACAAAACGCTGTCAATCAGCTTTTTGGTATATGCTTGCTGAGGATTGTTGATAATCTCGTCTGGGATGCCTTCCTCCACAATTTTGCCTTCGTGCATCACGATTACCCGGTCGCAAAAATCCTGCACGAGCGCAATATCGTGACAGATAAAGAGATAGGCAATGCCCCGGTCTTCCTGCAGGCGGTTCAGCAAATCCAAGACCTCTGCCTGCACCGTCACATCAAGCGCCGAGGTCGCTTCGTCGAGAATGACCAGTTCCGGCTCAATAGCCAAGGCCCGGGCAATAGCCGCCCGCTGGCACTGGCCGCCGCTGACTTCATGCGGATATCGCTGAGCAAATTCCTCTCCCAGACCGCAGAGCGCCAGCAGATTTTTCGTCATCTCTGCTGCCTGCCGTTTGCTTTTGCCGTGGTTCAGCAGGCTCTCGCTGATGCCATCCCCTAATGTGCAACGCGGGTCAAAACTGTCCACGGGATTTTGAAAGACCATCTGCATTCTGGTATAGACCTCTTTGAGCTTCGCGCCACCGGCATTCGTGATGTCCTCTCCGGCCAGCATAACCTGACCTGCCGTTGGTTCCAGCAAATGGGCAATCATGCGGGCTACGGTGGTCTTACCGCTGCCGCTTTCCCCGATAATGGCCAGCTTCTCACCTTTTTTCAGGGAGAAGGTAACATCATCCACCGCCACAATATCTTCCCCATCCTTGCGAGGAAAGACTTTTTTAAGATGCGCAGTTTGCAGTATCGTATCCATCCGCTGCCCGCCTCCTTAGCCTTGGCATCGCCGCCAAAAGTTTTTGCGTATAGGGCGACTGGGGATTTGCCAATATCTCCCCCGCCTTGCCATACTCCATCATTTCCCCTTGATGAAGCACCAGCATCTTGTCTGCCATAGCCCGAACGACACCGATATTATGGGTCACAAGGATAATAGCCGTACCAAAGAGTTTCCGCGCCAAAAGCATTTCCTCAATGACCTGCTTCTGCACGGTAACATCGAGTGCCGAAGTGGGTTCGTCGGCCAAGAGAAGCTTCGGCTTTAGGAGCATGGCGGCCGCCACGCCGACACGCTGCTGCATCCCCCCGGACAATTCAAAGGGATAGCTGTCCCAGATGCGCTCCGGCTCACTAAAGCCAAACTTCGTAAAGAGCGCACAGGCTTCTGCCTTTACGGCCGCAGCGTTCTCATTTCCATGAGCCGCCATCATTTCCTTAATCTGCGCACCTACGGTACGGATGGGGCAGAAAGAATTGCCTGCCATCTGAAAAATCATGCCGATTTCCGTACCGCAGATTTTCTGCATTTCCTTGTCGCTGATATCCGGCAGGTCGAGTCCCTTGTAGTAAATATCGCCACGCGTCACCAGCCCATCCCGGCCAAGCATCCCCAAAGCAGCCTTAATCAGCGTGGACTTGCCGCTGCCACTTTCCCCGACGATGCCCAAAATCTCCCCTGCACCGAGGGAAAAACTGATATCGTGGACAGCCAGTTCCCCATTGTAGCTGATGTCCACATGTTCATAACGGATAATTTCTGACATATTATCTCCTGTTACTTTCTATTTTTCGGATCAAGATAATCGCGCACGGTGTCCCCCAGCAGATTGAAAATCATCACCGAGAAGAAAATCGCAAAGCCCGGGGATAGCGTCACCCAAGGCTGCGTGGGCAAAAGATTGCGGGTATCGCTCATCATGCTGCCCCATTCCGGAATGGGCGGCTTAGCCCCCAAACCAAGGAATGAGAGTCCCGCCAGCTCCATCATCATCGTACCGATATCCAGCATGGCCGTCACCAGAATTGGCCCGGCGATATTGGGCAGTACATGTTTGCGGATAATCTTGCAGGTACCGCTGCCCGCCATTTTTGCAGCCTGCATGAAGGTCGATGACTGCAAAGCCAAGGTCTGGCTGCGGGCCAGGCGTGCATATTTCGGCCAACTGATGGCCGCCAGGGCAAAGATGGCATTATGAACGCCGCCCCCTAAAACAGCTGCCACCGCCAAAGCAAATACCAACCCCGGGAAAGCCAAAAACATATCGGACAGGCGCATGAGCAGCGTGTCCACCCATTTTCCCGCCCAGGCACAGATAATGCCGATAATGCTGCCAAAGACCGCAATAAAGCTCACGAGCAGCAAGGTGGAAAAGATACTGGTCTTGCTGCCGGCAATGACCCTTGATAACATATCCCGGCCATAACGGTCCGTGCCAAGCAAGTGTTCTGCCGAAGGCGCTGCCTTAGTCATTGACATATCCTGCAGATAAGGGTCATAAGGGCAGAGATAGTCGCTGAAAAAGGAGGCAAGAATTAATAGAATGGCCAACCCGCCAAAGAACCAGAGCTTGCGCTGCAAGCGATTTTGACGTACATTCTGTACCCGGATGGTCGGGGCTATTGCCTGACTCATTTGGCATTCACCCCCAGACGGATACGCGGGTCAAGATGGTGGTATATAATGTCTGCCACCAGATTCACCAGAACATAGATAATGGCCATCCACATGACATAGGCCTGAATGATGGGATAGTCCCGCATGTTGATGGCATCCACGGCCAGTTTGCCTACCCCGTCCCACATAAAGATGCTTTCGATAATCGCCGTGCCCCCCAGGAGACTGCCGATAGACAGCGCGAGCAAGGTCATAATCGTAAGCATCGAAGCCTTCATCACGTTTTTCCAGAGAATCACCTGATTGCTTATGCCCCGAGCCTTCGCCCCAAGCACGTAATCCTTATTGAGTTCATCCAGCACCGCGCTGCGCACCTGCCGCAGATATTTGGCCGACATGGCAATCGCTAAAGTCAGGGTAGGCATAATGGCGCTCCGAAAATCCGTACCGCTGGAAATGACCGGCAGCACGCCCAGCTGAATGCCCAAAAACTCCATCAAGAGCATCCCCACAAAGAAGTTCGGCATAGCATTACCCAGGAAACTGCCGAAACGCAGCACAATATCCGCGATTTTATCATGACGAACCGCCGCCAGTATTCCACAGGGCAGGGAAATCATGACCGTCAGGGCAATGGAAAGCGCCGTCAACAATAAGGTTGCCGGCAGTTTTTTCATAAAAGCCAGCAGCACATCCTCACCGGTCACATAGCTAACGCCCATATTGCCATGCAGCATGCCCCAAAGCCAGTTGATATACTGCTGAAAAAATGGCAGGTTCAGCCCCAAAGCCGCCTTCTTCTCGTCAATGATTTCCTGCGCCACTTCCACGCCGCGGTTAGTATACATCTCTGTCACCGCATCACTGCCCGCCAGATACATCAGCAAAAACGATAAAAACGTAATGCCAAACAAAATCGGTATCAGCTGGATAAAGCGTTTTACCGCGTAATTCATGCCTTGCTAAGACCTCCCTCTTCTCTATAATATTTTATGATACAAGATTTTTCTCGGAAACATAAGCCCCCCAGGGGGATATGCAGAACATTTTATCGGAATACCAGGTATATCATATCCCCTTCTTTTTATCAGAGAAAATATAATTTTCATTTTTTTGAAATTATATCCCCCCAGGGAGCTTGTGAGCCTTCCATAAAATTTTTATAATAGATTATTAAATAGCTTTTCCTCTTCCTTCGGTGGCTCGGTTGAATGAGGAAAGCATCCTATGCAGAAAACAACAGCCCGTTTGTCCTCTGCAATAAAATAAGACGTCGCGCAGCAGTCTCCTTGCTATGCCCGGCGTCTTATTTCATATTGGTATAAAGGAGATCGATAGTATGTATAATCCCAAGTCCAGTAAAGCAGATGAATTCATCAATCACGAAGAAATTCTCGCCTCACTTGCTTATGCCGACCAGCATAAAAATGATGTGGAACTTATCGATGCCATTCTGTCCAAAGCGCGTGAATGCAAAGGCTTGAATCATCGGGAAGCCTCCGTACTTCTGGCCTGCGATATTCCCGAAAAAAACGAGGAAATTTATCACCTGGCGGAAGAAATAAAAAAAGAATTCTACGGCAACCGCATTGTTCTTTTCGCCCCGCTTTACCTCTCCAACTACTGTATCAACGGCTGTATCTACTGCCCCTATCATGGCATCAATAAAAATATTCCCCGGGTAAAACTTACCCAGGAGCAGGTCCGCGATGAAGTCATTGCTTTACAGGATATGGGTCACAAACGGCTGGCTATCGAAGCCGGTGAAGACCCGGTAAATAACCCCATCGAATACGTCCTCGACTGCATTCATACCATTTATTCCGTCAAACATAAAAACGGCGCCATCCGCCGTGTCAATGTGAACATTGCCGCAACCACCGTAGAAAATTACCGCCGCCTGCACGAAGCTGGCATTGGCACCTATATCCTCTTTCAGGAAACCTATCATAAGGACTCCTATGAGGTACTTCATCCCACTGGCCCCAAACACGATTATGCCTACCATACGGAAGCTATGGACCGTGCCATGGAAGGCGGCATTGATGATGTAGGGCTGGGCGTTCTCTTTGGCTTGGATAAATACCGCTACGAATACACCGGTCTCTTAATGCACGCAGAGCATCTGGAAGCCAAATTCGGCATAGGGCCGCATACGATTTCCGTACCGCGAATATGCCCCGCTGAAGATATTGATGTAAACACCTTCAGCAATGCCATTGACGATGACACCTTCGCCAAAATCGTCGCCTGCATCCGGATTGCCGTACCCTATACAGGCATGATTGTTTCCACCCGCGAGTCACAAAAATCCCGTGAACGGGTTCTTCATCTGGGTATTTCCCAAATTTCCGGCGGCTCCCGTACCTCTGTAGGCGGTTACACGCAGGAAACACGCCCCGAAGACACCGTGCAATTTGACGTATCCGATACCCGTTCGCTGGATGAGGTGATGAAGTGGCTGATTGATATGGACTACATTCCCTCCTTCTGTACAGCCTGCTATCGGGAAGGCCGCACCGGTGACCGGTTCATGGCCCTTTGCAAGGCCAAGCAGATTCAAAACTGCTGTCTGCCCAATGCACTGATGACGCTGAAAGAATATCTTGAAGATTACGCATCCCCGGAAACAAAAGCTGCCGGCGAAAAACTCATCACCAAAAACATTCCCCAGGTAAGCAATCCTGCTGCCCAAAAAACATTACAAAAGCATTTACAGCAAATCGAACAGGGCGAACGGGATTTCCGTTTCTAAAAAAGACAGGCATAGCGAAGAGCAAATTCTTCGCTATGCCTGTTTTCGTCATTCTGAATTTATTTTTTTGTCTCCTTGATTTCATGCTTCGTCCAGAGTGGATGATGTTCCTGAGCATGCTGGGCATTGATGGTTCCATCGCCAAACATACTGCAGAACTCCGGCCAGTTATAAATTCCCAACGGAATATGTCCTCCCACAACGCACATAAACAAGAAGATACCGACCACCAAATGGATACGGTCAGCATAAAAGGCAATTTCCTTGGGCACCAACGGCAGGGCGATATAGAGCACCAAACCCGTCAAGATCAGCAAAATCGTCCCTACCAGCACCATGACCCCCATCATTTTTTGCCCGGAGTTGAGTTTATTCATGGGAGGAACCTCATATTCCAATAGCAGGAACTTATGAATATAGCCACCGGAAATTTTCATCCAGGCATAATCATCATCCGTCCACGTGGTAATCTCCCGCCAAAAAGAAATCACCCGCCCGGGGCAAAGCAAAAAGAACAACGTACAGGCGATAAATAAAACCATACCACCGACAATATGTACCTGCATCGCCAGATTCATGCCAGCATCCCCCAAGGGGCGGAAAAAAAGGATTAATCCGGTAAAACCTGCGGGCAAAAAGCTGAGCACCAGACACCAGTGAAATAATCGTGTCGGCAATTTATGATGCAGGATACGCTCATTTCCTTTGAATTTTTTCATCTTTCTCCCGCCTTTCTTACAAGATGCTGCGATCGATATAATGGGTATGGAACAACTCTTCGGCCAGCGGGCTCATGGGCTGGAAGTTAAGGCTCTTGTACATATTCAACAGGCTTTGATTGTTATGGCTCTGACGTTTCGCCTGCTTCTCATCATCCTGATAAAGGCCCGCCGTACGCATTTTGATGTATTTCGTCCGGTCAACGATTAAATCGGTCATCGTATAAACACCAGTCCAAAGGAAAGCGCTCACGATCCCCACAAAGCCTAAAAATTCCCGGCGGCTGATCTTTACACCTTTTTCTTCATAGGAATATTTTTTCATGGTGCACCTCCTACGACCACGGCAAAATTGCCTTAAACTTGCCCGTCCATGATGTTCCCATCGGATTTATGGGCTGGCCTCCACCATTCACACAGCCACCCGGACAGTTCATGACTTCGATGAAATGATATGGTGATTTCCCAGCTTTGATTTCTGCTAGCAGGGGTTCCACATTTTTTGTTCCATGAACGACCGCTATCTTCAAGGTGATTTCTTGTCCGCCGTCCTTGAGCTTCAACGGAATTTCCGCTGATTTCACTTCAGCCAAACCACGCACAGGCTTATACGAAAGGTCGGCCAGTTCCTGCCCTGTCAGTACAAAGTAAGCCGTTCGCAGCGCGGCCTCCATTACACCGCCCGTAGCACCAAAAATCGTTCCGGCTCCGGTATATTCTGCCAAGGGATTGTCTTTTTCCTCGGCAGGCTGTACATTGCGGACATCAATATCCAGCTTCTTAAGCAGTCTCGCCAAATCTCTGGTCGTCAGCACCACATCTGTATCCTGATAAGTTGCTGTATGCCCCTGTTTCTTCCAATAATCAGCCGCCGCGGTAAATTCAGGCCGTGAAGCTTCCAATTTCTTTGCCGTACACGGATAGACACCCACACAGAAAATCTGTTCGGGCTCAACCTTCCAGATTTCTTTGGCACCGTAGATTTTCGCCACCGGCCCTGCCATCCCTTGCGGCGATTTAGCCGACGAGAGATGCTGGCGCAAGTCCGGATGGTATAGCTCCATATAACGCACCCAAGCCGGACAGCAGGAAGTAAACTGGGGCAGCGGCCCCAATTCCTCAGTTACCGGTTTCTGCAGCACATATTTCTGTATTTTGTGGATGAGTTCCGTACCCTCCTCCAAGATGGTGTTATCCGCAGCAAAATTGACGTCCATTATTTTGAAGCCCGCCTGTTTCAGCGCGCCATACATCTGCTCGGTTATCAATTTCCCCGGTTCCATCCCAAACTCTTCGCCCAACGCCACACGCACCGCTGGTGCTACCGTTGCCACCACCGTTGTCCTGCCGTCCTGCAGTTTCTCAATCACCTGATCGACCACATCTGCAGTGTCCTCAATGGCACCAAAGGGACAATTCACCAGACACTGCCCGCATTGCAGGCAGCGTTCGCTGTTGATACGGTGATTCGCTCCATAAGGCCCATCAATAGCATCAGTCGGACAAAACGACTTGCAGGTGTCACAGCCCTTGCATTTCGACTCATCAATCCTGATAATGCTGGATAATTCATTCTCCTGATAGGATTTTGGCATAATTCCCTTACCTCCCTGTCTCTGAAAATATCAACCCATAATCACATCATTTCCTTTAGTCTATTCTAAAAAAAATCGAATATTCTCACAAGCTCCCCAGGGGGATATAAACTACATATTTTTTCAACAAAAAACAGCCTATGAAAATACATCGATTTTCATAGGCTGTTGCCAATTCATTTCAACAGCAAAATACCAAATCAATCTGTACCAGTCTGTCTGTCAAAATTTCACATAGGCCCGCAATTTGTCAAAATCAATATAAGTCTCTGCCTCAGGATGACGTGCAAGGTAATCCTGATGTTCAGCCTCTGCTGGCTGAAAGTTTTCCAAGGGTGCCGCTATGGCACATAATTTTCGCGCCAGCTTGGGATTGCTGTTGGGATCATTCACCGTCAGTCCGGCATTGCCCACAACGGGCGCTTTACCGCGATTCGCAATAAAGTTCAGATGCAGCTGCACCTGCGGTTCATCTTCGGCTGAGGCGTAGAAAACTCCCCCCCGGTACATCTCCCCACGGGCCTTTCCCTGACCATCGGGCACATAGGGATTCACCACGCCAAAGAGCAAATCCAGCAGCTGCGAAATATCCATCTTCTTGGGATTGTAGGTGACTTCCACGCCCATATAGGCTTTGACTTCACCCGCAGCAACATCTGCGTAGGTTGTATCCCTGTCCCCATTGATATAACCTGTGCAGGTTGACACCACTCCCGGTACATGGGCAAATACTTCCTGCAGTTCATGGAAGTCCCCGCCGGAAAAATAGATTTTCTTTGTATATACGACACTCACCCCTTTTCCTGTTCGGGATGGAAGATATCCACCTGCCGATGGGCCGCCCGCTCCACATCAAAGAGCTTCACAAGTTCGGCCACGGCCTGCGTCGGCGAAATAGTGCCATCCAGCACCGCGCCCCTGACCTCAGGCATGCGGCCTGTAATCACCGGGTCTTCAAAGAAGAGATTGTGCAGATGCTCGTCAATCATGCTGTGCATCCAGTCGAGCAGCTGGCTATCCCGGCGCTTATTCCAGACACCGCTCTTTTGCGTGTTCTCCCGAAAGCCCTTGATGACTTCCCAGAGTTCCTTAAGGCCTGTCTTTTCCATCGCCGAACACATATAAGCATGGGTGGGCCAGCCGGGGGTTGCCGGGCGGATGTATTCGAGCATCCGCTCATACTGCCCCCGCGACACCTTGGCCTTGACCAGATTATCCCCATCGGCCTTGTTGACCACAATGGCATCGGCCAGTTCCATGATTCCCTTTTTGATTCCCTGTAATTCATCTCCGGCACCGGTGAGCACCACGAGCAGGAAGAAGTCCACCATCGACCGCACGGTGGTTTCTGACTGGCCCACCCCAACGGTCTCAATGATGATGACATCATAACCTGCCGCCTCGCACATCAGCATGGTTTCCCGGCTCTTGCGGGCAACGCCCCCCAGCGTTCCCCCCGCAGGGGAAGGCCGGATAAAGGCCTCCCGCCGCCGGGACAATGTCCCCATCCGGGTCTTATCCCCCAGTATGGAGCCTTTCGTTACAGAACTTGTCGGGTCAACGGTCAGCACCGCAACTTTATGCCCGGCATCGCAGAGCATATTGCCGAAGGCCTCAATCATAGTGCTTTTGCCTGCCCCCGGTACGCCGGTAATGCCAATGCGCAAGGCATGCCCCGTATGGGGCAAAAGCCGCTGCAGCACCCGCTGGGCCTTGGCAAAGTGGCGGGGACTGTTGCTTTCAATCAAGGTAATGGCCCGGGACAAAGTCATTCTATCCCCTTTTAAGACTCCGTCCACATAGTCATCTTCGGACATGACGAGCCGCTTCTTGGGCTTCATCTTCCCGCTTTGCAGGGCGGGATTGATATTGCCCACGGTCGTGTCCTTGATGCCTTCAATGCCGCCCATGACCGAGCAGGCAAATTTATCGTTTTTTTCCTCCGGCACCCAGCTTGGCTTTGATGTCGTATACTTTTGTTCCATCATTGCCTCCTTGTAAGCCTTCCCCATAGGGGAAGGCTTATCTTTATTCTTCGGCCAGTTCCTCCTTAGCCCGGTCAATCAACAGCGTCAAGAGCTTAATGCCCGCCTCCGGGATATTGGTGCCCGGAGCAAAGATAGCCACTGCCCCATGCTGATAGAGGTTGTCATAGTCCTGCACAGGGATAACGCCACCGATGCAGACCATGATATCCTCACGGCCTAATTTCTTCAATTCGTCCACCAGCTGGGGCAGGAGGGTGTTATGCCCCGCCGCCAGTGAACTGAAGCCCACCATGTGCACATCGTTATCGACAGCATCCTGCGCCGTTTCCTCCGGCGTCTGGAAGAGCGGGCCCACATCAACGTCCCAGCCCATGTCCGCAAACGACGAAGCAATAACTTTCTGGCCGCGGTCGTGGCCATCCTGTCCCATCTTCGCCACGAAGATACGGGGACGGCGGCCCGTGAGTTCCTCGAACTCATCAGCCATAGCCCGGGCCTTATCCAGCTCGGTCTTGTCGGTAAACTCGGAGGAGTAAACTCCCGAAATGGTATGAATAACCGCCTGATAGCGGCCAGAAACCTTTTCCACAGCGTCGGAGATTTCGCCCAGAGAAGCGCGTACTCTTGCCGCCTCCACGGCACATTCCAAGAGGTTGCCGTTGTCGCGGCTGTCTGCAGCCTTCGTAATCGCTTCAAGCGCCCGGCGCACATCATCCTCATTGCGTTCACGCCGCAGTTTTTCGAGGCGTTCCACCTGCGCATTGCGCACAGCGGTGTTGTCGATGGCGAGGATTTCCAGCGGGTCTTCCTTTTCGAGGCGGTACTTGTTCAGGCCCACAATCGTTTCGTTGCCCGAGTCGATTTGTGCCTGACGGCGGGCTGCCGCTTCCTCGATACGCATCTTGGGCAGGCCGGTGGAAATTGCCTTGGCCATGCCGCCCAAGGCCTCGACTTCCTGAATATGCGCCCAGGCACGACGGATGATTTCGTTGGTGAGGGCTTCCACATAGTAGGAACCACCCCAGGGGTCAATAATCTTGCAGACCTTGGTTTCATCCTGAATATAGAGCTGCGTATTGCGCGCAATGCGGGCCGAGAAGTCAGTCGGCAGGGCAATGGCTTCATCCAGCGCGTTGGTATGCAGGGACTGGGTATGACCGAGTGCCGCGCCCATGGCTTCCATGGCCGTACGGGAAATGTTGTTGAACGGGTCCTGCGCCGTAAGCGACCAGCCCGAAGTCTGGCAATGCGTTCTGAGGGCCATGGACTTGGGTTCCTTGGCGCCAAAGGACTTGACGATTTTCGCCCAGAGCACACGGGCCGCCCGCATCTTGGCCACTTCCATAAAGTAGTTCTTGCCAATCGCCCAGAAGAAGGACAGACGCTTGGCAAAAGCATCCACCGGCAGGCCGGCATTGATACCGGTGCGGATATACTCCAGACCATCGGCCAGCGTATAACCCAATTCGATATCGGCAGGTGCCCCGGCTTCCTGCATATGGTAACCGGAAATGGAAATGCTGTTGAACTTCGGCATGTACTTCGTCGTATACTCGAAGATATCGCCGATGATACGCATGGACATTTCCGGCGGATAGATATAGGTGTTACGCACCATGAACTCTTTCAGAATATCGTTCTGAATCGTGCCCGCCATGATTTTCTTATCCACGCCCTGTTCGACACCGGACTGGATAAAGAAGGCGAGAATCGGCAGCACTGCACCGTTCATGGTCATGGATACGGACATCTGGTCAAGGGGAATCCCCGAGAACAGAATGTTCATATCGAGCATGGAGCAGACCGACACGCCGGCCTTACCTACGTCACCGACCACGCGGGGATTATCCGCATCATAGCCGCGGTGCGTCGGCAGGTCAAAGGCGATGGACAGGCCCTTCTGACCAGCGGCCAAATTGCGGCGGTAAAACGCATTGGATTCTTCCGCCGTGGAGAAACCGGCGTACTGGCGCACCGTCCAAGGACGGAACACGTACATGGTGGAATACGGCCCACGCAGGCACGGCGGAATCCCGCTGGCAAAGTCCAGATGGTTCATATGGTCGTATTCGTCATGGTTGTACAGCGGCTTTACGGGAATATGTTCCATCGTGCGGCGGGTATAGGCATCAAAGTCTGCTCCAGCCTGTGCGGAAAAGAGTTTTTCCCACTCCTTCACATCGGCTCCCGTTGGTTCCCGCAGACTCATATTGGTAAAATCAGGATTCTGGTAAGTTCCCATTATGCAATCATCCCTTTCTTCTGCTGCAGGAGCTGCAGGATTTTATAGCAGTTGGCCTTGACGGAAATATATTCATCAATGCCTGCTTCATTGTAAGTATCCAGCAATTCTTTCGGTGCTGCCCCAGCCAGGAAGACCGTAGCATTGGGCAGTGCCTCATGAAGTTTCGGTGCCAGCTCCGGCACGATTTCGGGATAAGTTGCATCCGTGGAGCAGATAACCACCGCATCCGCCCCGGATTCCTTGGCGGCTTTCGCGGCTTCATCCACCGTGGGGAAGCCGTTATTGGTCAGCACTTCAAATGCGCCAACCTGCAGGAATCCCGTGGTGAAATCCGCTCTGGCCTTATGCTGCGGAATGGGCCCCATATTGGCCAGGAAGATTTTAACATTGTCATTGTGCTCAGCCTTGTAATCCTCCGTCGTCTTGCGCAGGGCTTCAAAGCGTTCACTCCAGCGATGCGGTGCAATGGCCGTTACTTCCTCACTGGCCGCTGCGGCAAAGGCAGCAGCAATTTCTGCCGTGGTTGCCCCGGCCTGTGCCGCTTCTATAGCTGTTTCCACACTCATAGCAGTTTTCAGCGCAGTAAGTTTTTCCGCCTTAAAGGCCTCATCCATATCCGCCAGGTATTCCTCTACCTGTGCCCTGCGCTGTTTCTTGTTCTCTTCCACATCCTCAGGCCGCGGGTCGAGCAAAGTTTCCGTCATATTCGGATACATATTGTTGCCTACAATGCGGTCCTTGCGGGTTTCCGAAGCCTTGAAGCGGGAGGCGAGGATGGCAGCAATCTCGCTCTGCGGATAACCTTCCTGCAAAGCGGCGAGCATGCCGCCCTTGCCCTCGATAACCTGGAACTCTGCCCAGATTTTTTCCTTCATCTGCTTCGTGAGCGTTTCTACTGCCCAGGAACCGCCTGCAGGGTCAATGGGCTGCAGCAGGCCGAATTCCTCCTGCAGAATAATCTGCACGTTCCGCGCAATACGGCGGGAGAATTCATCCCCCTTGCGGATGGGTTCATCAAAAGGCGAACTTTCAAAGGAATCTACACCGCCCACGACACCGGAAAAAATCTCCGTGGTATTGCGGAGCATATTGACATACGGGTCATAGACGGTCTTGAAGAACAGCGCCGGTCTCGCATGGATATGCATGCGCTGGGCATCCTTGCTGCCGCCGAAGGCCTCGACAATCTGTGCCCAAAGCGGACGCAGAGCACGCAGTTTGGCAATCTGCAGGAAGAAGTTGGCGCCCATGGAGAAGCCGAACATAATCTGACCTGCAGCCTCCTCAATGGTCAGGCCGCGTTCCAGCATGGCCCTGAGATAGGCTACCGCCGTGGCCAGCGTATAGGCCGACTCCTGCACATCATTGGCCCCGCCCCGGCTGTACACATCACTGCGCACAAAGACAGTCTTCAGACCCGGTGCATTCTTCACGGCCCACTGCGCACATTTGGCTATTTCATCATAGAGACTCGAAACGGCCTTGCTGTTTTTGCCAACAGCCGTCAATTCCCCCAAGGGGTCAGCGCCAACGATGCCCCGTACCTTCGCCAAATCCTGGCCAGAGGCTTTGAGGGCACCGGCAAACAGCGACAACATGGGAAGTGCCGACTCACCGGCATAGAGATACAGCGGATATTTATCCAGCTTCAAGCCATTCAGCAGGGTGTGCATATCATCCAGCGTGGTCACTGACACGCCCTCATCCCCAGGGGCTGCTGCCGTGCGCACATCCTGCGCCTTCAAACTCGCGCTGTCCAGCTTGATATGATAGATGGTGGAACCTTTCTCCTGTTCATGGCGCAGGAGTTCATTGTTCTCAGCAGGCATGGTTTCATCACAAACCTGCGCTATGCCCCAGGGCTTACCCAAATAACCGCTGGGCTGGGCCCCGCGCAGGAAATCATCCATGCCGGGGAAAGAATCCTTGGGCAGGATGTCTTCTGTGTCCCTACGGAAATACATAGGGTCGAAGGTGATGCCCTCATAAGTTTTGGTGTACATTTTCTTCTCGAAGGGGGCTCCCTTCAAGAGGGCGATACAGGCTTCCTTCCACTCCTCATAAGTGGGCGGGGTAAACTCGTCCAAGGGAACATCGGGAAAGTCTGTCTGCTGTTCGGCCTTTTTCAAAATGGCCTGCAGGTCCAGCTCGCCACCGGTTTCGTTACTCATAGCACAGCCTCCTCTTTTTCGGGGTAAACACACAAAAAACGGCAACCTTTTCGCGAATGCAAAAAGATTGCCGTCTAATAATCGTGCCAAACAGACCCACGGTAAAAAACCGCCGGTATCTGAATACCCCACGCTAGATTCAATCCCCTACCCATCGCTCGCAGGCACAACTCTGAAATCAGAGTCACGGTGATGTCAGAACAGGCAGTTCTCCTGGCTCGGTTTCATCATCCTGCATCGCCTTCCCAAGGTACGCTTATCTACCCCAGTGACAAAATGATGCAGGACTCCACCTTACAGTGGCGGGACCGCTCCGGCTTATACCGGATTCCCTATTAAGTCCGTAGGACACCTGTTCCCAAATATATTCAAATCTAATGCCAATATTAATACAAATTATTAAATTTGTCAAGAAACTCTGTCAATGACTCCATTTTTCTGCCCACAAAAAAATAGCAGTGAACGACAAGATTCACTGCTATCTGACACATTATTTATCTAATGATTTTACTTTACTGGAAATAACCGTCATCGCTACGAGCAGGCATGCCAGCGCCGCACCTAAGCCCATCCAGCCATTGCCGGTAAAGCCGTCCACCACATAGCCGATAAGCGAGCAGGCGGCTACCGTCATCACGTAAGGCAGCTGGGTGCTCACATGGTCTAAATGGTCGCACTGGGCACCGGCCGAAGCCAATATCGTGGTATCGGAAATCGGCGAAGCATGGTCACCGCCCACAGCACCGGAGAGGATAGCGGCCACACAGATGGTCAGCATCTGCGGGTCAGCACCTACGACAGCTACCGCAATGGGAATCAAAATACCAAAAGTTCCCCAGCTCGTGCCGGTCGCAAAAGCCAGACCAATGGCCACGAGGAAGAAAATCGGCGGCAGCAGCATGATAAGCGTCGCATTCGCGCTGACGATGCCACCGACAAAGCCGCCCAGGTTCAGATACTTATCACTGCAAATGCCCGAAAGCGTCCAAGCCAGACACAGAATGAAGATAGCCGGCGTCATTGCCTTGAAGCCCCAGCCGAAACTGTCACAGAAGGCATTGAAGGAAATGACCTTGCGAGGCAGGTATAAAAGGCCCGTAAAGACAAAGGCAATAAAGGAACCCAGTACCAAAGACTTGGAAGAATCACAGTCCGCAAACGCCTCGGCAATGCTCTTGCCCTCGTGAATTCCGCCGGTGTAGAGCATGCCGTAAACGCAGGCCGCAATCAGCACCAGAAGCGGCAGAATCAGGTCAATAATCTGGCCATTGCCCTGCTGGTCTTTGTGTACTTCGCCATTTCCCTGATATTCCTTGGGAATCTCAAAATTTTCATTGCTGCGCTTAACGTCATGCGCCATCGCGCCGAAGTCCTTGCCCGTCCAAATGATGAAGAACAGGAAGATAAGCGTCAGCCAGGCATAGAGATTGAAGGGAATCGTCTGGATAAAGAGGGAGAACCCATCAATCTCCGAGCCTTCCGGCAGAGAAGAACCAACAGCCGCCGCCCAGCTCGACACCGGCGCAATAATGCAGATAGGTGCTGCCATAGCATCGATGATGTAGGCCAGCTTTGCGCGGGATATCTTAAATTTATCCGTCACCGGGCGCATAACCGTACCTACAGTCAGGCAGTTGAAGTAATCATCAATAAAAATGACCAACCCCAAAAGCGCCGTAATGAGAGAAGCCTGACGCTTGCCCTTAATCGTGCGGGCTGCCCAGTCACCATAGGCGCTGGTAGCACCGCTGCGGGTAATTGCCGCCACTAAAATACCTAAGATTACCAAAAATACCAAGATGTTGACATTGCCGCCCACCTTGTCCGCCATAACCTTAAACATGGTCAGCGTGGATTCCAAGAAGTTGCCCCCCGTAAAGAGCATGGCACCCGAGAAGATACCGATAATCAGGGACATGTAGACTTCCTTTGTCCACAAAGCCAGTAAAATGGTGATAACTGGCGGCAGGATGGACCAAATCGATTCAGCCATAACCTACCTGCTTTCTGCTATAATTAGCTTATTTTTTCCTAATACAATACACGAACCTAATTGTATAACATTTTTTGCATAGTAGCAAGAGCAGATAGGCATTTTTTGCAAGTTTATTCGTTTACATCGCTATGCTAAGCTAAATCACTAAATGCATCAGCAAGCTGTGCAAATTCATTCAGGGAAAGCGTTTCTCCCCGCCGCGTCGGGTCAATACCCGCGCGTTCCATGGCGTCGCGAACCTGTTCTTTGGGCAGTCCGCCGCCTTTAAGCGCGTTGGCCAGAGTCTTGCGGCGCTGGCCGAAGGCGGCCTTCACCACGCGGAAGAACATCTTTTCATCCTGCACCTGTACCGCAGGCGTTTCTCGCACCTTGCAGGCGATAACCACGCTGTCCACTTCTGGAGCAGGGATGAAGGAACGGGGCGGCACGTCCAATACGATTTCCGGGTCGGTGTAATACTGCACGGCTACCGACAAGGCGCCGTAGTCCTTGCCGCCGGGTTTGGCCACCATGCGCAAGGCCACTTCCTTCTGCACCATGGTCACCATATGGGTGATGGGCAGATGGCGTTCCAACAGCGCCATCAGAATCGGCGTCGTGATGTAATAGGGCAGGTTGGCCGCTACCTTGAAGGGCTTATCGCCCATGATTTCCGGAATGTTGACCTTTAGGATATCCCCCGGCACAATGCGTACATTGTCGTAACCCTTGAGAGTTTCGGCAAGAACAGCTGGCAGTTTCTTATCGAGCTCCACTGCCGTGACATCAGCACCAGCTTCAGCCAGGCCCTGAGTCAGCGTGCCAATGCCGGGGCCGATTTCCAGCACTCGGTCGCCTTCTGCAATCTGCGCCGCATCCACAATACCCTGCACGATGCTGCCGTCAATCAAAAAGTTCTGGCCCAGCTTCTTGCTCATGCGCAGTCCGAACGCCTTGAGGATATGGGTGGTTACCTCCCGGCTGGCAATCTTCGGCTGTATGGCTTTATCACTCATTTATTTTCCTCCGCTTCTTCTGCATTCAGTTCCGCTACGGCTTTGTCAAATTCTTCCCGGGTCACGCCGTAATGATTGAGCCGCTTCAAAAAGGTCTTGGCATTGGCAAAGCCCAAACCTAACTTGGCTCCGAGTTTTGCCCGGCGGCTGGCGGCAGCATTGGCGCCGGACAGGTCATTGACAATCAAATCCGCACCGCTGAAATTGTTGGTAGGCTCCCAGTCCATGGTGCGAACTTTTTCCAGCGCCTTGCGAATGGCATCGGGCTTGGCCTGTTCAATGCCGATATCGTCATTATCCGTGGCATCCTCCACAGGCACAAAGGCGTGCTTGGCATTTGGGAACCGCTTGGTCAGATACGAGCGAATCCGCTCGCCAGCCGAATCCGGGTCCGTCAAAATGATGATGCCGCGTTTCTTATAGGCCTGCTCAATATTCTTGAGGGCCTGTTTTTTCAGATTGAATCCTTCGGTGATGATGCAGTCAGCTTCCACAGCCTTGTCGATGGCCACCACGTCCATCTTGCCTTCCACCACCAAAACTTCCTTTATCATTGAAAACTCCTTACTCTTTTAGTAACTTATCCACAAGTTTATACACATCTCTGTGGATATCTTCGATTTTCCGTGGATTATTTCCTTCGTTACAGATAACCTTATCCCATTTATACTTATCTGCCAGTTCCAGATAAGCATTGTGACAGCGGTGCAGATAATCCGTATCCCGCTCGTGAATATCCTTCTTGGTTGCCGTTTCCTCAGCTCGAGCAGCAATGAGTTTATCCGCCACTTCCGGAGCCATATCGAGGAAAATCACCTTATCCGGCACAGGCAGGCCCATCTTGGTGAACTCAAAATCCCAAAGCCAGTCCAAAAAATTTTCCCGCTCGGTCTTATCCGTGAGTTTGACCGCCTGATGCACCATGTTGCTCGTGGTATAGCGGTCAGCCAGAATGATGTCCCCGGCTTCGTAGTAATCCCGCCATTTGCGCTGGTAGGAAGCGAACCGGTCTACCGCAAAGAAGGTGGATGCGGCATAAGCATTTACATCTGCCGCCTTTTCCCCAAATGCTCCACCTAAGTACATGCGCACGAGCGCCGAAGAATCATCTTTATAATCGGGGAACTCAATGCGGTGCACCCTATGCCCGTCTGCCTGCAAATGGTCGTAGAGCGCCTTGGTCTGGGTGGCCTTGCCGCTGCCGTCCCCTGCTTCTATAATAATCAGTTTACCTTTCATCGGTTATCCCTCACAACTTGAATGGTTTGCAGTGTACTGTCTGCAGGGCCCACAACTTTCAACCCCAGCCGCTGCATGGTGCGAATATAGTAAAGGGCCTCGGGCTCAATCTCATCCCCCGGTGCCAGAATGGGAATCCCCGGCGGATAGAACATAATCTGCTCGGCGGCAATTAAGCCCGCCGCCTCTTCAAAGTCCACCGTCTCCCGCCCGCCGAAAAAGGCCTCGCGGGGACGGATGCCCACAGCAGGCACCGGTGGGATTTCCACCGGCAGGGTCAATTCATCAGCATCTGCGAACTGCGCTGCCAATCCCTGCAGGGCTTCCACCAAAATCTTCACCTGCGCTTCCGTATCCGCATAGGAAATGATAAAGAGCAGATTGTAAGCATCGGAAAGCTCGCACTGTATCTTATACGTATGGCGCAGGATGGACTCTGCCTGCACGCCGGTAATGCCCAAGCCGCGGACGCTCACGGTGACCTTGGTCAGGTCGAGCGATTCGCCAGCAGGCAGATAATCTGCACCGAAGCTCCAGAGCCCCGGAATCGCATTGACCGCCTGCCGCAGTTTTTCCGCGAGCGTTACGGCTCGGTTCACCAATTCCTCGCCCTGCTCTGCCATCTGCAGCCGCGCAATGTCCAGCGAGGCCAGCAGCAGCTGATTGGGGCTGGTGGACTGCAGCAGACTTGCCGCACAGCGCACCCGTTCCAAATCAATGCGGTCTTTTCGGGCCAGCAGGATGGAAGTCTGTGTCATGGAGCCCAAAATTTTATGGGTGCTCTGGGCCGCCATATCCGCTCCGGCATCCAAAGCCTGCAGGGGCAACCTGTCGCTGAACTTCAGATGGGGGCCATGGGCCTCGTCCACCAGCAGGAGCATCCTGCGGCTATGGACGAAATCGGCCACTTTTGACAAGTCAATAGTCACCCCATAATAAGTGGGATAGACCAGCAGCAGGGCCTTGGCCTCGGGATGTTCGTCTGCCGCCGCCACGATATCTGCCAGCTGCAGGCCCATGGGAATGCCCAGCTTCTTGTCAATGCGGGGCTGAATAAAGACAGGGCTCACTCCTGCCAGAATCAGCCCCCCAATCATGGAGCGGTGCGCATTGCGCGGCAGTAGTACCTTGTCGCCGGGCTTTAAGCAGCCCATAATCATGGCATGAATGGCCCCGCTGGTACCGTTAATCATGAAATAAGCGGCATCGGCTCCATAGAGCGCTGCCGCAAGTTCCTGGGCTTCTTTTATGCACATGGTGGGTTCGTGAAGGTCATCGAGTTCCTCCATCAGAGAAACTTCTTCACGCAGCCCCTGCGGGGTGATGAGTTCCTGCAGGAGCGGATGTGCTCCCAGCCCCTGCTTATGCCCCGGTGTATGAAATGCGAGAGCGCCGTCTCCCGCGTAGGCCTTCATAGCCTCCGCCACCGGCGCTCGAAATTCGTTCTTCGTATCTGTCATCTGCCTTTGCCTTTTTTCTTTGCTGGCGTCTTGACCACCTTTACATCCTTGGCTTCCTGCACAGGTTCATGCAAGGGCACCCGCAGATGCACCCGCGTGCCTTCTCCTATCGCCGAGGTAATGTTGAGTTCTGCCCCGATGATTTTGGCCCGCTCCTGCATGCCCATAAGACCGAAATGGTGGTTGGTCTCTACCACGTCCTCCGTGTCCTCATCCGCATTCTGAACTTCGTCCTTGGCATCCGGGTCAAAGCCCTTGCCGTTGTCTTCAATCAGCGCCGAAACAGCCGCTGGTGAATAGAGCAGGCGCACTTTGGCCTGTTTGACATCTGCATGGTGGTAGATATTATTCAGGGCCTCCTGCACAATGCGGAAGATGGCAATTTCCACATGTTTAGGCAGTTCGTAAACCTTGCCATCCATGGAAAAATCAATGGCCAAAGTTCCGCGTGAAGCCAGACGGCCAATCAGTTGATTGAGTGCCGCCACCAGTCCCAAATCATCCAAAGCCATGGGACGCATATCAAAGATGACTTCCCGCACACTGCCTAAGCAATCCCGCATCTGCTGACGCATTTCCTGCAGGGTACGCTTGGCCTCATCCGGGTCATAATCCACCAATTTTTCGGCAATGGAGGTCTGGAAAATGATATTGGCCAAATCCTGTGCCGGACCATCATGCATTTCCCGGGAGATGCGGTAACGCTCCTCTTCCTGGGCTTTGATGATACGTGCGCCCACAAATTTTTCTTTCTGTACCGCCTCAATTTTCCAAATGACGCCGTTTACCTGGGTGCTTAGATAGGACAACACCGACCCCACAGCCAATGCCAGATGCTCAGCCTGAGCCAGCATGGTCTGCAGATTCCGCAAGCGCAGCTCCAATTTATCACGTTGAGCGCGGAGATTTGCTTCCTTCTCCCGCTCTACGCCCAGAGACACCTGCACATTCTTTACAGACTCATAGCATTCGCGCACCTTCTCCTCGGAATAATCCTGGAAATTGCTGCTGACCTTGACCAGCTTCTGCTTTTCCTGCTGTTCCTGTTTGGAGAGTCCGTCCACCCGCTCAATGGTCTGCCGGGTCTGCTCCCGCAAATCCTCCAGCAACTTGCGGCTGCTTTCCACTTCCGAGCGGGCAGTCTCATAGATTTCAAAAATCTGTGACTTGTTGTCCTCAATGGTACTGATTGTGTTGCTTAAAATTTTCTTCAGGGACTGTGCCTGCAGCCCCCCCATATCCGGGGGGAGGCTCCCACTCTGCTGGTCTGCCATGTTGGCCTCCTTGACACCGCCGTACCTCTAGCGGCTGTTATTTCCGACGCTGACCGATAAAACGAAGCAGCAATAAGCCTAAAATGCCCCCTGCCAGAATGTACAAATCCGTCAGTTTGAACAGGGAATCCATACCGTTTTCCTGCAGCTTGGTATATACTGCTGCCACCACTAAAAGTACCACTAATATATTGGTAATCAATTTTCCATGTGTCTTTATGAATCCTATTTTCTCCACCCTCAATTCTGTGTAATATACAATCCTACATCTTAAATTATACTAAAAAACAACCACAGGTCAAGAGTTCATTCGTCCTATACCCTTGCTTTTATCTTAAAATGCCATTAAAATAGAAGGGTGTATTATATATCCATAATCGAAAGGTGATACGAGAATGAGCATTTTTTCGCGTTTTCTGCCCAAGCGCAAGCCGGTAGAAATCAAAAACAATATTCCGAAGGAAAAGGCCAACATCAAAAAGACCTTCGGCGTTTACTGCCACAGCCACCACGATACCAAGGGCGATAAACTCTGCCCCAAGTGCACGGCACTTTTGGCCACGGTACTGACCAAAATGAGCCGCTGCCCCTACGGCATCACCAAGCCCATTTGCGACCGCTGCGATAGAGCTGCAGAATGCCTGGGTGCCAAACAGTCGCAGGAATTCATGGCTATCATGAACGGCAGTCAGAAGCGCATGTTCCTGTCCCACCCCATGATGACCATCAAGCACAAACTGGCCAGCATGGGCGTGGATTACGCCAAGTTCCAGCAGGCCAAGAAGATTGACGATAAAGTCAAGGCCAAGGCAGAGGCTGCTAAGAAACGCGCCAAGGAACGCAAGGAAAAGAAATAAGATTTCGCTTAGAGTTCGATGCAATCCGCCGGCGGGCGGGGAAGGCAATTACTTTCGGCTGCTTATACAGGCTTGTCTAACACTGCCGAAAGCAACCGCCTTCCCCGCCCGCCTTTCTTTTGGCACGAATTGAAAGTTGCGCAAAATCAATCACACTAAGCGCAGGAGATTGGCAATGATTTTTCGTAGCGTTTGACGCTTGCGTCTTAGCATATAAATGTAATGTACAAAACAAGCCCGGTGGCTGGTAATGCTTTCCCGTC